>NZ_JBBVMF010000002.1:0-378372 GCF_038150125.1 Rhodohalobacter sp. 8-1 | reverse complement strand
GAAATCCAAACCTTAGGGGGTCAATATGCCCGGAATGGGGGGTCAGTATCACCGGAATATCCAGTTCATAAGTTTTGATTTGATTAAGGTTTAATACCAGTTGAATAACTGGTTCTATGAACAACCTAACTTTAGGATAGTTTATTTACACTACATGTTTACGTAGAATATTTTTTATATGATATTGGCTATTATTACTGTTCATAAAATTATTGTAGTCCGAAATGATAAATTGGAAAAATTTATGGATAAGTTTACGGTATTAGGTTAGTAAGAGTCCCCTGAGACACCTTCCAGGTGAGCTTTGAAAACCTCTAACCTAATAGTCTTGCTATACTCTTTTACAGGGTCTCTAATCGGAATCCAGCTTGTAAAGGGAAACCAGATGAGCGTAAATAAGATATGGACAGGCTTTGCACAGCAAAGCCACCTTTAGATGATTCGATAATAATCATACCAACGGCACATGTGATACTGAAGACTCAAACGACCGATGAGCCCCATTAAAAAGCCAAAGAAGAAAATCTCCTTCGGCTTTCATAACATTCCCTTAAATCTGTCAATTATTAATGATAAAACGATGATTTAGAATAATCATTCTTCCACGAGTTTAGACACTAAAACTTTTGGTTTAGGGTTACTATTATCTTTAATGACCAGGTAATATTTATTATTTGATAGTTCCTGTAATTCCTGCTCATCATTAGTAAGGGTAATCTTAAGAGTCTTAGTAACCTGTTGGTATGCTTCTCCAGAGGCATCTTTTAAATCCTTAATCTCTTCTTGTAAAAAGCTTTCAATTTTGGTCCCATTGACTTCAAACGTACTAGCCGTTACGCCTTTTTGATTAAAACTTATTTCTATGCCAACCAAACCACGCTCTAAGGTTATTGCTTTAGCAGTCAAGTCTGTAATTCCCTTTTCTTTTTGATCAACTTTTTTACCTGCTACAGCAAGTGTTTTAAATAGAATTATCGTTTCATGTGGATCAGATATTTTTCCGTCATCTTCGTCTTTTATCCATTCTCTAACTTGCAGTACTACATTTAACTTTTGTCCAGGTTCTAATATTTCTTTTGATTCGAATTCAAAGCTCACATGTTTATCACTTACCCAAGCATTTTCATGAGGTAAGCTGTTGATGATAATTTCACCATCAGTTGTTGTTACAGTTGAAATAAAACTACTAAGTTCATTATTGGGGTTGGGATAAGTGTTTCTAGTATTTGTAGTTGTATTTGTATTATTAGAGCTAGATAATGATTTTTCTTCTAAAAATTTATCGTAATTAGAATTGGTATCTATTCCCTCTTTAGTAGCTTTATACAAGTTGTTTATTTTTCTATGAACATTAAGTCCTGTGCCATTGAACATTAAATGACCAGTATATTTGTTAGTATTATTATCAAATGATTGATTTAATATTGTAACACCTGTAAGATCTATTCTTGAAAAATTACCCAACTGTTGAGTCATTAAAGTTTTTTGTATAGTTCTGAAACCCATACCATATACATTTGGATTCCAAGTATTTCCCTTTTTAAATTTTTCAGTTGGTATATAATGCCACTTGTATGAAAAAACGGGAGATTTTTTGGAGTTAGTAATTGCTGCCAAAGCATTGTTAAAAGTTGAATTTTCAAATTTTTGAATTAATTCAGATCCACTTATTTCAAGTTTTTCTGGAGTTCCATTAGCTTCAATGTTACTGACAAGTATTAGCA
This sequence comes from Rhodohalobacter sp. 8-1, assembly GCF_038150125.1. Lineage (NCBI taxonomy): Bacteria > Pseudomonadati > Balneolota > Balneolia > Balneolales > Balneolaceae > Rhodohalobacter > Rhodohalobacter sp. 8-1. The sequence continues at coordinate 376,648 of NZ_JBBVMF010000002.1, read as the reverse complement.
GTTCAACCTGAAATGATTGAGCTTTTAATTTGGTGGAGCCAGATAAATCTTTGGTGCCAAAATAATCGAATACCACCCTGTCAGGCTCCGTTATATTAGCAGCAAACTCTGGTTGAGAAACAATTGCATCAAGTTCAGATAACTGCTGTATTAAACTTTCCAGCTTTCCTTCCATTAAAATTCCTGACGCTCCAATACCGGCAAAGGCGCTCGCAGTTAATTCCTTTAAAGCTGATGAAAATTCGGAAACAATTTGAGAGTATCCCATCGGAGCTACAGCGATGATATTAAATGTAGTTTCTTCATCATTTATATGTGGCGGAGCCAATAGAAGTTCGGCGTGTCCTCGGTAATTTTTTGAGGTATATCTTCCTGGTGTAAAATTAATATCAACTGGCATCATATACATCTTATGTGTTTCTGAGGCCAACGGTGATAAATTCATTCTGCGTAATAACCCTCTCCCACCTAATTGGGCATTTACAACAGCAGTAATCAGTTCTCGGAAAGCAACTTCCTTATCTCCAGAATCTTCAGGGCTGGCCAAAGATTTGTATGAATATATATTTTCAGGTTGATCGACGAAACTTTTAGTTAGTGAGGAATTTTGATTGCTGCTAGATGAAAAACTAGAATCTTCATCTCGAACTGTATTGTTGGAAGTAGAACCACCTTCGTTATTCATAACAGATGTCTGGGTAATAGAAGAGCTTTCATTGATTTGAGATGAGTCAGAGGTATTTTTTTCCAATGATTTAGCAATAAAATCACGAGCACTTAAATTTAACCCAAAACTGTTTCTGTTGCTGTTTGAAATAGAAGCCTGTCTAGTGCCCGAAATGGCATTGTATATAAATGATGCTTCCAAAAGATCACCTAAATCAAGTAGTTTTTCTTTTGTACTGATTTCTGTCATCCGGGATGGATAAACCGATATATTTCCTCGGTTAATTTCGTATTCATCCTTATTTTCACCATAATCTGGTATTGAAGTTGAAAGATTTTTAGTAGTAGAAGGACATCCAATAAAAAAAAGGCTGAATAAAAAGATTATGAAGAATAATGTTATAGATTTCATGCTAGATTGGTTTGTGAGTGTTTATACGAGTATAAAAATTTGATTAGTAATTATAACTACATAATTATGTAGTATATGACTCATATTATTTTATCGATACTTTTTTAAATTGAGTCCGTTCAAATTATTTTCTTGATCACAAGAATTAAGTTGGCTTGTGTAATCGATTTTATTGGTCCGAAAGGAGGGTTTAAAACCTTGCACTTTCAGTGCAGAACTTTAGAGTTTCGAAAAGTCTAAAAAGTGGTATCCTTTAAGCTATGGGAAAGCCAATGCGCAAAGGAAGTCACACAACGAATCGTTTAACGTGTCACATTGTGTGGGTCACGAAATATCGATGTCGTGTGCTGAAATGAGATATCCAGAAACGATGTCGTGAACTGGTCATTCAGATCTGTGATGTGGAGGAAGTGGAGATTTTGAAAGGAGTTGTCAGCAAAGACCATGTCCACATCCAAATTGAATATCTACCCCGCACTTCGATAAGTCAATTAGTGAAACGAATTAAAGGACACTCGTCGAGAATGATTCAGACAGAATACCCTGAGTTAAAGAAAAGGTATTGGGGCCGGAACTTTTGGGAGACTGGATATAGAGAATAGAGCACCGGGAATATAACTGATTAGATGGTTCAGGCGTACCTGGAGCACCACAGAAGCAAGGTGATCGGTGACGTCTCAGGTTTCATCTTGGAATAGAACTTTAGTCCGTTATTAAACCCATGTACTTTCAGTGCAGGGTGGTTTAGTGATAGGATTAATTTCTCAGAACAAAAAAATTTGTTTTTGAAACTTGTGAACTTAAACTTTGTGTTTTATTAGGCAAATTCACTTTTCCGGTCTCTGTACACAATTTCTGATAGTAGGGTAGGAATTGACTGCATGATGATGCAGTGATTTAGGCCATCGATCTCATTACATTGCATGAAACACAAGGGACAATCCCAAGATGAGCCGGAGTGTACATGACCATCATATCCATAATTGAAGACAATGCAACACTTCGGGAGAGCTGGAAAGATTTTTTGAACCAGCAGGAGGAGATTGAAGAGGTGTTTGGGTTTGAATCTGTCAGGCAGGCTATACATTCAACGCATTTGAAAGAGTCGGAGATACTACTGCTTGATATTCAGCTTCCGGGTATCAACGGTATAGACGGGATTCCGCTGATCCTCAAGGAAAATCCCGAAATTAAAATACTGATGGTCTCGGTTCTGGATGATGAAGAACATATCTTTAAGGCGCTGAAAGCCGGTGCCGTGGGCTATATGGACAAAAATGTCAGGCCTGATGATCTACTTCAGTCTATCCAGGATATCTTAGAGGGAGGGTCTCCTATCAGTCCGCTCATCGCCGGTAAAATCGTTGATTTTTTCAAAGATCAAAACAAAGAGGATGATATTCATCTAAACAAAAGAGAGAAAAAAATCCTGTCTCTAATGATAGACGGAAAAACATTTGCAGAAATAGGAAAAATCATTTATTTAAGTGTAGACGGAGTCCGTTATCATGTAAGAAATATTTACTACAAACTACAGGTCAACAACAAAGCTGCCGCCATATCAATCGCCATTAAACGACAGCTTCTTTGAGTCCTGTACAGTGAGAGGGATACATGCTTTTAGGTTATGTGCTTACAAGCTTCCTGATGCTCCAGTCGGCGTCGTATCAAGAGCCTGACGTTGAGCAATATGTGATCGAGCAGTTTTCAACGGCTGACGGGCTTGGTGAATCCTTAGTTACGGACGTCGTGAGAGATTCAACCGGCTATTTGTGGATTGCCCATCAGTCGGGAGTCACACGATATGACGGATATACGTTTAAAAATTATGCACATGGTGATTACTCGAACATAAAAGGCCGCAATATTCGAAGGCTGCATGTCGACAAAAATCAAACACTGTGGGCCATTTCAGATGTCGGTTATATTAACAAATACGATCAGGACCTGCAGGATTTTGTTCCACAGCCGATGGCTCCCGAATCCCTGAGAGATCACGACTGGTACTCGTTTATCGAACACTCTCCTGATACGGTCTTACTCCAGTTCGTTGACCAGCCGACCTATGAAAGCCTGAAACTTCTCTATTTCAATCCATCGATTCAGGAGTATGGCCATATGCATCTGCCCATCACAGAAGAAGACCAGAGGTACTTAGATAATCAAATAAAACCGGAAGATTCTGTACTATATTTCTATGACACCACAGATGATGGAACAGAGTGGCTTGGAATCACGGATGCGGTCCTCAGAAAAGCACCAACAGATACAGTGTTTCAAGTTGTTCGCACTGCTGATCCTCCAAATGATCTACGTGGTGCCCGGAAGATCTTTTTTGAGGGTGATAGTCTCGCTTGGTTTTCGAGTGTTGACAGAGGGATGCTGCTATACAATCGACATGAGGAGAGCTTACATGAGTATAGATTTAATCCACCGGAAGAGGGATGGGTCAACCATTTTATTCCTGATGCCACGAAATCTCCAAAAAAGCCTAATCAGTTTTGGTTAGGTACGAGAGTGTCATCACTCGTTTATTTTGATACTAACTCAAGAACATTTGTTGAAATAGAAGATAAGTACAACCGTCTACCCAGCGATATCATGCGTGTTTATGTAGATGAACAAGACATACTTTGGGCCGGCACGAAAGGCGGGGGACTCACTAAAATCAATCCGCTGACACGTAAAAGCAGGCGGTTACTAACAACTGAATCTATTAAAGGTGACGAAATTGCGCTTCAAATTCTCCACATGCGCGCCATTGATGATTCCACGTTTTTTGTGAGTACGTATGAAAACGGCTACTACCTAATGGATCATCTCGGCAATGTTTTGTTTCACAATAATGAGGTGGCGGAGGGTCACTTACCTCATATTTCCGTATGGTCAGGATGGGATGGAGCCGATACATTTTGGGCGTCAACATCCTACAGGCTGGCGAGTTTTGATAAGAACGTATATGATCATGAAAATGCCGAGTGGGAGTGGTACCCTGTTCAGCAGCAAGATACAATTACCGGGCCTGCGCCTGATTTGATGCGAACTCTGGCAGGAGATAAGAAGGGAAGGGTTTGGGTTGGCAGCCGGAATGGGTTGCATGAGTATTCGTCACTAAATGATCGATGGACGACATACCATTCAGATTCCAATATTGAGAATTCATTTGCTGAGGATTTCATTATATCGACCTATTTTGACGACCGGCAAAATCGATTATGGGTTGGTCATAACACAAAGGGAGTATCGGTTATAGAATGGATAGGCGGGAAACCTGTTATATCACGCCTGTTTCCTGATGAACAAGTTGATCAGCTGCTACAAATTTATGGCTTTGAAAAGATCGAAGGAGGAAGGACGCTGGCATTGACAGATCAGGGCGTATTTGAAATAGATGAAAAACTGAGGACTATGATACCGGCTGCGGAATTCTCTCACTTGAAGGGTGAACGTGTGAATAGTATTTACAAAGACAGCAAAAACAGGTGGTGGGCCGGGACGAACCAGGGAATTGTAATTTCAGATCATACTGGCAGAGTCATTCGGCTGGATGAGCGAGATGGGATGTTCAATCGGGAAATATCTTATTCTCTACTCAAAAGCAACACCGGAGAACTTTGGGTGTCTACCTATAATGGGATCGTGGCATTTGAAACAGATAGCCTGACGATTCCATCCAATGGTTACGATATAAATGTTGTCTCGTTTGAAGTTTTAGGATCTGAAAAGACATTCAAACCTGATCGAGACATGATGCTCAACTACGATGAAAACAACTTTAAACTGAGTGTTTCCAATTTCGATTTGCGTGATCCGGAATCACAAAAGTGGTTTTTCAGATTGAATGGTTACTCGGATCAATGGCTGCCGGCTACAGATCAAAATATTATGCAGTTTACAAATTTGGGTCCGGGTGATTATCAAATGGACGTTAGAGTAGAATCCAAGTACGGGTATACTCAAGTTGCATCGTCGCTACTCTCAATCACAATTGACCCGGCCTTTTGGCAAACAACACTATTTGAAACATTTGTTGCGATACTTTTTCTTGGGATTGCCGGAGGCTACATCTACCAGAGATACAAGCACCTTTCCGATATAAGAAAAGAACGGAACCGGATCATGGGAGATCTTCACGATGACCTGGCGTCGGTGCTCGCCAGTATCAATTTTAATATTAACACACTAAAACCTGGTCAAAATCTGGGGAATGATAAATTTGAGCAGCTATAGAAAACCTCTGATATGGCTGTTGAAACGATGCGGGATTTGATGTGGTCAGTTGATCCAAAAAAGGATACCTGGGGAAATTTTATTAAAGCGTGTCAGGGCTATGTTCAAAATGTAATAGGAAAAAACCACTGGACAATCGACTGGGAAATTGAGGGAGATCCGCAAATCCGGATCAACCCTGGTATGCGAAAACAGCTGTTCCTTGTTTTCAAAGAGATCATAACCAATATATTAAAACATGCCTCAGCGAATAAAGTAAGTATGACGCTAAGGTATGATCAGGGCATTCATATCCTTATTTCTGACGACGGCGTCGGCTTTGATTCTTCCAATCTTGAAAATTTTGATGGAGTCGGGCTCAGATCTGTTTGTCGCAGGCTCGATGATTTGAATGCAGAATACAAGGTAGAAAGTGCCGAGGGAGAGGGCATTTTATGGCAAATTACGGTGCCGGTGAAGTAAAGTTTAATGTTGATACGAAATTACGTGTAGCTCAAAGAAATTTACAGCTCAACCTGAACCACAAATACCATTAAAATATTCTTTTTCAAATTATTATGAGCAGGTATTTACGGACGTTCTGCCGGTGGCCAAAGTTCTCTTGGCGGACTGCTGTTTCATCCCGAACATTACCATGTAGCCGTGTCGTCCGTCGGATGTCATGACAACCGAATGGACAAAATATGGTGGAACGAGCAGTGGATGGGCTGGCCAATAGGTCTGCAGTACGCGGCCTCCTCTAATGTAGAACACGCTCATAATCTCCAGGGGAATGTGCTGCTTGTTGTGGGCGAATTGGATACAAACGTCGATCCCGCCTCCACTTACCAGGTGGCTGATGCGCTGATCAAGGCGAACAAGGATTTCGATTTTATCGCAATTCCCGGAGCTGGACACGGGTCCATCGGCAGGTATGAGGAGCGTAAACGCTTCGATTACTTTGTGAAACATTTGCAGGGTGAAACGACTCCTGACTGGAACCAGATGGCTGACGATGTAAGCGATTCAGAATAAAAGATGAAGGTCTTCACTTTTTCGATTAAATTAAGCCCAATTATAAGGAGGCTGCTGATTCTAAACTATCAAACCACGGCAGCTTTACCTTTATTTACTGACTAAACATTTCAATTTATACAGGGTCATATGGCAAAAACTACAGTCGAACGGTTTGCGACAAAATGGGGGCTGATTTTAAGTGTTCTTGGAATTGCGGTTGGAACCGGGAACATCTGGCGGTTTCCCCGGATCGCGGCTCAGAATGGAACTGAAGATGGAGCCGGAGCCTTTTTAGTAGCGTGGGTCACGTTCCTGTTTATCTGGTCCATTCCGCTGATTATTGCTGAGTACGGCATTGGACGCCACGGCAGGCAGGGCGTGGTTGGGTCCTTCATCAAAATGATTGGTGAAAAATTTGCATGGATGGGGGCTTTCATTGGATTCGTTGCCACAGCCATCATGTTTTACTACAGCGTGGTTGCCGGTTGGTGCCTTTACTATTTGCTCGAATCATTGTTTGCGTCACTTCCCGAGAGCGTTGAGCAGGCCGATTTGGTCTGGACAGGATTTCAAAGCTCAGTGTTTCCCTCCCTGTTTCATGCAATTATGATAACGTTGGGTGGACTTGTAATTTTGAAAGGCGTGAAAAGTATTGAACGGATCAACAAAATTTTGATTCCATCTCTGATCCTGGTTTTAATTGTTTCGCTGATCAGGGCATTAACGCTTGAAGGCAGCAGTGCAGGGGTCGCATACCTTTTTACTCCCGATTGGAGTACTCTCAAAGAGCCGCAAATCTGGCTCGAGGCACTCACGCAAAACGCATGGGATACCGGCGCGGCCTGGGGACTTATACTCACCTACGGAGCCTACATGAGAATGCAGGATAACATTACTGTCAGTGCACTGCAGACTGGTATTGGAAATAATATGATATCGCTGATTGCCGCTGTTATCATTTTTTCTACTGTATTCGGGATTCTCGGCGATGATATGACAAACGGTGAAATCCTGGGAGTGATGCAAACGTCAGGCCCTGCTTCAACCGGCCTCACATTTATGTGGATGCCGCAGCTGTTCGATTCCATGCCGGGAGGGCAAATTTTTGCCATTCTCTTTTTCCTTGGGCTCACGTTCGCTGCATTCAGTTCGCTCATTTCGATGATTGAACTCGCTACTAAAGTTTTTGTCGACATGGGAATATCTCGAAAAAAAGCGGCCATCGGCGTCTGTATTGCCGGATTTCTGTTCGGCCTGCCATCAGCTCTGTCGCTTGATTTCTTCGCCAACCAGGATTTTGTGTGGGGCGTCGGTCTGATGGTCTCCGGCGGTTTTATGTCGTTTGCTGTGATTGGATTCGGTCCCGAAAAATTTAGAAAAACAGTTGTGAATGCCCATGATACCGGTCTTCAGCTGGGCAAATGGTGGACATTTATCTTGAAGTATGTAGTGCCGGTCCAGGTGGTCAGTTTGCTTGCGTGGTGGATCTACCTGAGTGCCGCGGTGTATGCCCCCGACACCTGGTATAATCCACTGAGTCCGTTTTCGGTGGCCACCGTTTTTGTGCAGTGGGGCGTGGTGATGGTGCTTTTTATCATTTATAACCGTCAGATTGCAAATAAGACGCTGGGGAAAACTGATTAAGTGGTGGGTTCAGGGTAAGACCTCCGGTTTTTCACAAAGTGATCCCTTCGGGGCGGAAACCTTGGAGGTCTGCTCAATGGCACAGATTAGCAATATCACTACAGGTGTTCCGAACGCTTGGAGGGTTTCGATCTAATCTAAACTTTGACCCATAGGCGATTATGAGAATTCAAACCTATGCATATTCAGTCGCTATAGCGGCTCTATTGCTTTTATCCGGCTGCGTCACAACTGGCTCGTCAGGCAGCAGTAACAGTGATAATTCAGATGCGATTGAAGTTCACGATCCGTCGCTTACTCTTGCTGATTACATTCGCCGCGCAGGCGGCGTGAGTGTTCACAATATTGATGGCCAAACCCGAGTCAGGATTCGCGGTAATCTGTCGTTTAACTCAACATCAGACCCGATGTTTGTGGTTGATGGCGTGAGAATGGGCAATGATTATAACCGGGTGGAGAATTTGATTCCGCTCGATTTCATTAATTAGATACAGATTCTAAAAGGGCCGGACGCGTCTTCTCGTTTTGGACTAGCTGCCAGCAGCGGCGCGATAATCATTACGACAAAACAGAGATAGTTATTTTGGGATATAAAAATATCTTCAGAAATTTTATCGGGCAATTTCTCTGGCGCAGTTTAAAAAGTGTCACCTACATTTTGAAACATGCCTTGGTTTGCGAATATGAAACCGGCCACACCACAACAGTTGCATTTGATCTTTCAACTACGCTTGAGTAAATAACTCACTTCTATCTGTGTTTACAGGACTCCTCCAGAGAGAAGAGTTTTTTTCAATACTGAAGATATTTTAATCGTTTACTGCAGATTCACTTGTTGTTTATAAAAATATTTAGTATTTCCTTAAGTGTTTCAATAACACTAAATAACATCAGTATTACATGCTTAAAACAATATGTGAAAAGCGCTTTCAGTCAACGTCTCGAATCCAAAGAATGCTGCCCGCAATACTGATTTGCATAGCAACTACAATTTTTGTCACAGCTTGTAATCAATCCCAATCAATTAACTCATCAAACATAGTGAAAGAAGAATTTGGTCAACTTAGCGACGGACAAACAGCTCACCTGTTTACTCTCACCAACGAGAATGGAATAGAGACTAAAATCACAAATTATGGCGGTATTATTGTCTCGCTTAAAACGCCCGACAAAGACGGTAATATCGAAAATATTGTTTTAGGATTTGATGACCTTGACTCGTACCTGGGCGAACATCCGTACTTTGGAGCGCTTATAGGCCGCTATGGTAACCGGATTGAAAACGGGGAGTTCGAGCTGGGTGGAACCGAATATCAGCTGACAGTGAACGATGGCGATCATCATCTGCATGGGGGCACAAAGGGCTTCGATAAAGTGTTGTGGGATGCAGAAATAATTAACGATAACACTCTGAAGCTCAGCTATACGAGTGAAGATGGCGAACAAGGCTATCCCGGCCGGCTGGATGTTACCGCAACTTATATCCTGACAGATAACGATGAGCTGCGGCTTGAATTTGAAGCCACTACTGATCAAGCCACGCCCGTTAATCTAACGGCGCATAGTTATTTTAACCTGACCGGCGATCCTTCCAATACGATTTTAAATCACGAGCTGAAGATCCATGCCGACAGCTACACGCCTGTAACGGCCGACTTAATCCCAACAGGTGAAATAAAGCCGGTAGAGGGCACTCCATTCGATTTTACTGAATTCAAAACCATTGGATCTCGCATTGAAAATGTTTCGGGCGGTTATGATCATAATTTTGTGACCGATAATAATGAAAACGGTATATCACTCCAGGCTGAAGTTAGGGAGCCTGGATCGGGGAGAACATTAAATGTCTTATCCACAGAACCTGGAATTCAGTTTTATTCCGGTAACTTTCTGGATGGCAAATTAACAAACCGAGATGGGATTGAACTTGAAAAGTACTCAGGTTTTTGTCTTGAACCTCAGCATTTTCCGAATTCACCAAATGAACCCAATTTTCCGTCAACGATATTAAATCCGGGCGAGACATATCGTAATGTAATTGTGTATGAATTTGGCGCTAAATAATTTAACGTCAAATTCCTAATCTATTAAAGGGATCATGCTCAATTATAATTGACAATTTTGAGGCAGAAATGCGGTATTTTCTGTTCTGATAACTAACATTATTTTATGGATTATTCTTATTCTGAACATAAGCAGTGCTACGTGGCACTCGACTGTATTATATTTGGCTTCGACCGCAAGGATCTGAAACTGCTATTAATCAAAAGAAACTTTGAACCCCGAAAAGGGGACTGGTCTTTGATGGGGGGATTTCTTGAGTCGGATGAAAGCCTTGATGAGGCGGCCAGCCGAATACTTTCTTCCCTTACCGGTTTGAAAGATATTTACCTCGAACAACTTAAAGGATTCGGTAAAGTTGACCGTGATCCTGTTGCCCGTACGATATCAGTTGCCTACTACGCTTTGATTAATCTAAATGATCATGATAAAAATCTTCTTCCGGAATTTGGTGCCAAGTGGTTTCCTATCGATGAGCTGCCGAACCTGATTTTTGATCACGAAGAGATGGTAAGCCTGGCAAAGGCTCGTTTACGTCATAAAGCATCAAACCAGCCGGTCGGTTTTGAGCTGTTACCGGATACCTTTACTCTTCCGGAACTTCAGCAGCTGTATGAAGCGATCTATGAGACAAGCCTCGATAAACGTAATTTTCGTCGTCGCATTTTATCGATGAATGTTCTTGAGAAGACAGACAAAAAACAGAAGAAGTATTCCAAGAAGGGGGCCTACCTTTATAAGTTCGACGAAGACAAGTACTCGGAACAGAAGAACAAGAATGGCGGAACAAAAATGATGTTCAAGCCGCCGAAAGTATAGGCTTCGGCATTAGCTTATCTTAAAAGAATCCTTCCGAGATTTCTTATGTGATAAAGATTCGATAATCACTGAAATGAAAAACCGTCCGTAAAATGTGATAGCCGTGGTTTCTCGCTGGCGCTTGAGTACATAAACTGGTTTTATCAAATATCGAATTGCTCCATATTTCTGGGTTTGGCACCTATAGCTATTTGAAAAAAGTTTGGCCTTAGGTTTACAACTCTTAAATGGATTCCGGATCTCCATTGCTAAATTAAATCCCTGGTTTTGCAAATCCCTCTCTAAACCATATTTCATCCCGTAGGTTCGGAGATTAATCTCTGATCAACTGTCTTACAAAACTCTCTTCAACTATTTATAAATTTGCAATTACAAGAAAGTAGCATTTGACGCACTCCTCGAAAAGTGTTACAATAACACTTACTTACTAGTCCTTGATATGAAAGTGTTAACGGGCATACATCATTGAGTACAAGTTGACATCAACCAAACAGCATAAAGATGGTGAAAGAAGCTGCTGATCTAGTCATTGGTATTGATTTTGGCACGGATTCCGTTCGTGCCATTTTGATTGATATAAACGGTAATGTAAGAGGAGTTTCCACATCAGAATACCCGCGATGGAAGCAGGGGCTTTACTGTAATCCTTCACAGAATCAATTTCGTCAGCATCCTCTGGATTACCTCGAGTCGATGGAAACAGCCGTGAGCGAGATTGTTTCTGATCTGTCTGTCGAGGAAAAATCCTTAGTTAAAGGCATGTCAATTGATACAACCGGGTCGACGCCGGTAGCGGTAACTCAGAAAGGTGAACCACTTGCGTTAACTGAAGGATTTCAAGAGAATCCGAACGCGATGTTTATACTCTGGAAAGATCACACCGCGATTGAAGAAGCAGGTGAAATTAACGCACTCGCCTCTGCCTGGCCAGAAACGAACTACACAAAGTATGTCGGCGGAATTTACTCGTCAGAATGGTTTTGGGCGAAGTTATTACACATTAGCAGAATGGATGAAAATGTGCGTGACGCCGCTTATTCCTGGGCCGAACACTGCGACTGGATTACCTTCGAACTAACTGGTGGAACAGATGTCGCCAGTATGAAGAGAAGCCGTTGTGCTGCAGGACATAAAGCGATGTGGCATGAAGAATTTGACGGGCTGCCGTCGGAGGAATTTTTATCCTCATTGGACCCTCTGCTGTCAGGTTTGAGGGAGAGGCTTTACAGAACTACTGAAACATCTGATCAGGCTGCGGGATCGCTATCCTCCAAATGGGCTGAAAAATGGAGTTTGAATACGGACATCACGATAGGGGTGGGGGCTTTTGATGCTCATATGGGTGCCGTTGGTGGAGAAATTAAACCCTACTATCTTAGCCGTGTGATGGGGACATCAACATGTGATATGCTGGTTGTACCTCACAACGATATCGATGGAAAATTGATCCGCGGTATTTGTGGTCAGGTTGATGGATCCGTAATCCCGGGCTTAATGGGTCTCGAGGCTGGGCAGTCGGCTTTTGGAGATGTGTATGCATGGTTTAAAGATATATTACAGTGGCCGGTAAAGCATGGATTGGAGGATATCGATTTTTTAAACAGCTCAGAAAAAAAGCGCTTACAAACCCACCTGGATAATCACACCATCCAAATTCTTTCCGATGCCGCATCAAAACTAGAGCCGTCACCCGATGACGAAATCGCCCTCGACTGGCTTAACGGCCGCCGTACACCGGATGCAGATCAACATCTGAAAGCAGCATTTGAGGGACTTAACCTGGCCACCGACGCCCCTCATATGTTTAAAGCACTTGTTGAAGCTACATGCTTTGGAGCAAAAGCGATTGTTGAGCGTTTTGAATCCGAAGGAATTGAAATTGATGGTGTGATAGGCTTGGGGGGAGTGGCAAAGAAGTCACCCTATGTCATGCAAACGCTTGCCAATGTACTCGATATGCCCATTAAAATTGTACGGTCTGATGAAACGTGTGCGATGGGTGCAGCTATGTTTGCGGCAACGGCTGCAGGCCTTTTTCCAACAGTTGAAAAGGCAATGACCTCTATGGGAGACGGGTTTGAAAAAACATATCACCCGGATAAACAGAAGACTGATATCTACAAAGAACTTTACAGCAGATATCAGCAATTTGGTGAGGTCATCGAAGCGAGAGCACATATAGAAAATGACGAAACAAAGGCACAGTTATGAGCACGTATTTTGGGATCAAAGAGAAAGCGTATAAAGCCAATATGCGACTCCCCGAGCTGAAGCTCGTATTGTTTACATTCGGTAACGCCAGTGCAGCTGACCGTGATAATCGCGTGTTTGCCATCAAGCCAAGCGGTGTGCCTTATGATGATCTTGAGCCCGGTGATATGGTTATTGTCGACTTTAACGGAAAGGTTGTTGAAGGTTCACTGCGCCCTTCATCAGATACGCTAACTCATGCCGCTTTGTACAAACATTGGGAAAACGTGGGCGGGGTCGTTCACACTCACTCAACCTATGCCACAGCCTGGGCACAGTCTCTGACGGATCTGCCTATTCTGGGAACCACTCACGCCGATCATCTTGCAATGGATATTCCTTGTACGCAGCCAATGGCAGATGACAAGATTGAGGGCGATTATGAATTTGAAACCGGTATGCAGATCATCTCGGAATTCAGGAACCGAGAAATCTCTCATGAAGATGCCGGTATGATATTGGTTGGCAGCCATGCTCCATTTACATGGGGCAAATCAGTGGATGAAGCAGTTTATAAAAGTGCTGTTCTGGAAGAAGTTGCAAAAATGGCTTCCATTACCAAGCAAATAAGGCCGGATGCGCCTAAACTAAAACAAACCCTCATCAAGAAACATTTTCAGCGAAAGCATGGAAAGGATGCCTACTACGGGCAGGGGTAATTTAAATCTTAACGATAGGTAAATGAGAAAAAATAGAAAGCCACGAATTGGCCTTTTAGGAATCATGCAGGAACTTTATGACAAATCACTGCCTGGAATTACGGAACGGCAGGAGGGCTACGCCCGTGATGTTTGCAGTCAGCTTTCGGATGTTGCCGATTGGACGTTTCCAAGAGCAGCAAGGAACAGAAGCGATATTGAAGAGATCATGGGAAATTTTAATCATGCTGGCCTCGATGGAATCATGATTGTGATGCTTACGTATGGGCCATCCATGCGAACTGTGAGGGCACTCCAAAAAAACAACTTGCCGATTCTTCTGGCAAATATTCAGCCCGAACCGGTGGTCCGAACTGATTGGGATATGGCCGATCTGACCTACAACCAGGGTATTCACGGCGCACAGGATATGGCTAATGCGTTGCTAAGAACCGCCGGTGAGTCGTATGAGGTGATCTCAGCAGATTGGAAAAGTGATGAGTTTAAATCCTTTGTGGCTGACTGGTCAATATCAGCGATGACTGCATCAGAGATGAAAAAAATGAAGATTGCAGCCTTTGGTAAAATGCACGGCGTAGGGGATACTTTAACTGATGACGCAGCACTGACTCGTATTATAGGTCCGGAAGTGAATCGCGAATATATGGGCGACATTTACCGGTTGATGGAGGATGTGAATGATGACGTGCTGGACAAAGAGATTCAGCGTCATGAAGAGCAGTTTGATATAGATGACGATATGCCCGCTGACACGCTTCGATATGCAGTTAGGATGTATCTTGGGTTTAAAGATTTTCTTGAAAAGAACGACTATGACGGCTTTTCCGCACATTTCGACTCGTTCAAAGGCGACGGCCGGTTCAGCCAGATAAACATGCTGGCCGCATCAAACCTGATGTCGGAGGGGTATGGCTATGGTGCGGAAGGTGACACGAATGCGGCAAGCATAGTGGCAGCCGGGCACCTGTTGAACGGTGCAGCGCATTTCACTGAAATGTACGCGATGGATTTTGAAAAAGGATCGATGCTGATGAGCCACATGGGCGAAGGTAACTGGAAAGTGGCCAGGGAGGGAAAACCGGTCAGGCTTGCCAATCGCGAGCTTGGTATTGGTGATCTCGATAATCCGCCCACTCCGGTCTTTATGGCGCAGCCTGGCCCCGCTACAATGGTCTCGCTTGTTGGCCTTTCGGGAGGTCTGTTTCGGCTGGTAACGATATATGGAGATATCCTGGATACAGAAGAAGTAGAAACGATTGAAATGCCCTATTTCCATTTCAAACCCGACCGTGGCCTCAGGGCTGCCAACGACGGCTGGCTTCGTGCAGGCGGCACTCACCATCAAACGCTGCAGCTTGGCGATCAGCGCGAAAAATGGCGAATGCTCGCACGAATACTCGGGATTGAATATGTCGAAGTTTAGTGAGGCCGCCCCGTCTGCACGTTGTTTCTATGGGCTGACGGGTAAAGGCCACCCATCAGCCGGCCCAAAGTAATGCTGTTGGCGCAAAACCAGCTGACAGATGGGCATTTCCTCGTCGGGGTGCCTACTGCGCAAAGCCCTCTTTAACTGCTTTTGATGAACTGTCTAACATAACTTAAACTTTTATAGCACGCATTTTATGGGAACATTAGCAACTCTCGACTGGGTCATTATTGCCGCATATTTTTTCCTGATTGGCTGGCTTGCCTGGTGGGTAATCCGTCAAAAAACGGATACGCCGGATGACTATTTTCTCGCTGGTCGCCACCTCGGATTTTTAATTGTCGGGGCATCCATTTTCTCATCAAATATTGGATCGGAACACCTGGTTGGGCTTGCAGGATCGGGAACTACGGATGGGGTTGCAATGGCTCATTATGAGCTTCACGCCTGGTGTCTGCTGGTTCTTGGCTGGGTGATGGTGCCATTTTTTATCCGGTCGAAAGTGTTTACAATGCCCGAGTTTCTTGAACGGCGATTTTCACCGCTTGCTCGAACACTGCTATCGGGAATATCGCTGGTAGCATACGTTCTCACCAAAATTGCAGTGGGGATTTTTGCGGGTGGTATTGTATTTAGTGTGCTGATGCCTGAGCTGAATTTTATGGGCATGAACAGCTTCTGGATCGGATCTATTCTCGTGATCCTTTTTACAGGCGCCTATACTGTTCTGGGTGGTTTGCGTGCCGTTGCATATACCGAAGCTCTTCAAACAGTTGTGTTGATATTCGGATCTCTTCTGGTAATGATTTACGGTCTTCAGGCCATAGGCGGCTGGGATCAGCTCATCAGCATTGTTGGAGAAGATATGTTTGATCTGTGGAAGCCACTTGTCCCTGAAGGAATGGAAGGTACATGGGCACCTGTGCTTGAGGAAGATAGAATGGCATGGTATTTCAACACCAACTATCCATGGCTGGGAATGCTTTTTGCTGCACCAATTGTGGGCCTGTGGTACTGGACGACCGATCAATATATTGTACAGCGGGCGCTGGGTGCCGAAAATATTACGGAAGCACGACGCGGATCCATTGCAGCTGCTTTTCTCAAATTGCTTCCTGTATTTATTTTTATCCTTCCCGGTATTATCGCGTTTGCACTTGCTGAATCGGGTCAAAATGCAATGCTCCAGGAAACTCTCATTAACGCTGATGGCGAGGTAATCACGCAAAATGCCCAGGCTGCATTTCCAATGCTTGTCACTGAGATACTTCCCGTTGGAATCCGGGGAATCGTGGTTGCAGGTTTGTTGGCTGCGCTGATGAGTTCTCTTGCCGGTGTGTTTAATGCATCGTCAACACTGTTTACAATGGACTTTTATCGAAAATTCCGGCCGGAGTCATCAGAAGAACGATTAGTATTAATGGGACGGCTTGCCACTGTAGTCATGGTTATCATTGGCCTGGCCTGGATTCCGGTTATCCAGGGAAGTAGGGGACTTTATGATTACCTGCAAGGTGTTCAGTCTTACCTTGCCCCGCCGATATTTGTGGTCTTTTTCCTGGGGATATTCTTTAAACGACTGAATAAGGAGGGATGTCTTGCCGCACTGTTCGCAGGATTTTCTCTTGGCATTTTCAGGCTTGCCATTGATACGCCGGTTGCGCTGATTGATGGATTCGCCTACGCCGAGGGGTCATTCCTCTGGATTGTGAGCAATACGTTTTTTCAGTACTACAGTCTGTTCATATTTATAGTAACAGTTGCTGTAATGGTCGGGGTAAGCTACATGACTAAGCCGCCGGATTACGAGAGGATTTCCGGGCTGACCTTTGGAACCCTGACTGACACCGACCGGTCTGAAAACAGGAGCAGCTGGAACTGGCTGGATATGTCCACATCAATACTGCTGATTGTATTTATTGTGATTATCTACCTGTTTTTTAGTTAACTATATATTTTGAAATCCGGAAGCTGTCATTCCGCGCCCCGACGCTGGATCTCTGAATCTGCACCATAACTTGTCATCGCGGGCACAGACCCGCGATCTCCCATATTTGTAACGGGAATAAGTTACCAGTGGCAGGATTACAGATCTGGCGAGAATGAGAGATGCCACGCCCCATAGCGTGGCATGACGTAATATGATGGTTGTAAAAAAAAGGTGTCATCGCGGGCGTTGACCCGCGATCTCCTATTTTTCAATGAAAAAGCGTTTGCCACTGCCGTGAAGCATAGATTCAGATTTAATACCTAATCACATGTTTAACATTGCGTTGCTCGCTTATTTCGACAAAATTGTCCCTTACTATATTGAAAAAGATCAATTCAACTTAAAACAGACAAAAATGAAATCTCGTACATCTATTCTTTCATACGTATTACCTATTTTACTAATCTTTTCCTTCATTTCATGTTCTTCGGAAGCACAATCCGATCAATCTGCTGATCAACCCAGCGTACTGATCTTTGGCGGTGGAGACCATCACAATTTTGATCGCTGGTTCAATGAAGAAGATTCAACGATCATTGCAGGAACCGGGGCGTCGGTCAGCTATACATCTGATCCCGCTGAAGCAGTTTCCCAGCTGGAGACCGCTGATCTTCTGGTGATGAGTACGAACCAGGCGATCGACCACGATGCCTATCCCGATGCTATTTTAGATTTTGTAGAAGCCGGAAACGGCTTGGTTTTGTTACATGCATCCACTTGGTTTATCTGGGACTGGCCCGAGTATTTCAGCAACCTGATTGGCGGTGGTTCCAATAGTCACGGTCCGCTTGGTGAATTTGAGGTTGTGGTAAACGACGAAGATCATCCGGTGATGCAGAACGTACCACAACGATTTACTATTACCGACGAACTCTATCGGTTTCAGCGGGATGAGGACGGTGTAGACATGCATGTATTGGCAACCGGGATTGAACCTGATACCGGAAACGAATATCCGGTAGTCTGGGCCACAGAACACGGTGATGGTAAAGTCCTAAACATCACGCTTGGTCATGATGGCGATGCTCATACCCATGAAGCGTTCGTCGCAATACTGGAGAATAGTGTGGAGTGGCTGCAGGAATAAGAGTAATTCATCTGAGTTCGATTAAAGAATACGAATAGAGAAAGCTATTCAAAATGGGCGTTCCGTTATAAATTAATTCCCAAAAGTGTCATGCCGGACCTCGATTCGGCATGACGCCTTTTTCGGACTTATTAAAGTGAAATTCACTTGTCACACGACTCGAACTCATGTAATTACGAAGCTATTGGGCAAGAGGAAAGTAATTTAAAACCAAACTACCAGTTTTATAGTCAACTTTACGGCTGAAAGGGAAAGAAATAGGGCTGCTTATCGTTAGTTGGTAAAATAAGCATCTTCTTTAGTTATGTGATCACGAAAAAAGTGTCCATATTATTTTTTTAGATTTATGTATAACGTGATCGTAAATACGTCTGGCTTTTTATTTCAGGATCTTCTTTGCCCCAAAGGGGGATATGTCAATAATATAGTGCAGCGCGCTATGGCAGAAGTGGCAGTAAATAACATAAGCCCTGAAAGGGCGTCATCCAGACAAAACCTTATCATGCCACAATCACATTGGCGGAATTTGTAAAGATTTGGAGTGTTATCCCGTTCAGGTTGAAGGACATAAAAATCACATTCATCTTTTTATGCCTGCTGTTAAGAAAGATTGCTCAGATGACATTAATTCAGCAAGTCAAGCGGGGGTCATCCAAATGGGTGAAAACTATCGATCCACGGTATGCTGATTTCTATTGGCAAGATGGATACGGGATTTTCTCTGTATCCCCGAACCATGTGGACACCGTGATTGAATACACAATAAATCAGCACAAACACCATCAAAGGGTGAGCTTTAAGGATGAATACAGAAAAATTTTAAACCAATACGGCATTGATTTTGATGAACGCGATATGTGTGGGACTGACATCTCAGGCCTTCGCCCACGTTGGGGCTGCGGGATGGGGTTATTTGCATGTCATCGTCATCACGCGTTGCACAATGCTATTGACCGGCGCTCCGTTGGAGCTGCTTTGTGCTAAATTAAGAAAAAAACATCATTCACTTTATTTTTGAAATAGATTCTCTTTTCAGAGATAAGGACTATTTTCCTGAGTTCGACACTGGGACACCCAGAAATAATTCATTCAACAAATCCGGCAATATTGATTAGGAAGAAGGATTCCGGCCTTGATGGGTGGAGGGATAGCATGGTTTGCACTACAGCACGGGAGAAATCGCTATGAGCGCTCACACCGTGAGCATTCTCATAGTGTAACCGTGCGGGGCAAACCGTGCCCGGAAGCCATCACAGCCTGGAGTTTTTGCTTACTTTTGGCGGACCAAAAGTAAGGGGCATAATAGCATTGATTACCACCTGTCACTGTTTTTATTCAAATCATCAGCTTTCTATGAGACTTGAATTATCTGTATAAGAAAGTAATGACATAGTTCAAGTAGAAAGCCTGAGAAACCGGTATTTGCTGCGAACCAAGTTACCTTGAGAGGTCTTGGGACACCCAAAATGATGAGCATGAATGGGTTAACTAATTGTTTTTATTGACTAAAAACATGATGCATTTTAAAAGTGTCGAACTCAGGAGATTCTCTTTTCAGAGATAAGGACTATTTTATGTTATTGGTGATAAAAAAATTTAGAAATGGATGGCTACACACAAATTGGTACAGTAGAAAAAACCAGTTTCCGGTAACCCGCATGGTAATGTTCAATTTTTAGATTTTCTATGTGACTTGACTTATTTAATCATCAAGTAAACCTCTCTACTCATACAAATTCACTACCGGCCAGTCATTCTTATCCCAGGTCATTTCAAGAATAATGAGTTTGGCGCGGCCCTCATCACGGAGATCATAGCCATGGGCAACAAGGTAATCGATGCCGTTAAACGTGTAGGCAGATTGATGGCCGATTCCAGCATAATTTTCATCACCCTGTAACACAAGCGAGCCGCCGCCATGAACCATATTTTCCCCCTCTTTATCAAGATAGGGGCCGGTCATATCTCGCGAGCGCCCCACTACAATTTTGTAGGTGCTGTCTTCACCGCGACAGCAAACGTCCCAGGAGACAAAATTATAGTAATACCCGTTTTTCTTGAAAATAAATGGGGCTTCAATAGCACCGTTCATTGAGTTACCGGCATTGCGGTCTTCAAGCTTCCAGTAGCGATGGCGTGCCGCGATGGTATGCCACTCTTGATTATCTGTATCAATTTCGATCATATTGTCATTCAGTCGAACAAGCTTCATGCCTTTCCAAAATGAACCGAACGACATCCAGGGAGTGCCCTCATCATCAAAGGCGATATTGGGGTCAATGGCATTCCAAAGATCCCGGCCGGGAACCGAGCGCACAACCTGTCCGTGATCGGTCCAGTTATAGTTGGGATCGTCAGGGTGGAGTGTTGGGTTTGATAGTACGCCAATAGCCGATGTGTTTCTCCCAAAAGCTGAGACGGAGTAGTAGAGATAGTACATGCCGTCGTGATACGTAATATCAGGTGCCCAAAGATGGTAACGGCCTCCCTCAACAATGTTGTGGGTCCATTCGGGAGCTTCTTCAAAAATAGGGTCAAGCCGTTCCCAGTTTTCCATATCCGGTGACGTCCACATGGCAATACCCCGCCCGGTGGCAAACAGATAGTACTGATCATCCTGCTGAATCATCACAGGATCGTGAACACCAACATCAAGGTGTTGTGCGTGAGCCATGGGTGACAAAAGAGTGATGAAAAAAACCACTATCATCAGAGAAAATAAAAGCGAATTGATTTGAGTGTATAGAAATATTCTTTTTCTTTTGAATCCTGATTGTGTCGAAAGTGTCATTGTTAATCTGTGTAAGGGTTTGTCATAAGTAAATGAGAAATATCGAATTCAATCTGGAAATCAGTCTCTGTCGAGCTCAACAACAGGCCAGTCATCATCATCCCAGGTGACTTCGAGGATAACCAGCTTCGATCGGCCTTCGTCACTAAGATCATAGCCATGAGCCACCAGGTAATCCGTGCCGTCAAATGTGTAGACCGAATTATGGCCGACTGCCGCGTATTCGTCATTGCCTTTCACGACAATGGAGCCACCGCCGTAATCCATGCGCTGACCGGTTTTGCTGAGGTAGGGTCCGGTAATCGATTCAGATCGGCCGACGACTACTTTATAAGTGCTATTAACACCCCGGCAGCAGCGATCCCATGACACAAACAGGTAGTAATAATCACCTTTCTTAAAAATAAACGGAGCTTCAATGGCGCCGCTTTCCGATTGGCGATTTAGTTCAAGAATAGAATCGGGATACAGTTCGTCGTAGTCGAGCTCAGGATTTGCAGAATCGCCCGCATCGCGTTCATCGAGTTTCCAGTAACGATGTCGTTCGGCAATGGTGTACCACTCGTTTCCTTCCGGCGTGATAGCAACTGTTTTTAGATCATCTTCAAGCTGAACCAGTTTAATACCCATCCAGTGTGAACCAAACGCCAGCCAGGGCGTGCCGTCCTCATCAAACGATAGCGTGGCATCAATAGCATTCCACATGTCGCGGCCGGGGACCGATTCAATGACAATCCCCTGATCGACCCACTCAAATTCAGGATCGTCGGGATTAAGCGTTTGATTGGTTACCAGACCGATGGCTGAATTATTACGGCCAAAGGAGGATACAGAGTAGTAGAGATAATAGGTGCCGTTGTGGAAGGTTATACTGGGTGCCCAGATGTGATTCCCAAACTCCGGGACAACATCCTGTGTCCATTCCGGGGCCGACTCAAAAACAGGATCAAGGCGAATCCAGTTTTCCATATCACGCGATACCCAGTTGGCAATACCACGGCCAGTATGAAACATATAATATCTTCCGTCGTGTTCGATCATAGACGGATCGTGGACGCTTATGTTCAGGTGGAGATTATCGCGCATATTCTCTGAATCTTCCAATGGCACCTGTGTTGAAATACAACTCGTCACAGCAAGAATGAAAAACGGTAGTATCAAAAGGTGGCTTAATAGGTTGTGTCTTACTCTGTTGTGAAGCGGGTGTATCATTGACTCAAATTTGAGGATACAGGTTGATAGATGGAGTTTGCTGTCAACAATTGAACTGGTTAACAAACTCATGTATTTGTATTGAATGCTCATCACATGTTCTATAAAATTTTTGAGTTTACCGAATGAAAATTTGTAAACATAGACTTTTCGGCAAAAATTGGAGATGTCGATAATAAAAGAGCTCTTAAAGATCAGGTATTTCTTTTATTGCTAAAGAAACCGGTTTTGATCATTGGTTTAGCGTTTGAAAGACGTCATAGTAAAAAAATTGTTGACATGTATTCTCTTGATCTGATCCCTTATTGCCACGCTGCCGTTAACTCAAGGCCGTTACATTAACTCCTTCTTCAAAGTACTGTGGTCTTTCATTTTAATCTCCAAGAGGTGTGTTTTAGGCAGAGAGCCTTTTAAAGTGGACTGTCATGAACTATCAGCTGTAATTCAGCAAGAGAGTTTACTGGCCTTCTGATTGATTTGACGGTTGTATTGAATTAGAGTGAAGCTGTACACACGGAATGGGTTTAACTAATCGCGACATTTTCGGCGTATAAAATTTTGACAATTCGACTGGAGAATTTAATAGGCAATTTACCCAATGTTGCGAAATCGGATTCTACTTTGAATGAATATTTGATTCGACCATGAACATAAAAAACTTGATAATTTTACGTTTTACAATTTTTTACATCCAGATTTTTTCAAAGATTTACTCCATGCTGCCGTCTAAAAGCCTTGTAATTTATCAAATAGAGTGATTTTGAGTTCTGAATCGGGTGATTAATTAGTGTTCAAAAGACATTTATTCAAGGTATTGCTTTATAAATGTGAAATTGACACTTTTAGAAAGCTGTTGGAAGCGCTTTGTCGATGAACGTTAGTTTACGGGAATTAGCACCCCCTGTTGTTCTCTAAGTCGTGAAAGCGGTCCCAAGTCTTAATTACCAAAAAACAAACCTAGAGCTATGAAAAAACAGGTACATCACACTCTTTTTTATAAACTCCTGGCTTTGATTCCACTCCTATTGGTGTGGAACACAGCCCAGGCACAACACGAGGTTACCGGAACTGTTATTGATGCAGATTCCCGTGAAGCCCTTCCCGGGGTAAGTGTTCTTATTTTGGGTACGGACCAGGGAACATCAACTAACATCGACGGTACGTTTGAACTTTCAACGCCGGATGACAATGCGACTCTGGTCTTCACATACATTGGATACACAACCCTCGAAGTTGCACTCGAAGGCAGAAGCGTGCTCGATATCGCGCTCCAGCCTAGTGTACTCATGGGCGACGATATTGTTGTTGTAGGGTATGGAACGCAAAGCAAGGAGAGCCTTACAGGTTCCATTGCAACCGTTGCAACCGATCAAATGGCCAGAGCTCCCGTGCCAACGGTGACGCACGCCCTTCAGGGGATGGCCCCGGGTTTACAGCTGCTTGATGGTGGCGACAGACCGGGACGCAACCAGCTTGATCTTCTTATCAGGGGACAGGGCACATTGGGTCGCGGAGGCGATACCGGAAGTGCAGGAGCAGCCCGGCCGCTTATTTTGATTGACGGTGTAGCTGGGAATCTTGCAAATGTTAACATTAACGACGTGGAGCGAATATCAGTCCTGAAAGATGCGTCATCAGCCGCTATTTATGGCTCAAGGGCTGCTAATGGCGTTATTCTTGTGACAACAAAACGTGGCTCTGCACAAGGATTGCAGGTTAATTACAACGGCTATTTTGGTATGCAGGATATTACATCGTTCCCGAAACGTGTAAGTACTGAAAACCACATGCGGCTCGCCAATCTTGCCCGTACAAATTTATTGAATTGGTGTCTTGATGGTCGTGATGGTAGGTCAGAGGCTGCGTGTCGCAATGACTCAAGATATGGGCCACGCTACACTGAAGACTATATTCAGAATACAATTGCCGGCACTGACCCTGATGCCTATCCAGATAATGAATGGCTGGACGCTATGTTTGATCCGGCACCTATCCAGGATCACACACTTCAAATTTCGGGTGGTAATGTAAATGCACGTTACTCCTTGTCTCTTAATTACATGAGCGAGGAAGGAATGATGGCAAATACGGGAGCCGACCGGTATGGCGTTCGCCTGAACTCTGATTTCCAGATGACGGACAGAATTTCGGGTGGACTCGATGTATCCGCTAACCGTCGATGGGATGTGATTCCCGCCGAAAACTGGGCGTCTACATTCTATATTGTACATGATACGCCTCCTACGCGCCGAACACGTTTTAGTGATGGAACCTATGGGTTGAACCTATTTGGTCGTAGTCCATTGGCTTCAGCTGAAGTGAGCGGTAACGAAGACCGTGTGTTTTGGGAAGGTAAAGTGACAGGCCGGCTTAATTATGATCTGATTCCGGGCTGGGCAGAACTTCAAACACTTGCCTCATATGATTATGGCAGTATGGATTGGAATCTATTCCGAACTGATCCAAATTTGATTCCAACCTATCCGTCTAATGCATATTACTGGGGCCCTAGTTTCGGTGAAAACAGATCGAGCACAGATCGTCAATTGACTCTGCAAGGAATTGTTGATTTTGGTCATGAATTCAATGAGATGCATAGCGTATCCGGTATTGTCGGTTACGAGCAAATTAATTTCGAATATGATGAATTCAGAGCATGGAGAGATCAATTCTATAATAATGAATTGCAGCAGCTGAACCTTGGCAACTCTTCAAATGACGGAAACCTTGGATTCGGAAATGAATGGGCGCTTCGTTCTGCATTTACACGCGTGAATTATGAATTTCTTAACAGATACATGTTTGAGTTCAACGCACGAATGGACGGTTCAAGCCGGTTTGCAGAAGGACACCGGTATGGATTCTTCCCTTCATTCTCACTTGGGTGGAGAGTGACTGAAGAAGATTTCTTTAATTTTGACTTTGTTGACGAGTTTAAAGTGCGCGGATCTTGGGGAAAGCTGGGCAACCAGGACGTACCGCTTTACTCGTACTATTCGTCAATAAATCTGAATATTCCGTACCTACTGGGTAACTCACCCGGAACCCAGACAACGGGCGGTGCTGCTACTAATCTGGTTAATGAAGAGCTGTCATGGGAAACTACAACGGTTCTTAATATTGGGTTTGATTCAGCATTTCTGGAAGATCGCCTGACTGTATCCGGTGATGTGTATTCACGCCGAACGGAAGATATTTTGCTTCCGCTCTCAATTCCGGAAATGGTAGGTTTGAATGCACCGTTTCAAAATGCCGGAATTGTTGAGAACAAAGGATGGGAGCTTGCTATTGGATGGCAGGATGTCTCGGGCGATTTCAGCTATGGAATTGATCTGAATCTTTCTGACAACAGAAATGAAGTGGTTGACCTGGTTGGCACCGGTCCATATGTGGAAGGCGGTAACCTTGGCGGCAATGTAATCCAGGAAGGAACGCCTATCGGCGCCTGGTATGGCCTGGAAGCTGAGGGGCTTTTCAGCTCATACGATCAGATCGACTCTCACGCACAACCTGCAGGTCAGGTAACGCGTCTTGGCGATATTATTTACAAAGATCAAAACAGTGATGGCGTTATTAACGAAGAGGATCGTGTTGTGATTGGAGATCCTAATCCACGCTATATCTTCGGTTTTAATATAAATCTTGCCTATAAAAATTTCGACTTCAGCGGTTTCCTGCAGGGAGTTGGAAAACGTGACCAATATCTCGGTCTTGGGTTTGCCCAGGGGCCGGTTTGGGAAAATTACACGTCTGAATGGCACAATGATTACTGGACACCAGAAAATCCGGATGCCCGACATCCCGCGTACTACTCAAACGTGAACCGGAACTACTACACCACAAACTCTTGGTGGATCCTGGACGGAAGCTTTATGAAACTGCGAAATGTACAGCTTGGGTATACGCTGCCTGAGAATGTCATCAGCCGTATAGGTATAGGTAGCGCCCGGTTTTATGTAACAGGCAAAAACCTGTGGACAAAAAACAACCTGGGAATCGATCTGGATCCTGAATATCCATGGACAGTGGGTGATTATTACCCGCAGACGAAGGTGATCAGCTTCGGTGCAAACATCAGCTTCTAAACGACTATATAAGGACTATTATGAATAAAAAAACTATGAGATATAAGATGACAAGGAACTTGAAAGTACTGTTTCAAGGTATACTGGTTTTCGTTATCGCAATCGGAGTAACAAGCTGCGATGATGAACTCCTCACAACTGTACCGACCGACCGCGTGTCCTCCGCGACATTCTGGGGGAGTGAGCGCGATTTTAACACCGGGTTGAACGGTGCGTATGACAGGATGATGGGGGTAAATCTGGACCCGATTTACTTCGATGGTGCAACGGAGATTGCATATTCTCATGCAGACTGGATGCGTCAGCATGAGTATGTGATGGGACGTGCAAATGCACTTTCAGGATGGTCAGCCGGTATCTGGGCAAGAAATTTCACCGGAATCAGCCGGGCAAATGAAATTCTGGCGCGTCTGGAACAAGTTGAAAGCGGTGTTCTCACGCCGGATGCAACAGACAGAATTCGCGGTGAAGCATTGTTTCTGAGAGGATATTTCTATCATGAACTCCTCTGGATGTTTGGCGAAGTCCCTGTCTTTACGAGTATACCAACTGTAAAGGAGGCAAGGGAAGTTAGCCGGTCGTCACGAGAGGAGGTATACGCCCGTATTGATTCTGATCTGACGGAAGCCGCAAACTTGCTGGAATCCGTCTTGCCATCGAGCCAATATGGCCGTGCCACCAAAGGAGCAGCCCTGGCTTATCACGCCAGAACTGCTTTATATGAGGCGAGCTGGCAGGATAATCATGAAGGCAACGCTTCAAGGGCTAATGAGCTTTACAATACAGCAGTTGATAAGGCACAAGCCGTGATGGATCTGAATGTCTACTCACTTCATCCTGATTTCCGTGAGCTCTTTACCTACGCAGGTGAGCAGAGCAGCGAAATTATATTTGACTACCAAAAAGTTGAGGGTCAGAATGGCTGGTGGGCATGGCTGGGTTTTGCTCCAAGCTCAATGGGTGGTAACGTAGACGTGTCGCCAACCCGTGAACTGGTAGATATGTTCCCAATGGCAGATGGTCTTACGATTGAGGAGTCTCCCATGTATGACCCAGTTCCCCCCCGTATTACCTATGCAAATGGAACACCCACAGTAGAAACACTGGGCAGGTATGCAGACCGTGACCCGCGATTCTACGGAACCGTGCTCTATCCTGGTGGCGAGTTTAATGGTGCTGTCTACAACTCCTACCCAGCCTGTAGTGGTGGAGCTCCTGAGGGATATTGCAGCCCAACGTCAGACAGAATCCTGAGTACGGATTTCAATAACACGTATACAGGCTATATAGCCATGAAATATGTTGATCCGCAGGATCAGCCGTCACCGGGAAATAGCGGCCTGAACATTATCAAAATGCGGTTGGCTGATGTGATGCTGATGTATGCCGAAGCAAAAGCCGAGCTGAATGAACTGGATGCGTCAGTCAACGATGCTATTCAGGAAATACGCGATCGTGTAAATCTGCCATATCCCTATGATGTAACAGCGATGAATCAGCAGGAAGCGATCGACTTCATCCGAAATGAACGAACCATCGAGCTTGCCTGGGAAGGTCTTCATCTGCCGGATATCCGAAGATGGGGAAGCGCCGTAAATCTGCTGAATGATAAAACTCACGGCATTGATGTTGCTAACAATAGTGGCGAATTTAATCCTCTGCCGGGAATTCATGACCGATCATTTCAGGCACCAAGAGATTATCTTTGGCCAATACCATCGGGTGAGCGAGATCTGAATCCGGATCTCGGACAAAATCCTGGTTACTAATTAAGAACTCTTAACACTCGTATAAAAATACGGGTGATGTACAAAACTGGCTGATGGTACAGCGTGCCTCAGCCAGTTTACTATTTTACGTACCTCAAAAAGAGACGGGTTGATGACTCGTCTCTTTTTATGTTTAAGATGCACCCTCACCAAAAAAAAGTATGTAAATCACCTTCTAATCAATGTGATTTTCTTTATGTTATCGAAAACATGTTATCATATCTAAACATATACAGATGAACTTAAAATTTACCCATTCTCTACTGTTTGCAATTTGTCTAATCGGATTAGCAGGCTGCGGACAAACACACCAGGAACCCGAAATAAGAACCGTCTCTGGTGAGGAGGCCCGAACTATGGATGCGGAACTGGCTGAATCTGAGGCAACTGAAACACCTGAGGACCTCTCGGTCTCTCTTTGGGCAACAACAGATCTGTTGGGAGATCCCATTGGAATAGATATGGACGACTCCGGCAAAGCATGGGTTACGGTAACAAACCGAAGCCGGAACTCGGAGTTCGATATTCGTGATGTCGATCAAAGCTGGCTTATCGAATCGATGACCTGGGAGACTGTTGAAGACAGGCGGGAGTTTTTGCATGAGGAACTTGCCCCGGAAAAAAGCGATCAGAATGAATGGTTGTGGGATCATAACGGGGATGGAGAACACGACTGGACCGATCTCACCGTATTGAGCGAAGAGATCTGGACGGTAGAAGATTCGTCAGGCGATGGGTATGCCGATCGTTCACAACTTTATATAAGAGATTTCAACAGTGAAGTCACGGATGTGGCCGGAACTGTGTTAAAGCACAATGGCGATGTGTTTATAGGTGTAGGCCCCGATATGTGGCGAACAAGGGATACAAATAACGACGGCATCAGCGATACTAAGGAATCGATCAGTCACGGATATAATGTTCACATCGGGTTTAGTGGTCACGGTATGTCAGGAGCTACAGTTGGTCCTGACGGACGCATTTATTGGGGTATTGGCGACATGGGCTTTAGCGTGACAGATCAGGAAGGAAAAAGATGGCACTACCCAAACAGGGGCGCTATTCTTCGATCTGATCCCGATGGAAGCAATTTTGAAGTTTTTGCAGCCGGCGTTCGGAACACACACGAGTTTGTGTTTGATAAATACGGTAACCTGATTACGGTTGATAATGATGGCGATCACGCAGGAGAGTTTGAACGGCTTGTGTATCTCATTAATGGATCGGACAGCGGCTGGCGCACAAACTGGCAGTTTGGAAAGTACACGGATGACAAAAATAATGACTATAAAGTGTGGATGGATGAAGAGTATTTCAGACCCCGGTGGGAGGGACAAGCTGCACATATCCTTCCGCCACTGAAAGGATTTCATTCCGGGCCGGCAGGTATGACCTACAACCCGGGAACTGCATTGAACGACAGCTGGGACGATCACTTTTTTGTGATGTCTTTTCGGGGATCTGTTGCTAATTCACCCATTTATGCTTTCACACTCGATGAAAACGGAGCATCTTACGAACTTGCAACTGAGCAAGAGGCGCTAAAAGGTGTTCTCGCTGTTGGGCTCGACTTTGGTCCCGATGGCGCGATGTATATGACCGACTGGATTCAGGGCTGGGGACAAAAAGACCAGGGACGCATCTGGAAACTTGATGATGCAGATAATGCCAATTCAGAAAAGCGTCTTGAAACTAAAGAACTGCTCGCCGACTCTTTTGAAGAGCACGATGCAGATTTGTTGATCGAGTATCTGGGGCATGAAGATATGCGGGTACGGCAGAAAGCCCAGTTTGAGCTGGCCGGTCGGGGAGATGCAGACTCATTTCAACGTGCCATTGGCGAAAGTGATGAGCAGCTGGCAAGAATTCACGGTATTTGGGGGCTGGCACAGCTTGGACGGGAAACCGCTGATGCAGTGGATCCTTTGATTGACCTGCTAAATGATTCAGACTACGAAATTCGTGCACAGGCGGCAAAATGGCTGGGGGATGTCCGTTACAATCCCGCCGCTGAATCCATCGTACCGCTTCTGCAGGATGAGCATCCGCGAGTTAGATTTTTTGCTACGGAAGCATTGGGACGAATGAGCTACGGCAAAGCCTTTGATGAAGTCGTTCAGATGCTGGAAGAGAATAATGACGAGGACGTCTACCTGCGGCATGCCGGGGCAATTGCACTCGCCCGTTTTGAAAATGGAGAAGCTCTTGCTGACTTGTCAGAGCATAACTCGGAAGCTGTTCGGATTGCAGCTGTAGTGGCGCTCAAACGCCTGGAGCATCCGGGATCTGCGCGATTCCTGGATGATGAAAGTGAATTCGTGGTTACAAATGCGGCGCGTGCAATCAGCGACGATGCGTTCGTGGATGAGGCCATGCCACAACTGGCAGCCCTGCTTGATAATCCCCGGTTTGATAACGAGCCATTGATTCGCCGAATCATTAATGCAAATCTTTATACAGGTACGGCAGAAAATGCAGACCGGCTGACGCGTTTTGCGACCGATATGAATCAGTCAGAAGCCATGAGAATTGAAGCTCTCAGAACACTTCGATTTTGGGACGAACCCTCTATTTTTGACCGGGTAACAGGCCGGCATCGGGGACAAATGCAAAACAGTGCCGATGATGCCCGCAACGCCCTTGCGTCTGTCGCGGAACAGCTTTTGTCAGATTCGTCTGCTGACGTTCAGGTGGCTGTAATTGAAACGATTGCCCAACTTGATTATCGGGATGCCACGGAAAGTGTACACAATCTTGTGAGTGAGGGCGGGTCAGTCAATGTACGTGTGGCGGCGCTGAGAGGCCTGCAAACACTCGGATATGCAAATATTGATGAGGCGATCCGGGTTGCTCTTGATGATAATGATCAGTCAGTGCGAATGGCCGCCATTTTGATGATTCCGAACCTTGAAATCGATGATGAAACTGCGGTGGCACTTCTAAGTGCTGCTTTCCAGGAGGAGTCTGTAGAAGAGAAACAGTCGGCACTCCAGGCGTTTGCCGATCTCGACAATGAGGCATCCTACCGATTTCTGAACGAACAGATCAGCCGTATGTCAAATGGCGAACTTCCCGTGGCTGTTCATGTTGAACTTATCGAAACGGTTCAAAGCCTCAGTTCGGATGAGCTTAAAGCTAATCTCAATGATTATATGGACTCAAAATCTTCAGAGGGTGTACTTGCTGCCTATCGTGGAGCTCTCAGGGGCGGTGATGCCGGCGAAGGTGGCCGTATTTTTTATCAAAATCCTTCGGCTCAGTGTATTCGGTGCCACGCTGTTGACGGAAGCGGGGGCGAAGTCGGGCCTGAACTGACGGCCGTCGCAACCCGGATGTCACGTGAAGGACTTCTTGAATCGATGGTTGCGCCATCAGCCAGGATTGCACCGGGATACGGCGTAGTTACTGCAACAATGGCCAATGGCGAAACGATTCGCGGGGCACTTCAGGAAGAGACGGATAGCTACTACGTGCTTTCCGATGGCGATGGTTCACGAACCATTCAGAAATCAGATATCGAATCCGCTGAAACCACGCCGTCCTCCATGCCGGCCATGGGTGACCTGCTAACTCGCAGAGAGCTGCGCGATTTAGTTGAGTTCATGACAACTCTCGATGGTCCCAGTGGAGATAACGCCGAAGAGGAAATTGAAAGTCATTAGTTGGCAAAGTTCTTTCATCTACCGTCACTCCGTCTCTCTCAAATATAAATGAGGAAAAAATTTCCATCTGAATAAGAAAATGATTCCTTACATAAACTGTCCCTGTAAAATTAAAAAAAGAAAAAATGATTAAGCTGAGTTTAATCTAAATTAAATAGTGAGCGCAATTCTTTAAGTAATTTGAACCATTGCCGATAAACAGGCAGATGCAAATGGAAGATTCATTACTGCACGTAATTATAGAAATTAGCAGATTATGGTAGGTATTCGCCTCCATGTACTTGTAGCAATAACTTCATGGCAGAGTGAGGCCTTTACTTTACAAAGAAGGCAATTATCGGCTATAGGAAGTAACCCAGCCAAATATTGTGAAAAACAGCAAGAATACAACTTTTAGCTGCTGGGTTGGTATGATCTTTGACCTATCACAATTGTATCAAATGATCTGAAATATTTTTTGGATTAAAACTTTTTAACACTTAATTTTTGCGCTTAAAATAGCATACGACATCACGGTGTGGCAGAGACTTTAGGTGCGATAACTTTTTGACGACTAAACATTTATGAGTGCAGCAACAGATACAGTACTGAGGCAAAGAGTATTAAAAGAGAAGGTCAAAACAAGGGAATCCGCTGACAGTTCGATTACTTACGTGAGGCCTAACGTTTTTGAGGCTATTCCGAAAACCGGCTATTCGGCAAAACGAGTGCTGGACTTGATGATCGGCGCTCTGGCTCTTACGGGTTTTTTCATATTATATCCTTTTATAGCTGCGGGAATCAAATTAACATCTAAAGGCCCGGTTTTGTTTAAGCAGCCGCGTACCGGGAAAAATGGCAATATTTTCTTCTGCTATAAGTTCCGTACAATGCATGTGGTTCAGAAAAAAGCTGAGAACGGCCTGCCGGTTGTCACCCAAAAGGGGGATAATCGAATCTTTTCATTTGGCCAGTTCCTGCGTAAAACAAACCTGGATGAACTGCCTCAGATTCTGAATGTGATGAAAGGCGAAATGAGCCTTGTGGGACCCCGGCCTTACCCGGTAGATGAATGTGCCTACTGGAACCGGGCGTTTGATGATCACTATTATCGATATATTTTAAAGCCCGGCATTACCGGTTTTGCTCAAGCCCAGGGATACCGCGGCGGAACACTCGATGTGGAACTGATGCGTAAGCGCCTGGACTTTGACCTGATTTATATAGAAAAAACGTCATTTTCATTTGATATGAAAATCATCTACAAAACAGTGAAACGGATGGTGGTCCGTGATACGAATGGGCACTAATGAATTGAAGATTGAAAATTCAAAATTGTCCCAAAGGGATGCCCTCGGCGAAAATTGATCATTCACAATTAATAATCTTCAATTTGTAATCTTCAATTTATTCAATATCAAAAACTCGCTTCATATTGCTTGTGCAATAGAGTCAGATTGTGATTACTTAATCACAACTGATGATAAGATTACAAGTATAAAGCCGTTAGTTGACCAAGTGCATGTATTAAATTTTGTTGAACTGATTCAAAAGATATAGAAGAAATGATAATTGAAGATTGCCCCAAGGCATCCCTTTGGGACAATCTGTTATCTTAAATCTTTCATTTTCCTATCATGTCCAATTTTCTTGTGGAAGAAAAGATTTAATACAGAATATAAAGGTGAATTTATGAAAAAAAATAGTGTTTTGACTTACGAAGATTACGTACGAGGAGTAGATAATCTTGATCCTGAGCAACAACTAAGTTTGGTTGAATTATTATCCGCTAAATTAAAAAAACACGTGGGAAGAAAATCTGGTAAACACAAAATTACAGAACTTGATGGCTTAGGTGCAGAAATCTGGAATGAAGTTGACGTACAAGAATACATCCGAAAGGAGAGAAATTCTTGGGATTAATAGAGAAACTCCTAAATAAAAGAGTGTTTATTGACACTGCTCCATTCATCTATTATATGGAAAAGCATTCACATTTTGGAGTTATTGCCAAGCCGATTTTTGAAAATATTGAAAAGGGTTCAATAGAAGCTATAACATCGAATATAACTTTATTGGAAGTTCTGGTTCAGCCATACAGGACAGATAATGGTAAATTGGCCAAGAAATACAGAGATATATTATTGAATGCAGAAAGGTTAACTACTTTTGAAGTGACTCATGAAATTTCTGAAAATGCTGCAAAATTAAGAGCTAAATATTACATACGAACACCGGATGCTATACAAATTTCTACCGCCCTTAATATGAATGCGGATATTTTTTTGACCAACGATGAAGCATTGAAGATGAAGCATTGAAAAGGATTTCAGATATAAAGGTGATCTGTCTTAGTGATTAAAGGTAATCCCAAAGGGACGGATTTGGAGAAAAATGAAAATAATGAAAAACCCAAAATTTGCACCACCGGCTATTTTTCCTTCCTGTGGAGGACGTACGGAAAAAGGTGAAACCACCTTTACCGTAGATTTTGGAAGTGGAGTAGTGGTTATTCGAAATGTTCCAGCCACGATCTGTTCCCAATGTGGAATGGAATAGCTCGATAATACGGTCAACGACAAAATTGAAACGATCGTAAAAGAAGCAAAAGACAAACACAGCGTCGTGGAAGTCATGTCACTATCGGCTTTAAAAGCTTGTTAAAAAAAATGTCATCTACAGCAAAAAATATGAATTCACTATCATAATCTTTACCTGTTCTCTATAATCTATTATCCTTAATCTTTAATCTAAATTACCCCTTTGTCTGACGAAAAAGAATCATCAGGGCAGCCGCGTCCTGAAAAAAGAAAATCGAAAAAAGATGGTGATGAGTTTCCTTTGCAGGAGTACCGCCTGGTGCCTGTGGAGGAGTGGGATGGCAGCGGCGATAATGGCGAGAATGAAATTGACCTTGTAGAACTTGCCAAACACATCTGGGAGAACCGCTCCACGATTTATAAGTTTTTGGCCGTGGGTATTGTGTTTGGTCTGGCCGTGGCCCTTCTGAGTCCTAAAGAGTACCAGAGCGGAGCCACCCTGATGCCGGAAATGCCTTCTGAAAGTGGTGCAAGTAGTCTGCTGCAGCAATATGGCGGTCTGCTGGGAATGAGCGGTAGTGCTGATCTGGGATCTGAAGGCATGATCCCTCCACAGCTTTATCCTCAGATCGTTCAGAGTTTGCCTTTTCAGCTAGAGTTGCTGAACCAGGAGGTGAGGTTTAACGAGTTTGATACCACCGCAACGGTGTACACATTTTTTGACGAGATTAACACACCTTCAATCTTTTCTTACATAACCGGGTACACTATTGGGTTACCTGGAAAGATTATTGGGCTGTTCCGGGAAGAGACTCCTGAAATGGGGCTTCCCCGTGGGTTTGAGGCCGACTCGATCATCTCGGTTACGAAAGACCAGATGGAAATTATTGACAATATGCGTGGACGGGTGAATGTGTCCCTAAATGAACAGACCGGAGTGATTAACCTCACAGTTGAGATGCCCGATCCCAATGCCGCCGCTCAAGTGGCAAAAACCAGTATAGAGCTGATAAAAGAATACGTAACCCAATACAGAACCCGGAAAGCCCAGGAGGACCTTCAATTCTCCCAGGAACAGCTTGAAAGCGCCGAAGAACGTTTCCGGGAAGCCCAGGACCGGCTGGCCGAATTTAGGGACGCCAACATCAATCTGTCTACCGCTCGGGCCCAGACCCAGCAGCAGCGCCTCCAGTCGGAATATGATCTTACCTTTAACGTTTATAATTCCATGGCCCAGCAGGTGGAGCAGGCCAAGCTGAAAGTACAGGAACAAACACCGGTAGTGAGTATTTTGCAGCCTGTTCAGGTGCCGGTGGATGATACGACGAGTGGGTTGAGGGTATTAATTTTGTTTGTAGTGTTAGCAGGTGTATGCAGTATTGTATTAATCCTATTTAAATATTATATAAGGAAATAATGAAGATAATCTTAACAGGAGGTGCAGGTTTTATAGGTTCGGCTTTAGCCCGAATGATCATCAATGAGACGGATCATGACGTTCTAAACATTGATAAACTGACCTATGCCGGGCATCTGGAATCTCTTGAATCTATTGCTGAATCAGACCGTTACCAATTTGAACATGTGGACATCTGTGATGCAGAAACTATCAATCGCATTTTCGATGAATTTCAGCCGGGTGCCATCATGCACCTGGCAGCAGAATCACACGTAGATCGATCCATTGATGGTTCAGCCGAATTCATTAAGACTAATATTAATGGAACACATATACTGTTAGAGGAAGCTAAGAAATATTGGCAAGGTTTAGAGAACGAACAAAAAGAAAATTTTCGATTTCTGCACGTTTCAACAGATGAGGTTTATGGTGAATTAGGAGAAGATGGCTTTTTTACCGAAGAAACTCCTTATGATCCGCGATCGCCTTACTCTTCGAGTAAAGCTTCTTCCGATCATTTAGTACGAGCCTGGCATCATACCTATGGTTTGCCGACGATGATCACTAACTGCTCCAATAACTACGGACCGTACCAATTTCCTGAAAAACTTATTCCGGTTGTGCTTTTGAAAGCATTACAGGGGAAAGATATTCCTGTTTATGGAACCGGCGAAAATGTACGGGATTGGCTTTTTGTAGACGACCACGCCAAGGCACTGCTGAAAGTCGTTCAGGATGGAGTAGCTGGTGAAACGTACAATATAGGCGGACACAACGAAAAGCAAAATTTAGAAGTAGTACACACGATCTGTGATACATTGGATGAGTTAGTTCCAAAAGAAGAGAAATACCGGGATCTGATTTCTTTTGTTACAGACCGACCCGGTCATGACTTTCGATATGCCATTGATGCGTCAAAAATTGAGAGAGAACTTGGATGGGTACCGGACGAAACTTTTGGAACAGGTATTAAAGCAACGATTGAGTGGTATCTACAAAACATGGATTGGGTAGAAGCCGTAACGGATAAGAATTATAATTTAGAACGATTAGGTACAAAAAAGTAACTGATGAAAGGAATAATTTTAGCCGGTGGAGCTGGTACACGACTTCATCCAAATACATTGGTAGTGAGTAAACAGTTGCTACCGGTATACGATAAACCGATGATCTATTATCCATTATCGACCTTAATGCTTTCTGGCATTCAAGAAATACTAATTATTTCCACACCGGAAGATCTGCCACGCTTTAAAGAGTTGTTGGGTGATGGATCACAGTGGGGAATTGAGTTATGCTACGAAGTGCAGCCAAAGCCAGAAGGACTTGCACAGGCTTTTATTATTGGAGAAGAATTTATAGGTAATGATAGTGTAACCCTAATACTGGGGGATAATATTTTCTACGGGCAAGGTCTTTCAACTAAGCTTCAAAAAGTTGCAGAATTGGAGAGCGGTGCTATCATATTTGGATATAATGTGCATGATCCAGAGCGCTATGGGGTGGTAGAGTTTGATGAAAATGGAAAAGTATTAAGCCTTGAAGAAAAGCCAGAAAAACCCAAATCAAATTATGCGTTAGTTGGCTTATACTATTATGACAATAAGGTGGTTGAGATAGCTAAGAACCTTAAACCGTCAGCACGAGGTGAGCTTGAAATCACCGATTTAAACAAAATTTACCTGGAACATGAAGAGCTAACTGTTGAGTTGATGGGACGGGGAACGGCTTGGCTGGATACAGGAACTCACGATTCTATGCTACAGGCTGCAAACTTTGTACAAACTGTCGAACAGCGGCAGGGTTTAAAAATAGCCAGTCCGGAAGAAGTGGCTTGGCGCATGAATTATATAAATGATACTCAACTCAAAGAATTAGCAAGACCATTGACTAAAAGTGGGTATGGTGAATATTTACTCAATTTAGTAAAGGATTAAGTTTAAATGCTGGAAGTAATTAAAGAACCTATACCGGGATTATTGATCATTAAGCCAAAGGTGTTTGAAGACGAACGAGGTTTCTTTATGGAGACCTGGCAAAAAAAACTTTACAAAGAAATAGGCATAAAAGATGATTTTGTGCAAGATAACTGGTCCCGGTCATATAAAGGCGTATTAAGAGGGCTGCATTTCCAAAAAAAACATCCCCAGGGAAAGTTAGTGAGTGTTCGTTCAGGAAAAGTATTTGACGTGGCGGTTGATATTCGAAATGATTCTCCCACATTTGGCAAATGGTATGGGGAAGAACTAACTGATGAAAATCATTTTCAAATGTTCGTTCCTCCTGGATTTGCTCATGGTTTTTGTGTGCTGTCAGAAACAGCTGATTTTGTTTACAAATGTACGGATTACTATTACCCTAATTATGAAGATGGAATAATCTGGAACGATGATAGCATAGGTATAAATTGGCCTTTAAAAAATCCAATTGTCAGTAATAAAGACAATAAACTTGGATCATTTGTATTTGTTTTAAAATAATGTCTTTAAAAGTAGAGGCTTCCATTGGTGTATTGTGGGTTGCAGTTGAACGATTTGGACAACAGATTCTGCAAGTTGTTATTTTTATTATTCTTGCCCGTTTGCTTACACCGGAAGACTTCGGCTTAATAGCGATGCTCATGATTTTTTTTGCTATTGCCCAAAGCTTTATTGATAGCGGCATGGGACAGGCGTTGATTCGAGAAAAAGAAATTTCTGATCAAGATCGTTCAACAGTATTTTGGCTGAATCTGCTGCTTTCTGTGGCTTTTTATGGATTGCTGTATGTGGGTGCCCCCTGGATTGCAGAATTCTACAACCGCCCTGAATTAGTGGATTTAACACGGGT
Source organism: Rhodohalobacter sp. 8-1 (assembly GCF_038150125.1). Taxonomy (NCBI): domain Bacteria; kingdom Pseudomonadati; phylum Balneolota; class Balneolia; order Balneolales; family Balneolaceae; genus Rhodohalobacter; species Rhodohalobacter sp. 8-1. Next base: position 338,142 of record NZ_JBBVMF010000002.1, on the reverse strand, counting down.
TATGGGATTGGCGGTTATCTTTTTTGGAATAGCCATTGTACAGCGCTCTGAGATGACCCAACAATTGGAATTTAAAAAACAAGCCTATGCACAGGTGCCGGCCGTATTTATTGCAGGAACAGTTTCTATAACCATGGCATATATGGATTTTGGAGTATGGTCGTTGGTGGCGCAGTATTTATTGGTTGCAGCTTGCAGCAGTATAGCCCTGTGGATATTACAACCAGCCAAAATTCGGTTTCATTTTGATAAGGAATCATTTAACCGTTTGTTTGGATTTGGGTATAAATTATTACTTTCAGGACTTTTGAATACTATTTTTCTACATATTTATAAACTTGTAATTGGGAAATTTTTCGTAGCCGCTACGCTCGGTTTCTATACACAGGCAAAAAAGATGCAACAGATGGCTAGTCAGAATTTGGTTGGAATAATTCAGAAAGTGACATATCCATTATTGGCCAAAACCGGGGGTGATCCGGTTCGCTTAAAAAGAGGATACCGGCAGGTTATACAGAGTAGCTCCTTTGTGATATTTCCTGGAATGTTGCTGTTAATACTATTTGCAGAGCCCATTATGCTTTATGTGTTGGGGGAGAAGTGGATTGATGCAGCTCCGTTTCTCCAAATCTTATGCTTTAGTGGGATATTATATCATCTGCATGCTGTAAACCTCAATATTTTGAAAGTATTAGGTCGTTCTGATTTGTTTTTAAAACTGGAAATTATCAAGAAAGTAAATATTGCCATTGCCATTTTGGTTGGATTACAGTTTGGAATTTATGGCCTTTTGGTTGGACAAGTTATTTCATCTTATATAGCTTTATTTATTAATACTTGGTACACGGCCAAGTTTTTGAACTACTCAATATTGGAACAGGGAGAAGACGTATTAAAAGTTTTGGTATTATCCATTCCAATGATCGCAATTATAGCTGCGCTCTCGTTTTTTTTTCCGGTACAGTCTCTCTTAATCTTGATTGCATATTTGTTGTTATCTGGTTCTATTTATGTTGGTAGCAATTTATTATTCCGAACGGAAATTGTAAACATTGTATTAGAAATGGCGCATCCATTTTTACCAAAGCGAATTAAAGCCATCTTTAACTTATGAACCCATATATAAACCACTTATGATTTCCAGAGAGGAAAACCTGCTGTACCATTTCTAATGGGCATTATTTTTGCCCTGCAAACTGTATTATATATTATCTTTTAGGGTTTAATTGTATGTTAAAAAATTCACAAAATATTTTTTCTTTTATAAAATCTGCATTTTCAGAAGAAGAATCTATTACACCAACAAAATCAGTAATTAAATGGCTTGAAAAAAGAAATGAACAGGTAAGTATTCATATTGAGAAGGTGAAATTTTATGAGTTAAAGCAATGGAAGTATGACGAATATTCTGGGTCGTTACGACACGATTCTGGTAAATTTTTCTCCATTGATGGTATTAAGGTTAGCACAAATTGGGGAAATGTAAACGAATGGGAGCAGCCCATTATCAATCAGCCGGAGGTGGGTTATTTGGGAATCATAACCAAAGAATTTAATGGAACACTACACTTTCTAATGCAAGCTAAAATCGAACCGGGTAATGTAAATTATGTTCAGCTTTCCCCAACTTTACAGGCAACAAAAAGTAATTATACTCAGGTTCATAAAGGTAAGAAACCTCATTATTTGGACTTCTTTAGAAATGCAGAACCGGATCAAATACTTCTAGATCAGCTACAATCGGAACAAGGAGGGCGTTTTTTAAAGAAAAGAAATAGAAATATAATTATTAAAGTTGATGAAGAAATAGAAGTTAAAGACGATTTTATTTGGCTTACTTTAGCTCAATTAAAAAAACTAATGAACTTCGATAATTTGGTTAATATGGATACCCGTACCGTAATTTCGGGAATACCGTATGGTTCGTATGATGAAGATGTTGTAGGATTATTCAAGTTTTTCGGATATCAAGGTAATAATAATATAGGGCGAAAGTTTCTTGCATCTGCTTTGTTAGAAAATTCCCTACATACGAATGATGAAGTCATTCAGTTTATAACCCGGCTTAAAAGCTACTATGAATTAGAAGTTGAAAGAGTGTCCCTTAAGGAAATTGATGATTGGGTATATACGCCTTCAGAAATAAAGCACAAAGAAAATAAATACTTTAAAGTTATACCTGTGCAAGTTGAAATTGGAAATAGGGAAGTAGTTAGTTGGTCTCAACCAATGGTACAGCCAACGCAAGACGGATTATGCGCCTTTGTTTGTAAAGAAATTAATGGCGTACTTCACTTTGTGGTTCAGGCAAAATTGGAATGTGGTAATTTCGATATTATAGAGCTTGCTCCTACCGTGCAATGTTTAACAGGTAATTATCGTGACACGAAAAAAGGCAAATTACCTTTTCTAGATTATGTGTTAAATGCTCCTGAGGAAAAAACCGTTTTTGACGCAATTCAATCTGAGGAAGGTGGGCGTTTTTTCCGAGAGCAAAACAAAAACAAAATTATTGTTGCGGGTGATGAAATTCCATTGGAGTTACCTGAAAATTATATATGGATGACTCTAAATCAATTGCATACTTTTTTGAAATATAACAATTACTTAAATATTCAAGCCAGAAGTTTAATATCAGCTATATCATTTATTTAATATGGAAGAAAGTATTATACGTATTGGAGTTCTGGGAGGAGCTTCAATAGCAGAGAAGTATATGATTCCTGCAATACAACAAATGCCGGAAAAATTTAAATTGGTGGGTGTTGCAAGCAGAACAAGGGTGAATGCATCAAGATTTGCTGATAAATTTAATACTAAAGGTATTACAGGATATCTAAAAATGATTGATCTGGAGGATATAGACGCTGTTTATATACCTCTTCCCAATGTACTTCATTATGAATGGGTTAAAAAGGCATTAGAGTCAGGTTTACATGTTCTTGTGGAAAAATCGTTGGCATGCTCTTATTCCGAAGTTGATGAACTTTCCCGGCTTGCACGTTCGTATAATTTGGCTTTAATTGAAAATTTTCAATTTAGATTTCATTCGCAATTACAAGAAATTCGGAGCATACTCAATAGTGGTATAATGGGCGAATTGCGATGCATAAGAAGTTCATTTGGGTTTCCTCCTTTTCGGGATGAAGACAACATTCGCTATAGCAAAAAATTGGGCGGCGGAGCCCTGTTAGATGCAGGAGCTTATACCTTGAAAGCCTCTCAACTTTTTCTTGGATTGGATTGCAGGATTACTGCAGCCAGTTGTTTTATGGATAAAGAAAAAGGCGTAGATATTTGGGGAGGCGGTTTTGTACAGGATAATTCTTCAGATCTTTTTTCAGAAATTGCCTTTGGCTTTGACCAACATTATCAATGTTCGATTGATTTATGGGGCAGTAAAGGTAAATTATCAACAAATCGTATATTTACAGCACCACCGGGCTATGAACCAATATTGAAAATTGAAAATCAGAATGGAATTAAAGAGTTAACATTAGAGCCTGATCATCATTTTTGTAAGATGTTGAATCATTTTTATGAACAATGTTTAAAAGGTGGCTCAGAAGAAGAGGCTCAATTAAACCTAAACCAAGCTCGATTAATAAAAGAATTTAAAACCATAGCTAATATAAATGAAAAAAAATAACGAGCCGATCTATGTAACTAAACCTTCTCTTGCGCCTTTGGAGGAATATGTAGAATTACTAAAAGGGGTATGGGAAAATGGTATTTTGACACACAATGGCCCATTAGTTCAGCGTCTTGAGAGAGAATTATGCCAGAAAATGGGTCTGAATAATTTTGTGGCGGTATCTAACGGTACTATTGCCCTTCAAATGGCTATTAAAGCTCTTGAACTACAAGGTGAAATTATTACTACCCCATTTACATGGATTGCCACTGTTAGTGCCATAAAGTGGGAGGGTTGCACCCCAGTATTTTGTGATATTGATCCGGGAACATTAAATATAGATCCAACAAAAATTGAAGACCATATAACCGATAAAACGGTAGCTATTATGCCGGTTCATGTTTTTGGAAATCCATGTGATGTGGAAGCGATCGACGCTATTGCAAGGAAATATAATTTGAAGATTATTTATGATGCAGCCCATGCTATTGGTTCAACCTATAAGGGGAAAAGCCTGTTGGAGTATGGCAATGTAAGTGCTACAAGTTTACATGCTACTAAATTGCTTAATACGGCTGAAGGAGGGGGATGTGTGACTAGCAATGTCGAGCTGGATAAAAAACTGCAAAGGTTACGATTCTTTGGGCATAATGAAGATAAAGACATTGTTGAAGACGGCTTTAATGGTAAAATGACGGAAGTACATGCTGCATTAGGTTTGGCCAATTTAAAATATCATGATGATGTATTGAATGACCGGAAAAAGAAGTATCGAATGTATCATGAAAGCCTCTCTGAAATTTCAAATTTACAATTTCAAAAAATTAGTGATGGTGAATGCAATTATTCATATTTCCCGGTCATTTTTCCTTCTGAAGAACTACTGAATAAAGTTGAGAAGGCATTGAATGATAAAAACATCTTTCCTAGAAGATATTTTTATCCATCTGTAAACACGTATTCAAAAGTTGTCAAATATGAATCAATGCCTATTTCAGAAGTCATTTCGAAACGGATTTTGTGTTTGCCTTTATATTTTAATTTAACCAGTAATGCGCAAGAGTTAATTATAAAAACCATTATGAATAGAATAGCTGTCAAATAGCCGCTTCATTATTTGAGTTTGAAGAATCAGGATTATTTGAAGTCATTGGATTAAGGTCATTCCTAAGGAATCGCTATAATAAATTGTAGATCCCAATTTATTATATTTAGAGTGAAAATTAAATATCTCAAATAAGAAAATTATATAACGAGTTTTATAATTATGTTAATTGCTGGTGCAGGTAGACATACTAAAGATTTACTCTTAGTTATAAGTGAACAAAAAACTAACAAAGAAATAGTTTTTTTTGACGATGTAACAGCAGAACTATCTGAGCATATATTTTCTAAATATAGAATCCTTAGATCAATAGAGGAGGCTCAAGAATTTCTTAAAACTGACAATAGTTTTGTTCTGGGTTTAGGCGGTACAAATCAAAGAGAAATTATCAGTAATAAATTAAATGATATTGGAGGAGTTCTAACATCTATTATTTCTAGAAATTCCATAATAGGAAATTTTGATATTAATTTAGCTGATGGACTTAATATTATGCCCAATTCCTTCATATCAAACTCTGTTTCTATTGGAAAAGGTACACTTATAAATACATCAGCGAAAATTCATCACGATGTAAAAATTGGAAAGTTTTGTGACATAGCACCTGGCGCCACCATCCTTGGTGGTGTATACATTAATGACTTTTCATTTATAGGTGCAAATGCAACAATTTTGCCAAATGTTAAAGTAGGGATGAATTGTAAGATAGGTGCGGGATCTGTAGTTACAAAAAGCATACCATCAAATTCAACTGCAGTTGGTGTTCCTGCTAAAGTAATTAAAGTTAATAATGAGTAGTTCAATCCTGATTTCAGTTTGCATGATAACCTATGCTCACGAGAAGTATATTGAGGAGGCTATATTGAGTGTTTTAAATCAAGAAACTAAACATGATGTAGAGATAATTATTGCTGATGACAGTTCACCTGATTCTACTAAGATAATTGTTGAAGACCTTATACAAAATCATGAGAATGGTCACTGGATTAAATACCATAGACATGATAATAATAAAGGTATGATAGATAATTTTGTTTGGGCTTTGCAACAATGTAAAGGTAAGTATATAGCCCTCTGCGAAGGAGATGACTATTGGACCGATCCGCTAAAACTTCAAAAACAGATCGATTTTATGGAACAGAACAAAAAATACTCTATTTGTTTTCATACTGTTCGAATAAAACTTGAGAAAGAGGATGAGATCGTTGATGACTTTTTAACGAGAAATGTCAATGAAACCAGTAATATCTACGAACTTGCAAAACAGAATTTTATACATACTCCATCCGTCTTATTCAGAAACGAATTAGAGGGCTATCCGGAGCAGTTTTTAGAAGCTCCCATTGGGGATTACATACTATATATGTTTCTTTTAAGGAATGGAAACTTGATAAAAAAAATAGAAAAAGCCATGGCAGTTTATAGGGTTCACGATAAAGGTATGTGGAGTAATAAAGATAAAACTCCATCTATTATTCAATATCTGGATATACTAGTAAAATATTTTGAAAATAAGGACAAAAAAGTAATGAAAATCTTAAAAGAAAGAAAAGAGAAAATTACAAGAGGCCAAAAATTACATTTTAAAGTTATACGTAAATTTAGAAATTTGCTTAAATAATTAGAACTGAATTAATAAAATGGAAAGAATGCAAATTTCAGTTGCAATAGCAACCTTTAATGGGGCTAAATATTTAGAAGCACAACTTGAAAGTATTTTAGGACAAACAAGACAGCCCGACGAATTGGTGATAAGTGATGATAACTCAACAGATAATACAATTGAGATTATAGAAAACTTCAAAATTAATGCTCCTTTTGAAGTTAAATTATTAATAAATCCAAATAATGGATACAATAGTAACTTCCAAAATGCATTCAAGAATTCCACTGGAGATTTTATATTTATTTGTGATCAAGATGATTATTGGTTCAAAACAAAAATAGAAGATGTTTCAGAATATTTTAAAGATAATCCAGATTGTTATTTAATCATTCATGATTTGCAGTATACAGATATGAATCTTAATCCATTGCCTCTGACAAAGGTAAAGAGATTTAAAAAATTTAGAAATTTGGACAATTATGTAACAGGAATGGCAACTACGGTAAGAAGAGAATTATTAAATGATTGCTTACCTATTCCTAATGGGGTAAACTATGATACATGGTTGCATAATATTGCGTTAAATTTAGGTAAAAGGTGCATATATGAGAAGGTTTTATCACTATACAGGCGACATGAGTCAAATGCAACTAAATCAAATATAATAAATTCATCAAGTGAGTTAACGTTAAATCAATATATATGGCATAAAATTAATAATGATTCACTTTATAATGCTAAGAGAAAAAAAAAATTATACTTGGCTCTAATTAACTGGATTAAAAAAAAGGAATTTGAAAAAAGTAGTTTAGTTAGTTGCAATACTACATTAAAGAAAAGACAATTATTAATAAAAGATACTCTTAAAACCTTAGATGAAAGAATTAATCTTCTTAAAAAGAATATTATTACACGATTTATACCTCTTTCATTATTATATTTAAAGGGAGGTTATACCTACTTTTCAGGGTTCATGACTTATATTAAGGATATAATTTCGACTTCGAAAAAGTGAGTATAAAAACAAGCCTATTTTATACAGTATTTACGTTACATTTATTAGTTGGTGGTTTCATCGCATTTACGGGTATTCTTCCTTATCGACCATTCTATAGTTCAATAATTGTACTTGCACTACTTCCACTTTTTAGTTTGCCAATTAATAAAATAACCAAGTTTCATTTATTCTATTCTGCATTAATTATTGTGTCATCTATTTATAATGGGGGTGGCTTAAATTCACTAATTGTTGGATTACGAATACCTATTATTTCGTATACGATGTATTTGGTAATTGATGGCTATTTTAAAAATAGTGATGGAGATCTAAATAGTGTAATTAAATGGATAGCTTTATTTCAGCTACCTGTCGTATTATTTCAGTTTTTATTTTACCCTACTCTTAGTGGTTTTAGTTCAATAGATATAGATTTTTTAGACTTTAGGTTCGGTACATTTTTTGTAAAAAGCGATCCTGTGATGAGTACATTTTTGTTGCTTGTAATAATTTTAATCCTATTTGCAGAAAAGAAATTTGATAAATGGAATATTATTGTACTCATTGCTTCTAGCTTATCAATAATACTTGCTGATTCAAGAGTTTCACAATTGGCACTTTTCGTTGTATTGGGTTTTTTCTTAATTATTCATTCAACGTTTAAGCAGAAGATATATGGATTAACATCAATACTAATTTTTTTTCTAATATTCTCAATGGCAGGGTATGCAACTCAATTACAGGAACAATTAATAGTAATCTATAATCAAATAACATTTCAGTCGGGAATTAATATGGAAACATTCAAGACTGGTGGTTACTCACGGGGAGCTGCAATATTGTATTTTTTGAGTGAACCGCTAAAAGTTATAGGTGATGGTCCTGGTGTCTATACAAATCCTTTAGTGGGAGAAATGGAACTAGGACTAAATGGTGAATACCTTAAGGCTTATGCAGAACTGGGTATCTTAGGATTATTGACTTCTATTACTGGGATTCTTGTAATTATCTTTAGTAAACTTAAACAAACATCATCTAGTTATCTTATAGTACTTATTTTTTTATTACTAGCTATAACGTCCGATATTTATAATGATGCTAGTTTAATGTTTGTATTTTATTTGATGGTATATATTATAGTTAATAGTCAAAAAAAATTACCAAAAAGGTTGTGGTTGAAAAAAAATTAATATTTATAGGCGGTTTCCCAAGCGGTGGAACTGATCTTCTTAAAAATGTTCTAAATGCTCACCCGGCTGTTCATATCAATGGGGAAATGCCCTTCCTATATAAACTCCCAACTCATTTGCCGTTTGCTGTAAACGATAGCTATACCCAAGAGGAAACAAATAAACTTTTAGAGTGGCTCTCTGATCATGATATCTGGGATAACCTTACGAATAAGGAAAGTATGCAAAAGAGTATTTACAATTTGAATGGTCGTAGTATTTCCAAATATCAGTTTTTCTACGAATTGTTTTCTAAGATAGAGAGAGATGTATGGGGTAATAAAACACCTCAAAATTCCGAAAATGCCGAAATACTATTTAAATTATTTCCTGATAGTAAACTAATAGTTGTAACTCGAGACGTAAGGGATGTCGTACTTTCCTGGAAGAAGAAATGGGGTAAAAATCCATATTTAGTTGCCGATAAATGGGCTAGTCGGATGAGTCATGTACATGACCTAGCCCAAGTGAATGATAGAATCCTATTGTTAAAATTTGAGGATTTATTATCAGAAACGGAACGTGTCACTAAGGGTATTTGCCAGTTTATTGAAATAGAATGGGACGAAAGGATGCTAACTTACCACAAACATACCGACACTATTGTAGATGGTAAGATCAATTATGGCAACCCGATAAAGAAAGGCAATAAACAAAAATGGAAAACAACTGCTAAACCAAAATTTATCCGAAGAATAGAGGAAATAGCTTTTGATGGAATGGAAAAGTTAAATTATGATACTGCCCATGCTAAAGAAGTAAAACCGTTGAGTCATTTTTACAAAAAATATGGCATTATGTATGATGTATTAGCTATGCTGCTTGTAGGTAACAGAGCTAAAGAAAATAATTCTTTTAAAGATCGTATTTCGGAAGTAGTCAAACAGATAAAGCTGAAGACTTCCTGAAATGAAAAAAGTTTTAATTGCTCACCAATCCACTATCCCTCATTACCGCATTGACTTTTATAATAAATTAAATGAGTTAAAACCAGATAGCTGGGAATTTGAGGTAGTGTATGATACTACCGAATTAGAAGAGAATAGGTTTTTTTCCGAAGAAATTGATCTTGATTCTTTTCGTTTTCCAGTTATAGAAACGAAAACCTATACAGGTAGTATTTTAGGCTATGAGGTCACTTATCAAGATTATCTTAAATATCTACATAAATATGATGCTGTTGTTGTAGAACATGCATTTAACAATGTGTCATACCCGTTATCTTTTATGGTAAAATTAATGGGGAAACGATATGCCCTTTGGGGGCACGGGAAACATTCCAGCGTAATAAACCCTACAGGGATCAAGTGGTTTACTGAAAAACTCAAATTAAAACAGGTGAAGTTAAGTGATTTATACTTTGCCTACACTGAGTCTGTTGAACAATACTTGGTAGATAAAGGAATTAGTAAAGAAAAAATATTTACTCTTAATAATACCATCGATATTAATAAACAGAGGAAATATTATGAAAATTATTTACCTCAGCGGGAGAAAATTCGAAAAAAAAAGGGATTAGATGGCAAACGTGTATTACTATTTGTTGGCAGGATAAATAAGAATAAAAAAATACCTGTTATTAAGGAAGCTTTTATAGAACTTTTAAAAAAATCAAATGATTACCATTTATTAGTAATAGGTAATGGTGATAAATCAGAATTTTCAGAAATACCGGATGAAAATTGTTCTTTATATAATGCGATTACAGATCCCGACCTGTTAGCACCATATTATATTGCTAGCGATATGTTTATGTTTCCTGGATTAGTTGGGCTGGGGCCCTTGCAAGCGATGTGCTATAGTTTACCAGTAGTTACAATAGACTCAAAGAGACATATGCCCGAATATGCATATTTAAATGAGCAGAATGCATTCATATTACCAATTAATTCAAATTATAAAGAATATGCTGCAAAAATTGATGAAATATTTTCTAAGAATTATATACAGTTAAAGACAAACAAGATTTGGAATAGTATCCGACACTTAACAATCGAGAATATGGCAAATAGTTTTATCCAAGGAATTAATACTATTTTAGCTTAATAATAAGCATGATTTATAAAAGAATATCTGAATTTATAAAGAATTTAAAGTACAATTCCATTGTTGACAATCTATTAAGAAGACCTCCGCTTTTTTACAATCGTTTTTATAATGATCTTAAAAAAATAGATACCTATAATAAAGATAAAAAACGTAGAGTAGTAGGGCATAATCTAAAGAGAGTATTGCAAATAGCAAGTAATAGTAGATATGCTAAGAAGAATAATTTAAATAGTTTAAATATTGAAGATTGGCCAATCTTAGAGAAATCAACAGTAAGGGATAATGCAGAAAAACTCTTAACGAGAAATAAATTATTTACCATTAGTGCAAGTACAAGTGGTTCAACGGGCATACCCATTAAATTATATCGAAGCCTCTCTTCAATTTCTTATGAACAAGCAACTATTGATTATATAGTAAATAAAGCTGGTGGTGATTTTAAAAGATCGAATGTTGGAATATTTCGAGGAGATGATATCAAATCTCCTGACGATACTGATCCCCCATTTTGGAAGCAAATTTCCTCATCTAAAGTAGCTTTTTCTTCCACTCATTTATCACCAGAAACAATTGATCATTATTATTCTTTCATTAAGGAATCAGATATTAATTTATTAATTGGTTACCCTAGCGCACTTGAAGAGCTTTTAAGAAATATTTTTGACGTAGGTAACTTGCCTAAAGTGAAAGCAGTTATAACTTCTTCTGAAGTATTAGATAATAGTACTAGAAGATTTTTTAAAAAGGTATGTCCCAATAGTGTCGTAATTGATTATTACGGGTTGGCAGAGAGGATGGTTTTTGCCTATTCTTTTGATGGGGAGAATTATTTCTTTCTCCCTACTTATGCATATGTAGAGTTCCTTTTTAATTCCTCTGATGAACAATACGATTATTACGAAATAGTAGGTACTTCGTTTATTAATGATGCGATGCCATTCATTCGTTTTAAAACTGGGGATTTAATGAAGGTGCCTCGAGATACTACGAGAGAAAAATTGGAAGATATACGATTAGGGCTAGAGCCTTTTCAAGGTATTGTTGGAAGGACTATAGATTATTTAATTACTAGCGAGGGAGAAAGATTAGTTGGAATGACGTTGATACCCAGAGGAGTGGAACACATTTCACAGGCTCAAATTTATCAAAAGTCTTATGATCACGTTGTAATTAATGTAATTCCTCAAGGTGGTTATAATTCAGAGGATGAATCTAAATTACTAAAAAATGCTCGAACAAAAATACCAAATTCATTTAAAATTGAAGTACAAAAAGTTGATGCATTGCTAAAATCTGAAAGTGGCAAAGCACCATATGTTTTAAGGAATTCTAAATTGAAGCAAAGTTAGTTCTTACATATTTGATTAAGTTAGGTTGCAAAAGTATTCCATGATTGATTATATAATTCTTAAAATTAGATGAATAAAATTCTTTGGTATTGGAAGCGCATTTGCGCAATGAGTTTGGACGAAATATTTTTTCGAATCAGATTTCAATTGAAAAAATGGACTTGGAAGAATACTCTAAATAAAAGAAGTGTATGGCAAACTGCTAATTGGTCTGTTGAACCAAATCAAAAAAAAAAGTGGCCAAAACTAAATCTTGATTCCTCTGATAAGGAAGCTCAGTTATTAATCGAGGAAGCCGAGCATTATTTAAATCACAAATGGCTTTTTTTCGGTTTGCAGAATATTTCAGAAGAAGAAATAGACTGGCACATGGATCCGGTTACCGGAATTAAGGCTCCTCTAAAGTTTGGGTACTCCATTAATCATCGCGATGAGAACCTCGTTGGAAATGTTAAGTTGACTTGGGAAAAGAGTCGGCACCATCATTTAACAGTTCTGGCTGTTGGTTACCACTTAACAGGGGAAGAAAAATATGCTAAAGAAGTAATAGCACAGATTCAAAGTTGGATAGACCAAAATCCATATTTAGTTGGTGTTAACTGGACACATCCTCTTGAACAAGGAATAAGATTAATCTCTTGGGTTTGGTGTGAACGATTACTGCGTTCATCAAAAAGTTATGATAAATTATTTCATAAGGATTCAAAAATTTGGGATTCAGTTTATCAGCATCAGCTTTTTATTGAAAATACTTATTCGCGGGGTTCTTCTGCGAACAATCATCTTATTGGGGAGATGGCCGGTCTCTATATTTCTTCAACCGTTTGGCCTTGGTTTGATAAATCTAAGCATTGGCAAAATCTTGCCAAAAATAGCCTTGAGAAAGAAATTGTTAAACAAACTTTCGATAGCGGAGTTAATAAAGAATTAGCGTTTTCTTATCATATTTTTGTATTGGAGTTCTATTTATTGTCACTTTTTGAGGCAAACCAAGCTGGCGACTCGTTTTCAACTAAAACTGAAGACTTGTTGAGAAAAATGGTAAATGCAATCCCACAAATGACTGATATGGGAGGTAATTTGCCCAATTATGGTGACGGGGATGAAGGGATGGCTATTCAATTACAATCACTTGAAGAACGTAGAGACGATTGGTTATTGCAGTTGGGAGATTTTTTGTTAGGCACAAGAACATCAACCCATCAAAGGCCTAAACTTCCTGTGCTTTTATCTAACCAAGAAGACAGCCTCCCTACCAATCATAGTTTACCTGTTCTTAAGAGTTCGATTGGTTTTGAGGATGCGGGAATTTTTGTAATGAGTGAGCAAAGAAATACAGACGATGAGTTATTTGTAGTGGCAGATGCCGGTCCACTTGGTTTTCTATCTATTGCTGCCCACGGCCATGCAGATGCTTTATCTTTCACAATGTCCTATGGAGGGATTCCTTTTTTTATTGATCCGGGTACATATGTTTATCATACCGACTTTAAATGGCGAAAATATTTTCGCGGAACCTCTGCACATAATACAATAACTGTTGAGGGATTAGATCAGTCAGAACAAGCTGGGGCATTTTTATGGACAGATAAGGCTGAGACATTTGTTGAGAAATGGGATTCAAAAAACAATATATTAGAGGCCCGTCATGATGGATATAAAAAAAGATTAGATGTTATTCATCACCGTAAGTTTGAATTAAATGAATCAGGTTTAAGTATCACAGATAAACTAACAGGAAACCAAGTGTCTTCTGCAGAACAGAGATTTCATTTACACCCTGATTGTGAATTAAAAGAAATACCAAATGGGTACCTGATTCAAAATAAAGAAAAGAAATTGCAAATTGAGCTCCCACATGATTGGATGTCTCGAGTGGCGGTTGGGGAGCAAAATGCAGGCTGGTATTCTCCGTCATTTAACAAGAAAGTAGAGTCACCAACTATTATTGTGACCAAGCAAAACATTGAATTGCCTGTTAAAATTAAAACAATCATAAAAACGATTAAGACTTAATATGAACGTTAGTATTTTTGGATTAGGATATGTAGGTGCAGTTACAACGGCTTGCCTTTCGAGAGATGGAATTAATGTGATAGGTGTAGATATCAATGAAAATAAAGTTAAAGCTATTGCAAGAGGTGAATCACCCATAGTAGAAGCAGGTTTGACTGAATTGCTTGAAGCTGGTGTGGAAAAAGGGCGAATAACGGCAACAACTGATGCTGAACAAGCTGTTAATAATTCTGAAATATCAATAATAAGTGTTGGTACTCCCAGCAGATCTGATGGCGCTCTTGATTTACAATATGTTTACAGGGTATGTGAAATCATTGGAAAAGCTGCAGCTGAAAAAGGGGAAGATCACATCGTAGTTATTCGAAGTACTGTACTTCCTGGCACAACGGAAGAATGTGCTGAAATATTGAAGAAACATTCTGGTGATGTAAATATAGAAATAGGATTTAATCCTGAATTTCTCCGGGAAGGTTCAGCTGTCAAAGATTTTGATGAGCCTGCTTTTACTATTATTGGCACAAAATCTGATTTGGTGGAATTGACTCTGAAAGATATGTATGCATCAGTAGATGCACCATTTGTTGTAGTTGAACCGGGCGTTGCTGAAATGATTAAATACGCTGCTAATGCGTGGCACGCTACTAAAATTGCTTTTGCAAATGAAATTGGACGTGTCGCAAAACATGCTGGTGTTGATGGCAGAAAGGTGATGGAAATCCTCGTAGAAGATCGGAAATTAAATATTTCCACAGCCTATATGCGCCCTGGTTTTGCTTATGGTGGCTCTTGTTTGCCCAAAGATGTAAGGGCTTTAGAGTACTATGGAAAAATCAACAATGTCGGAGTTCCGTTACTTGATTCACTATCAAAGAGTAATACAGCACAGATACAGTTAGCTCTTGATTTAATAAGACAAAACGATTACAAAAAAATTGCATTGCTTGGCCTCGCTTTTAAACCCGGAACAGATGACCTGCGAGAAAGTCCATCTGTTGAACTGGCCGAACAATTAATCGGAAAAGGATTTGAATTGAAAATTTATGATCCGGCAATTAATGAAAGCAGATTAATTGGTAGTAATAAAGAGTTTATAGACTCAAAAATTCCACATCTGTCTAAACTACTTGTTGACGAAAATAAAATTATTGAAGATGTGGATGTTTTAATTGTTTCACATGGAGCCGGAGAGTTTAGGAAAGTACTGGAGAAAGCCAATCAATCTATTCCTGTATTGGACCTAACCGGAATTGTTAAAAATTTAAAGTCTGTTAAGAATTATGAAGGAATCGCCTGGTAAAGTTCTGATTATTGTAGAAAATTTACCATTACCATTTGACAGAAGAGTATGGATGGAATCCAATACACTCAAAAAAAATGGATATGAAGTAGCCATCATTTGCCCGAAAGGAAAAGGTTATGAAGATGATTATGAAGAATTAAATGGTATTCATATATACAGACATAACCTTCCACCCGAAGTTAGCAGCGCCAAAGGATATTTAAGAGAATATTCACATGCTCTATGGCACGAATTCCGGTTAGCCAGATTGATTAGGAAGAATCACGGATTTGATGTCATTCACGCCTGTAATCCACCAGATTTAATCTTCATTGTTGCTTCCTGGTTCAAACTATTTCACGGGACAAAATTTATTTTTGATCAGCATGATTTAAATCCTGAGCTGTATGAATCAAAATTCAATAAAAAAGGATTTTTCCATTCAGCATTAAAAGTTGCAGAAAAACTGACTTTCAAACTTGCTGATACTGTAATCAGTACAAATGAATCATACAAAGAGATTGCAGAAATCCGTGGGAAGAAAAATCCGGATGATGTAATTGTTGTGCGATCAGGTCCGGATCTTCGTTTCTTCAATAAGGTTGAAGAAAACAATTCGTACAGAAATAATAAGAAATACCTGGTAGGATATCTGGGAGTAATGGGTGAGTTTGATGGTGTAGATCATCTTGTAAAAGCCGCTCATTATTTGATAAAAGAAAAAGGGAGAACGGATATTCAATTTTGTTTTGTAGGCGGCGGCCCGATGCTTGAAAGCTTAAAAGAATTATCTGAAAATCTTGAAATTGAGGGAAATGTTGAATTTACCGGTAGAGTATCTGATGAAGAATTGATTGAAAGGCTATCATCATGTGATGTTTGTGCCAATCCTGATCCATTAAATCCTCTAAATGATAAATCCACAATGAATAAGATTTTGGAATATATGGCACTTGAACGGCCTATTGTACAGTATGATTTGTTAGAGGGAAAGAGATCTGCAGGCGAGGCATCATTATATGCAGAACCAAACGATATCGAAGATTTAGCCAATAAAATTGAGGTACTTCTTGAGGATGAAGAATTAAGAGAGAAAATGGGTGCGATAGGAAGAAAGAGAATGGAGGAAGAATTTGAATGGAAGTATCAAGAAAAGAAATTACTTAAAGCCTACAGACACTGTTTGAATAAATAGAAAAATAAAGGTATTCATATCAACTAAAGCGCCCACTTTATACCGATTAGTAATCCGATTTGATTGCCAATTAGTGCTCCATGATCAAAACCGAATTCAGTATTGAAAGTGAACGGAATATCTTGAATAATCTTTTGTGTCTCCATACCTATATAAAATGACCACTGATCTATAGACGGATCAAACAATGGGGCCTTTTCTGAATCTTCCGGGATACGGTTATCCCATCGTTTACCGTAATTGCGGCTGAAGGTAGCTTTGGTAGTAAGTTGGATGCTCTGTGGAAGGGAAAAGGCCATTCCAAGATGATGAGCGACAATTCGGTTATTAAATACACTGATCATAGGATCTGAACTGGGAACAAACAGAGGGTTACCAATTGTAGAACTATTATAAACCCAACCGGATCGGTAAACACCATGATTGTAGTAATTTTCATTACCACGGTAACGATCTCGGGTCAAATCACCTCCAATATTTTCACGCCGGGGTCCGTCTTGGTGTTTAGTATACAAAAATTCATATGTTAACTGAGTTATGGGGAGATTCAACTGTCTACCGGGAAGAACACTGATTCCTGTCAGTGCATCTTGCGGGCTTTTTAACTTTAGGTTGTCTTTCGTTTCAAGGGGAAACTGGCGATAGACTTTCACATCCACAGCGTCCAGTTCAAGGTAGAATCCAAAATCCCAGGCACCTTTTTGATCTCCAATAATAAAATTAGAACCTTCTGCTGCTCCTTCACTCGCACTGACCGCGATTAAAACCCTGAAAAAATCATCAATTGAAGAGTCTAGTTGCCCTTTCTCAGGACTATTTCCCCCCCAAAGTACATACTGTGCAATCCCGCCATACAGATTCAACGGAAAATCCCCGCCAAAGCGTGCGTGACCTACTTTTTCATGGTAGAGAACATCGGAGACGTAGCGCTCACTGCCCAGCCAACCGTGAGCCATGTGACCTTTAATTTGTACAAAATTGCGGGTGAACGGGAGGGAGGTCCAGTCAGTCAGCCCGGCCCGGATCTGTGGAATTGGAGTGGCATTTCCGCTAACGCCCAGCGAGCCCATGCCGAGCTCTTCATCATGAATGGGGGAGGTGTTGTGAAACCGCCCCGCCTGCAGGAACAGGTTCCAGGCGTCAAGGCGCACGTAGCCCTGGTTGAAGAAGGCAGTGGGTTGGGTGACGGGCCGGGCAATGAAATCGGCACCGTAACTGAAATTTAGAAAATTGGTTAATGGGTTATTGGTGCTGTGGGCCTGGATGCGGGTAAGAAACTGGCTTCCTTCGGAGGAGAACATCCCATGGCGGTTGCTCTGGAGCCAGAACGGGGTAGTGCCGGAGGAGCTGACGAGGGCGTGGGTTTCGAGGGTTAGATCGGGGGGGGTGAATTGGGCGTGTGCCTGCTGCGGTAGTGATACGAGTAGTGCCAGGGTAGTAAGCAGCAGGAGGACAGATAGTTGTTTAAAATTTTGGGGCATGCAGCAGGGAATTGAAAATTGATGATTCAAAATTGAAGAATTTCTATCAATGAATGGTTTTGGCTCAGCTAACACATTCATAGAAAACCGTTAAGGGGTTCTTTTATTATCGGTTCGTGGTGAATTTATTAAAGAAAGTTAATGAAAATGGGGGAGAGATGTATCACACGTCGCATTGCTTTTCCTGGTCCTGCAGAGAGTGAGTGGGTGAGTGGGTGAGTGGGTGAGTTGTAACGAAGAACCTCAGCCTTAAGTAATCGTGTGCTGGCAACAGGGTTCGTTGCCTCTTCGGAGAAGGTTGAGGTTGAGGAGAGTTGTTACGAAGAGCCTCAGCCTTTAGTAAACTTGAGCAGGCAACAGAGTTCGTTGCCTCTTCGGAGAAGGTTGTGGTTGAGGAGAGTTGTAACAAATAGCCTCAGCCTTTAGTAAACTTCATCGGGAACCAGATTTCGCAGCCTTTTAGGAGAAGGTTGAGGTTCAGGAGAGTTGTAACAAAAAACCTTAGCCTTTAATAATTCAGATCAGAATAGCTATATTGTTGGCATGAACTCAATTATCCGTCAGAATCAAAACTCTTTAGAAAAAATTTGCAGATCCTTGCCTGTAGATAAGCTATATGTTTTTGGCTCCTGTGCAGACAGTTCATTACAGGATGAGAGCGATCTTGATTTTCTTGTAACTTTTAATAGTGACTTATCTGCTCAGGATTATGCAGATAACTATTTTTTGCTTCACAAAAAGCTGTCAGATCTTTTTAACAGAAAAATAGATCTGGTTACGGAGCAGTCCCTGTTAAATCCATACTTCACCGAGAGTATCAACAGCAGTAAAAAGCTGATCTATGATAAAAAGCATCAAAAAATATCTGTTTGATATAAAAACTGCTATTGAATCGATTGAGGAATATGTTGAGCCTGTTGATTCATTTGAAGAGTATCAGCAAAATAAACTTATTCGAAGAGCTGTTGAGAGAGAAATTGAGATTATTGGCGAAGCTACGAACCGAATCTTAAAACTGGATGATTCCGTCAATATCGCACATGCCCGTAAAATAGTAGATACCAGAAACTGGGTCATTCACGGCTATGATAGTGTTGATGATAAAATAATTTGGGGCGTTATTACCAAATATCTGCCAAAACTTAAAGACGAAGTTGAAAAATTGCTAAGTGAAAAAGACAGAAATCGGTCCTAATGAAAGAGAGAAGGGGAGAGGGATGTAGCGCGTGGCTCCTGCCTCGCGTGTTTTGTGTCTGTATATGAACCTGGGTACTGCTTTTGTGAGGGAGTGATGGAGAGAGGGAGTGAGTGGGTGATGTTGGAAATATTGACATATAGCAGGGTGTTGGAAATTTGTTGGTTTTGTAAAATGAGGCCTGACAGCGTCAACTTAGATATTAGATGATAGATAAAAGATATTAGCTGGACGGTCAGTTCATGATTGGTTATCAGCCTTTGCGTAAGCAGTTTGTAACAACCGTTTTGGTATCACTTTATTATCGGTTCAAGGCTAACTTATTAAGCAAAATTAATGAAATTTAGTGTAAGATGTGTTTCACCTTTCCACAGTTCCACAGTTCCACAATTCAACAATCGAACCGTTTGTCGAACGTTTGCTATTCACTTTGTTGCGGCACAATCTGAGGTGGTGGAATTTTTACGAGCGTTGGGCACCGGGTGGTTGTTATTTCTTGCCACTGTTATGAGAAGGTTTAGGTTGAGGAAAGGGGAATAGTAAAATTTAATATATTGAGTTATGTTTTATTGTAATCACCTAAATTGATGATAGTATGGAATATAAAATCATAGATCGAATAACTATAGACCCGGCAATTTGTAATGGCAAGCCGGTGATAAGAGGGAAGAGGATCACCGCACAAACTATTATGGAGTTCCTGGCAGCAGGAGAGTCGAAAGAATCTATTTTGAAACAATATCCGAGCCTGGAATCAGAAGATATTGATGCTGTTCTTAAATTTGCTGCATCAATGATGGAGCATAATTATACGGTTAAACAAATGGTATAATGTCAAAGCCCGAATATTTAACCCGAATTATTCATTAGTAAGTGTGCAGTATTAGCTTAAAGTGTTAAAATTCTATTATTTACTAAATTGATTATATAGCTCAAATTTGGGCGTAGATATTTTCTGCGAAATTTTAATGTGCACTGCGTTGAAGTGCAAATGGCTTACTCAGGGTACAAGTGTACCCTTCCGTCACCATTTTCGCTTCGCCTTGTTCACATCAATATTTCTTGATGAATAATCCGGGTTAATAGATGTCAATTTGCCTTATTATTTTTCTTTTTGGGAAGGAGGGAAGTTTGTGCATCAAGCTGATTTAGGTGATACGTGGAGTGATGAAAGAATCTGGAAATATGCAAGAAAACATAACCTGACTGTGATAACCAAGGATTCAGATTTCTCTAATCGAATAATTATGACAAATCCACCACCAAAAGTTATTCATTTAAAGATTGGCAATATTAAATTGAACCAGCTTTATGAATTTTTAACTAAACATTGGGATGAGATTCTTAAGCTGAGTGAGAAAAGTAAGTTGGTAAATGTTTACGAAGATAAATTGTATAGTATAGATTAAACGGAAAGAGTTATTGAAAGAGTGAAGGAGTATGGGACTGAGTGGGTGAAGGAGGGAAAGTGTCTTGCTACTTTTCTGAGAAGGTTGAGGTTTAGGAGGGTTGTATCGAAGAACCTCAGCCTTCAGTCATTTTGTGCTGGCAACGGGGTTTGGTGCCTTTTCGAAGTAGGTTGAGGTTGAGAAAAGCGGTCACCAAGAACTCAACCTTTTTGTTGCTTTTTCACCTTTCATTTGAAAAATTCCATCTCTCCATCTCTCCATCTCTCCATCTCTCCATCTCTCCATCTCTCCATTTCTCCATCTCTCCATCTCAAAGGTTGATTATGAGATCTGTTCTAAACATCCGAGGAATAACGTAACTGGACCATTTTATTATCGGTTCTTGGTTAATTTATTAAAGAAAGCTAATGATAATATGGAGAGTTATTGAGCTATTCGGTTCGCTTGTATTGAGAGCGCTGTTGCGTGTTGAATTATTGAGACAGGATGTTGGGCCGTAAATCTCTGTACTTAAGGATTGCGAAACGGACACTTACCATTCTGCTGAAGCAGACTATTCAACATACCGCCCAAAGCAGGATGCTCAATTTTTGTGCGATAGCCTCAGGAAAAAATGACGGGGATAATGACCGGCAATCAGGCGGTAATTTTTTTATTTAAACGAACAATAAGATTAGTATATTAAAATAATGATATGATTTTTGCCTATAAGATTATTTGAAATGAGCTATAAGATAACACTTGATTTGCCTGAAGAATCATTTTCAGTCTTACGACAACATCCGGGTGATTTTGCAAAAGAATTACTGCATGCTGCTTTAAGTAAGTGGTACGAGCAAGGATTGATCTCTCAGTCTAAAGCATCTGAAATAGCACGTTTGTCCAGGCAGGAATTTTTAGAAGTGCTTAAACAGTACAATGTGTCTCCCTTTCAATACACGCCAGACGATCTTGAGAAAGAAATTCAATAAAATTAATCTATGCTGCTTGTATGCAATGCCTCCCCTTTAATATTTCTTGCAAAAATTGATTTAATTGATGTACTGCCACAACTTACTGAAAATCTCACGATACCTATCGGGGTTTATCAGGAAATTAAAGGTCAAAATGATGCAGCCTGTGAATGGGTTGATAAGCATAAGAATAAGTATGTCATAGAGATTGATACCACGCCAAAGGTTATTGAATCGTGGGATTTGGGAAAAGGTGAAACGGAAGTTATCACTCATGCCTATTCAAGAAAAGATGTAAAAGCAGCTTTGGACGATAAAGCAGCGCGAAATTGTGCAGCAAGTTTGGGAATTAGTGTTATTGGAACGATTGGACTTATTTTGGTCGCAAATAAAAAGGGACATATCGAAAAGCCTGTCGCATATCTCGAGAAATTAAAGGAAACAGGATTTAGAATCGGCGATGATCTATTAGAACATGCAATTCGCCTGGCCGGTAAATGAAACCGTTGAGGCATAAGATCGTCAGTCGGTGGATCGTGTTGAGGGCACTCTTTGCGTGCTGTTGAGTGTGATCCGATGGGGATTTAATCTGGAGCCAGTCGGGTATATGTTTATCACCTAATTCTTCTATCACATCAGGTGTGGTCGTAATGTCTCCA
Organism: Rhodohalobacter sp. 8-1; assembly: GCF_038150125.1. Lineage (NCBI taxonomy): Bacteria > Pseudomonadati > Balneolota > Balneolia > Balneolales > Balneolaceae > Rhodohalobacter > Rhodohalobacter sp. 8-1. Next base: position 315,983 of record NZ_JBBVMF010000002.1, on the reverse strand, counting down.
TATAGTTCATTAAGCAATCGAAGTTCATCAATATTTGTTAATACAATCAGGCAACTGGTATTCGTAATAACCTCTTCATGCATTGTCTGCATCTTTTTTTAGGGTCTATGTTGATCGGTGTGGGTAATCAAATTGTAGTATACCACAGGTGAAGTAGATCATGTTGATAAAATTCTTTGTATTTCTGTAGCCGCGGGCTCTGCGTTTGATCAATTGTATCTTTGAGTTAATTCCTTCCAGTATACCATTGGTCAGTTTCGATGTAATGTAGTTGAGGATTCCATCCCAATGTTTCTTTACCGTCTTTACAAACGCCAGAAAGGGAGCAATCTCTGATTCTTGAGTCATATCACACCAAAAGGCTAAAAATCCATGGGCTTCTTGCGGGGTCTTCATGGTCCAAAAATCATCAAACAGCTCCTTTAGCCTCTAGGCCTCGCCAAGCTGCGGATACAGTTCAACAAGGGCATGTCGCTGTACGGATTGGTCCTCGGTTAACTGCTTGGAGGATTTTAAAAAGGTGTATTTATGTCCTTTTAACTCCACATGACGCCGCCGTTCACTCTTGCGAACCTCATCCATCGCCTTATTCAGCAGGGCTTTTACATGGAAGCGGTCGAAGGTAACCTGCGCGTCTGGGAAACAGGACTCCACACCGCTGATAAACGCCGGAGACAGATCGATGCACACCTGGCTGATCTGTTCGGGCGGGGTCTTTTTGGTTTCCAGGTAGTCTTTGATTGACTCAATCGTATCCGCGCCTTTCCCCTCTGTGGCATGAATTACCCGCCGCTCGTCCATATCCACCCCAATGGTAATGTAGCGGTGGCCTTTGCGGGAACTCGTCTCATCGACACCCAGCTGGGTTACCTGGCTGTGATCGGCTTTCTCATACGCCCGACCAACCCAATGATCAAAGATCGTCCAAATGCGGTTAGGGTACTCCCGCATGGCTTTCCCTACCCGGTTGACCGGCATTTCGTATTCAATAAGCATCATACTATAGGCCTCGAACAACATCGTAAATCCACTGCCTTTACGTGCCCAGGGGACATCTACTTGTTTGACGGTGCCATCACTACAAATCACTCGCGGAACCTTACAATGAATATAGCAGGTGTGTTCAAAAAAGTTCAGATGACGCCAGCGACGCTCCATTGTGTCATGAACAGAGCACGGCTCCCCGGCAATAGGATCAGAAAATTTGGCTCCTTTTTCGAAGCCAATATCAATGCGTAGAACCTTTTGGCCATCCTCCTCGATAAAATCAACGTTATTGAGTTTCCAGGGATGCTGCAAGCCTAAGGCCATCGAAAAAAGTTCTTTACTATTCATTTATTCTCGGTAAAAAATGCTGGTTGATTGAGTGGATCAATAGTAGCACTTTTATATCTTACCCACACTAATCAACATAGAGCCTTTTTTTAAATCACCGGCAGGATAGTTGAATATAGACACATTGTATTTATGCAAGAGTTCGGCGAATGCCCGTTTGGATAATCCTGCTATTTGGGCTGCCTGGCCAAGAGAAAGTTTTCCGCTTTCATAAAGACGACTGGCGACAAGCATCTCTATTTCATGGTTATTCAGTTCTATGTTATCCGGAAGATTTAAAGTCACGGTTTTCATTTGGAAAACGATCAATTTGAAATTTAGTCTGCAAGTAATATAATGATTTTGATCTTAAGCTGAATATACCAGTTTAGGAAGAGAGGGTGCGGAAGAGAGGGTGAGAGTGGGAGATTTGTAGCAAAGAAACTTAGTCTTAAGTAATCATGTGAAGGCAACCGTGTTCGTTGCCATTTCAGAGAAGGTTGAGGTTGAGGAGGATTGTAACCAAGAGCCTCAGCCTTTAGTTATCTTGTGCGGGCAACAGTGTTCGTTGCCTTTTCGGAGAAGGTTGAGGAGAGTTGTGACAAAGAGCTTTAGCCTTTAGTAATCTTGTGCAGGCAGAGTAATGCGTAGTCTTTTCGGACAAGATTGAGGTTCAGGAGGGTTGTAACGAAGAACCTCAGCCTTTAGTGATCTTGTGCGGGCAACAGTGTTCGTTGCCTTTTCGGAGAAGGTTGAGGTTGAGTTGAGTTGTAACGAAGAACCTTAGCCTTTGGTAATATTGATCAGGCAACTGAGTTCGTTACCCTTTCGGAGAAGGTTGAGGTTCAGGTGAGTTGCAACGAAGAGCCTCAGCCTTCAGTAAACTTGTGCAGGCAACAAAGTTCGCTGCCATTTCGGACAAGGTTAAAATTGATGAAATCGGTAACCAAGAACCTCAACTTTTTGTTGCATCTTTACCATTCAGTTCGAAAATTCCGTCTTCCGTCTTCCGTCTTCCGTCTTCCGTCTTCCGTCTTCCGTCTTCCGTCTTTGTAAATCCGTCTCGCCGTCACTTCCTTTCTCTTTAACTTTGTACATTCAAAAACGAAACAGTATAATGCATCAAGCGTTACATTTGAGAACTTTTATTTTTTGCAGAATAAACATTAAGAATAGAATCCTATGATCTCAAAAAAGAATGTAATTCAAGGTCTTGAAAAACTCCCCGAGCATTTCTCTATAGATGATCTTCTGGATCGATTGCTGTTAATTGAAAAAATTGAAACTGGATTAACACAGTCCGAAAATGATGAAACTGTAAGCACCGAAGATGCAAAAAAACATCTCGAGAAATGGCTGAGGTAAGATGGACACCTCAGTCACTTTCTGATATGAATAATATTGCCGAATATATAGCAAAAGATTCCGAGGTATACGCTGCAATTCAAACAGAACGTTTTTTCTTCACTGCAGAAGCATTGGAAAATCAAATTAGAACGGGAAGGATAGTGCCGGAAATTGAAAATGAATCTATTCGAGAATTGATTTTGGGATTTTATCGGATCATTTACAGAGTAGTTGATGAAAATCGGGTCGACATCTTAACGATCCATCACAGTCGCAGAAGTATTGAGGGAAATGACGCTCTACAGTCGTTTCTTTAAGATTAACAGCTGAGAAAGAGTGAGTGGGTGAGGGGGAGAGTTGTAACGAAGAACCTTAGCCTTTGGTAGTTTTGCGCAGGCAACATGTTCGGTGCCTTTTCAGAGAAGGTTGAGATTAAGGAGGGTTGTAACAAAGAGCCTCAGCTTTCAGAAATCTTGTGCAGGTAAAAGAATTCATTACCTCTTCGGAGAAGGTTAAGGTTGAGAAAAGCGGTAACCAAGAATCTCAGGCTTTTGTTGTTTTTTACCATTCAGTTTGAAAATTCATCACTCCATCACTCCATCACTCCATCAACGAGTATTTGTTGTAATATAGTTACAGTTATTTGAAAAATTGGATAAGTATGATTTTTTGAGCTCGTTTTGTATTATAGTTGGTATGAGGCTGCCAATAAATGCTATAATTTCAGAAAGAAAAGTAAAAGAATACTTACTGAGTTATAGAAAAAGAAGTGATAAATCGAAGAGGCTTTCCCCAAAGGATGCCCATGGCAAAAAAGCTGGATATGATTCTGAGAATTGGAAAAGACTGGAGCAAGATATACGAATGCAATTATTAATTCGTGAAGCTGTTCTTGTTCAGAGAAATGAATTTGGTGACATATATGAAATAACAGGAAAATTGAATGGTCCAAATGGAAAATCGTTGTTTGTTCGATCTATCTGGGTGGAAGAATATGGCTCCAAATTAACTAAATTTATAACAATGTATCCACTCCGTGATAGAGGTTAATATGAAATATGAATTGTTTAGCGAAGTCGTATTATTAAAAGATATACCTGAAGAAAAATTGAAAACAGGTGAGATTGCTACTGTTGTAGAGAATCACCCATCTGAATCTTCAGAAGATGGGTATACGCTTGAAGTATTTAATGCGGTTGTTGATACAAATGCTGTAATCACAGTTACTGTATCTGATATTGAATCACTTAAAGAGAGTGAAGTACTACGTATCAGATCAATGGGAGCTGTTTAAATCTTGTTTTTCTTGCTTTGTACGTGTTGAGTGGCACGCTTTGCGTGCCGTTTATGGCTATGCTTCGCTTGCTGTTAAGTGTGCTTCGCACGTAAGGACCATGAACGGCTGATTCTCTTACCGTGAGCGGAGCCAGTGCATTTCTGGTCCCGACCCATCGGGGCGAACACTTACCATTCTGCGGCAGCAGAATACTCAACATTCACGCAGTAAATACGAACCATCACGCAAGTCGTTTTCGGTCTTCTCATCCCATTAAATAGTTTCAAATATCATTTTAATACTGACTTTAGTAGATTGTATTTGATAATTAAGATTTAAAGCCACATTTGAGATGGAAGAGTTCGATCGTATTCAATTTAACCCAAATATAATGGGAGGGAAGCCAACCATCAGGGGGATGCGCGTAACAGTAGGTGCCGTGGTTGGACTTGTTGCATCCGGTTATTCAACGGAGAAGATTCTCAATCTTTATCCGTACCTGGAAGACAAAGATATAACACAGGCCCTTCAATACGCCGCGTGGCGATCCGATGAACTTGAGCAGCCATTGGATCCCGCATGAAATTTTTGATTGATATGAATTTATCACCTGATTGGATAGATACATTTCAGGAAAAAGGATTTCAGGCTATTCACTGGTCTGCAGTTGGGGCGTTAAATGCATCTGATGAGGAGATTATGGAATATGCTTATTCGAATGGTTACATAGTATTTACCCATGATCTTGATTTCGGAGATATATTAGCCGCTACAGGAGCGAAAGGACCCAGTGTAATTCAGGTACGAACTAATAATATTGCGCCCGAGTCTTTAAAAGTAGTGTTATTTAAGGCAATTCATCAATTTAATCACCGTCTTGGAAAAGGTGCTTTAATCACTCTTGATCCCGGCAGAATGCGTGCACGTATATTGCCTCTGAAAAAATGATAGGGCTACTTTTAAGTTCCGAGTATCAGAAATACGAGTGTAAAAAAGTTCTTTCCTACGCCGAAACGTTTAAGCTGGGCATTGAAGCGCAACGAAGAACGTTGATCTGGAACTGCGCCGTCAGCGCCGCACATTCCCAAATCGCGGCCCTGTCAGTTCGATTGGAAGGAAATTGTTGAGGCGCTGTTTAAATGTAGTTCTCAAGACAGGTTGATAATTGGAAAAAGCTGGAGTCTCTCCATCTCTCATTCTGTTCGATTTTTTCAGATATAAAAGTTAGGAAAACGACAGACATTATGACAGTAATCTGACTCATGAGTGTTCGAAAAAGATGCTGCTTAATCCCCATACCAAGTCCATACCATCTCCGTACCAAGTCCGTAAAATTTTGGCGTTGGTACGGACTTGCTAAACCGTAATATGGTGGGTTTCTAAAGAATAAAAAATATTGTCATAATGACATCTTAGGAGCAATGATTGCCCTCCCTCACTCTTTCACTCCCTCACTCCCTCACTCCGTCCATCAGTTCACTAAGCCAAAAGTCCGTTCTTATTATATTCAACACCATTGTGTTCCAGTATCCCGATAAACTCCTCTTCACACGTCAAAGACTCATGAATGGTTTTTTGATTGTCTATATAGTTAGCTAATTTTGTGAAGTCTGACCGGCTGGCACTAAATGCCCCATAGCCATCCTGCCAATCAAATGGCCGTTTTTCTCCAAAAAAAGAGTTGTTCATCCAGGTTTTTGTGAACTCTTTAATTTCTTTGATTAATGAATCAATAGTCTTCGACGGAAGAGGAGTGATCACAAGATGAACGTGATCGCAGATGCCGCCAATGGATGAAACCGGACATGCATTGTGACGGCCATATTCTATAATGCTCTTTCATAATTTTTCTTCATACTCCGGTAAAATCAGGCGGAGACAATTTTTTGTGCAAAACATAGTATGGATGTATATATGATTTGTGATGACGTGCATGTCTGTTCCTCCATTACCTTAGCTGGAAATCTGTGTAAAAAATGATTCGGTGGAGTGCATGATAGTAATATGGAATATTCCTTACAGTTTTGATGAGATATTCTGATAAAGCGTCTTAACTATAACCTGCGCCATCCGATAATAAACCAATAAGTTGCGGCAGTTATAAAATTCCCTAAACAGCCTATCTTTGAGCTGTGAAAAACTAATGTTTTGGGCATTTCTATATTGTAACGCGGTATCGTATATTTTGGACTTGCTTTAATCAAGGAATATAAATTACAGAGTAAAACAAATGGGTCTATCGGAACAACTGGAAAAAATTAATAACAAGACATTTACAATCGGAGTTATTGGCCTGGGATACGTTGGCCTGCCCCTGATGTGGACGTTTCACAAGAAAGATATGCCGGTTCTCGGGTTTGATGTCGACAAGAAAAAAGTGGACTGCATTAAATCCGGTACACCCTACATCAAGCACCTCGGTGAAGAGATGATGGGGATTCTCTCAAAAAGTGATAAGTGCGATGCAACAACCAATTTTTCCAGAATGCCGGAAGCAGATGCGCTACTCATGTGCGTTCCAACGCCGCTGAATCACCACCGCGAGCCGGATATGACTTTCGTGGAGAAGACCACCAGAACGGTTGCTGAGCATTTAAGAGAGGGACAATTGGTCATTCTGGAGTCAACGACCTATCCCGGAACGACCGAAGACCTGATTATTCCGATTCTTGAAGAGAAAAGCGGCCTCAAGTCGGGCGAAGATTTTTATGTGGCCTACAGCCCGGAGCGGGAAGATCCCGGCAATCCTGATTTTAACACCTCAAAGATACCAAAAGTAGTGGGCGGTCACGGCAATGAAGCCCTGATGCTGGCCTGTGCTCTGTATGATACCGCCATCGTTCAGACCGTCCCCGTCAGCAACACCAAGACGGCAGAAGCGGTGAAGCTGACCGAAAACATTTTCAGGTCTGTGAACATCGCGATGGTCAACGAGCTGAAAGTCATTTATGCAGCCATGGGCATCGACGTACACGAAGTTTTGGACGCGGCCGGCACCAAGCCATTCGGTTTTATGAAATTTACGCCGGGCCCAGGTCTTGGCGGACACTGTATACCAATCGATCCGTTTTACCTTACCTGGAAAGCGCGTGAAGTGGAGCAGCCCACACGTTTTATTGAACTGGCGGGGGAGATCAATACAAACATGCCGCGTTACGTGGTACAGCGAACGCTCGAAGCTTTGAACTATCACAAAAAATCACTCAATGGCAGTAAAGTGCTGCTGATCGGTTTGGCATATAAGCCCAATGTGGATGACGACCGGGAATCCCCAACTTACAAGCTGATGGAGCTTTATGAAGATATGGGTGCTGAGGTTTCTTATTACGACTCCTACGTGCCGGAAATCAAGCCGTCACGCGAGTATGCACAATACGCTGGCCGAACATCTGTCGAATGGGATGAGAAGACGATCAGCCAGTTCGATGCTGTCGTCATCTCCACCAACCACGACAACATCAACTACCGAGAGCTTGCCAAATGGTCACCCTGTATTGTTGACACCCGTAATGCAATGAAAGAAGTAGGGTCGAAAGACGGTCAGGTGTTTAAGGCGTAGCTGGTAGCTTTGCAAAGGGATCGAGTTTTTTAGAGGTCTCATTTTGCCTCAGGATTTTAGGAACTTACAGAGAAGGTTGAGGTTTGTGGATTTTGATTCAAAGAACTTCAGCCTTTAGTAATCTTGTTTGGGTCGCTGAACTCCGTGACTTTTCAGAGAAGGTTGAGGCTGAGGGATTTTAATACTGAGAACCTCAGCCTTAACTCTTCCTCTCAAGCTTATTGGTAATCCTATTAAGTTCGTGGATCAGATTATCATACTGATCGACGAGTTGATTGATTTGCTCTTTATCAAAATACTCAACGCCCTCTCCGTATAATAGATGATTTTGCGTTTCATAGGCTGAACCCCTGCTAACAGTATAAAAATAGATCTTATCTTTACTGGTTCGTCTGCCAAAAGCTTCAGCTATATTCGCCGATACACTATTCGATGATCGTCGTATCTGTGACGTCAAAGCGTAATCTTCGGACCGGGGTAGTCCTTTTGTAAGATTGAAAACGGATATTGAAAGCTGGAATGAATTTTGCCAAACGCTCATATCCCTGAAACTCTTAATCATGGTGCTCTCCTGCATTTGTTTTTGTTAAATGATCTCAGATTGTTCGGAAATCAGTAGAATATTACAAATACTTTTCTTGAAACGATAAGTTGAGGCTAAGTTATGTGGAAACAAGGAACCTTAGCCTTCAGTAACATTGTGTGCGTTTCAAATTACGCTGCCAAAACAAAGAAGGTTAAGGTTGAGGGAAGTGGCTACAGAGAACCTCAACCTTAAGTAACTCTGATCAAGCCGCTGAATTTGGTGACTTTTCAGAAAAGGTTAAGGCTGAGGTTTTTATGATACAGAGAGCCTTAGCCTTCAGTAGTTTTGTATGCGATGCGGACTGGGTTGCCATTTCGGAGAAGATTAAGGTTGAGTGATTTTGATACCGAGAACCTCAGCCTTCAAAACCCTAACCACCCGCTCCGCCGTATGACCATCACCAAAGACTTCAAGACGCTCGTTAGCCTGGTGCCGGCGAAAATGGCTGGTGACTTCTTCTATGATTCTGGCTTTATTTGTGCCGATGAGTTTTCCGGCACCGCTGTCGAGGAGTTCGGGCCGTTCGGTTTTGTTTCGCAGTACAAATACAGGCGTGCCGAGGGCCGGGGCTTCTTCCTGGATGCCGCCGGAGTCAGTTAGGATGAGATCCGCTGCGGCCATTAGCGGGACGAACTCTTCGTACGTCAGGGGATCGATCACATGAATATTCGGAATCTGTCTGAGTGCTTTCACAGCCTGCTGAACATTTGGATTGGGATGGGAAGGAAGCAGTATGGTGTATTCCGGATGCTCTTCTGCAATATCCCGGATGGCACCAAAAATCTCTTCGAGCGGTTTGCCGAAATTCTCGCGGCGATGGGTTGTCAGAAGAATCAGCTTACCCTCTCCGGCATCATATTTTTGCCTGATTTCACCCGGTGTTACGAATGCCTGATCAAGAATAAAATGAAGCGCATCAACCACAGAATTTCCGGTGACATGAATAGTATCCGGATCGATATTTTCGGCCAGCAGATTATGTCGCGCACCCGCGGTTGGCGCAAAATGTAAATCAGCAAGATGACTAATCAGCGTTCGATTTGATTCCTCAGGAAAGGGCTGCATGCGGTCGTAGGAGCGAAGTCCAGCTTCGAGATGTGCCACCTTCACTTTTTGATGGTGGGCAGTCAATGCACCCGCAAGGGCGGAGGTTGTGTCGCCCTGAACTATGAGCAGTCCTGTATGGTCAGGAGCAATTAAGTCGGGCAGCGTCGATAGCAGTTTTTGTAACAGGTCGAGCGGCTGCTGTGCTTCTGTCATCAGTTTGAGTCTGTGATCGGGAGTAATATCAAATGCGGAGAGTATCTGCTCTGCAAGCTCAAGATGCTGACCCGTGTGAATCACCCGGTAAGGAATGTTCTGTTTCTTAAGCTCAAGGATGATCGGAGCCAGTTTTATCGCCTCCGGGCGGGTACCAAATAGTATGGTTATGGGTTTACTCATGTCAGCTGATCTCTAAAACTTATTAGCTTTTGAATTTTTTTTGGAAACTTGAGGCTGTCCCAAAAGGACGTCATCCCGCGCCCGATGCGGGATCTCCCATCTTAAAGTAGGCAGGAGATGCCGGATCGGGGTCAGGCATGACAAAATTAATGATGGATGTTTTTTTAGACGACCTTTTTGGACAGCCTCAGGTTTGCGAATTGATCTATTCAAATAGCCTTTTATAGGCATTCAATGTTTTCTCCGCAGTGGCTTCCCAGGTATAGTTTTCAAGAATTCGTTGTTTAAGTGATTCATTCTTTGGCCTTTCATGTGCATTCCTGATCGCCTGCATAATGGTGGCACTGTTTTCCGGTTCAATATAGTCAGCGTCGCTACCGAAATAATCACGTGTGCCGCCAATCTCCGTAATGGCAATTCGGCATCCGGCCAAAGTTGCCTCGAGTGCAGCAATTCCGGGCGTCTCAAACTGAGACGGCAGCGTAAACACATCGGCTGCGGCATAGGCTGACGACAGCATGGAATCATCATGATCAAGTGGGCCAAGATGGAATACATTTTTCCGATTATTAATAATCTCAAGACATCGCTTCGAATAGTTGCTCTGATCAAATTTCCCGATGATAACCAGTGGCCGGTCTTCAGGCGTGTGTTGCTTCAGCAGGTTCAGCAGGTTTTTTCGGCGGGCGGATGCATCTCCCACAAAGAGCGTGAAATTCCTGACGTCATATATGGACTGAAAGAGGTCAGCTGACGCATCGGCAAATTCCCTATCCACACCATTGTGAACTACCGTTATTTTATCCTCCGAAACGCCGAACCCATCCCGGATCAAGGCTCCCTCAGATGCCGTATTTGGGAGTATCAGATCGGCGGCTTTACAGACCGATGCCTTAATAGAATAATCTGAGAAAATTCCCTTAACTACTTTGCCAGCAATGGATTCTATTCTAACAGACTGCCGTATCACGGATGCTGATCTCCGTGTATAAAATACCGGTGAGACAACCAGTTTGCATGTCATGTCTTTCAGCCGGTTTGCTATCGACAGTGTTTCATTGGAGGCCAAAAACAAGTGGACCAGGTCAAAGTTTTCCGGGTTGGTTTCACGCCAGGGATTAAAAAGTTCTACATTCACACCAAGTTTTTTCAGGTGTTCGGCCGTTTTTAATGACTGCATGCGAACACCGCCTTTCACAACCCCGATTGATAGGGGAGCGATCATCAATATCTTCATGCCCGGTTCCTCCAAAGATGAGTCAGCCATTGATCTTTTTTAAGTCTGAACCATGACAGTCCGGACTCATTTATTCTTTTTTCTGCTATAGATTTCAATTCCGGGTCAATGTACGGACGAAATGGCAGCTCTTCCAACTGAAGTGTTGGCTCATCTGATACCGTTACATGTAAGCCACTATGCTGGTGTATTGCAATCGGAATTGATCCTGTGCTCGATTTCGTAAGGTGTAGCTGGCCTGTTTTGGTATCATAGCGGACGTTTATTGCTTTGGACACTCTTTTATTCCACCAGTTGCTCCAGTCTGAATACGTCATCCAATGATAGTTATCTCTGTCAAACAGCTTCAACAGATCTGCAAATCGGACCGGTTCACAATCATTGGGGTGGTGGTAGAGATGAAGCGGTAGGTGAGTTAAATACTTCTTATCGGCTACCTGCTGAAAGTATGACTGAATATGTGATTGATCAGCCATAAAGCGACTGAACGATCCGATAGATACCGGGTGAACCGGAAGCTGCAGTATTCCGGAAGCATGAGCCGTGGACGGGAGTGAATCAAAATCGTATCCGAATTCACTTGTATACTCAAATGAAAATGAAGTGAGAGCATCTGCTAAAGGCTTTGACCAGCAGCCGTATGGTGCAGCATAGCCCGCTGGCCACACACCATAAGTATTAAGTAACCTAAGTCCCTCGTGGATGTCTGACCGATACTGCTCGGAAGTACTATATTCATAATGCCGATAACAGTGCAGTGCAACCTCATCCGTATCAGGGAGTAGCTCAATCAGATCTTTCAGATGAGGTTCATGATGAGACGTATGTAAAAACCAGCTAAGGGGAATGTCTAATTCCCTGGCCGAATCGGAGAGCAATTTTATTGTATCCAGTGGAGCGTAATCGCTGTCGATGCGACACGTAGCTGCGAGTTTATTAGAATCCGGATGCCACCACTTGTGGACAAACGGAAGTCCTGATTTATCATGGAGTGCCCGGAGAAGAGTTAGTACTACGTCAACATAAGGCCGGCTTTGTCGTTGTGATATTCGCTCGGCAGTCAGGGCGGTTGTAGTTGATCCAAATGGCCGATGAGCGGTTTTGAACTCACTCCAGAGCTGATCAATCGGGAGGCCGCAAAACGCCATGTTTCGGCCCGGAGACGGATCAAACCAAACTGTTCCGTTTAATCTCGCTGATGAATCGATTGAATATGAAACGCAATGCACCGGAACTTCATCAATATGCCCAAAAAGCGGATCTTCCGGATTTGGTGTTATCGTGGAGATAAATTGCCTTTGGACTGAAGAACTGCAGAATGTGCCGGTTGTGTCGATGATGGCCCCCTCTTTTTGCAGGTAATTGCTAACATGGGTGTATTCCGCCCGGTTCATGGATCTGTCCACGATAATACAGCTGTAGTCTTCAAACGGAATAGGCCGGCCTGGATTAACACGGTCCCAAGACGCCCCAATCTGACCCAGCACCTGTTCCCAGCTTTTGTTTCGACCAATGTATCCAATCCTGATATGTCGTTTCATTGAGTGATCCTCCGTCTGAGCCAGTGGATGTCTTCCGTTGGAATCAGCCCCGTCCCATAGATTAATAAGCAAAAAGCCGTGAGGGACATCATCATCATCAGCAGGCTGTGAACAGGCAGAAAGAGACCCGACAAAACAGAGATCGCCAGCAGCGGGGTGCCAAAAAACACAAATCGAGTCACATCAAGCCGCACGGTTTGTTTGAACTGGTAATACATCGACACGGTGATCAGAATTTCAGCTGCCACAATCGAAGCTAGCATCACACTCATAAGTGAAGATGCTCCCCCGGCTAACATCAGTAACATCGCTCCTGTGCCACCCATCAGCGTCGATTTCAAGAAGCGCTCGTCTTGTCCAAACGATATCAAACCATAGGAGTACACCGAATTCAGGAACGTTACCGGCAGAATAAAGCATAGATATTTCAGCATAATAATGGAATCGCCATATTCGGAACCAAACAGAAATGGTATGATGGATGACGAAATAAAAAAGAGGATGATTGATCCAAGCGATCCAAAGACAATCATCCAGCGGGCCACAATAGAGAGCTGACCCGGAACATCTTCAGGACGCTCAACCCACAACTTCGAAAGGTTGGCCAGTAGCAGAACGTTGATCATTTTATCTGCAAGCATCACCACCAGGACGAGTTTGAATGCGACGCTGTAATAGCCCACATCATATTCACTAAAGAAAAATCCTATCAATATGGGAGGCAGTAATATAATGGATTGAGCCATAAAATGTCCGGCTCCCAGGTAGAAGCTTTTTTTTAAGTCGGAAGGCCATTTTGAAAAGTCGGGAGTGCTGAAAAGTGACTGTTTACCACGGTAAGAAATCAGCAATGTAAGGGCGCCTGCCAGAATTGATAATGAGTAGACAAGCGGTACGAGAAACAGATCATCGGAACTGACAATGAAGACCAAACAGCCAAGGTAGAGAGCGCCCTGAATCCAGTTGGCGGCTGTGATCCATTTAAAATCCTGGATACCGTGGTAGTACCACTGTATCTGAAGTGACTGAGGTAAAAGTGACAGAAGAAATAGTAGTACCAGCGTCCGAAGTGCGGGGTTGTGTGCGAGTACCACCCAAACAATGGCGGCTGACACTAAAATGACAACTACCGACAGTGAGACTTTTAGCCAAAAGTAGCGAGCCGGAGTTCGTTTCCCCGGATCAGATGCGGCCATCGCGCGGGTAGCTAACGTCTGGATACCAAGGTCGCTGAACCAGATGCAAATTCCCATCACCGAAAGTGAAAGTACAATCAGGCCATAGCTGTCTGCACCAAATGTCCGGGCGAGATAAATTGTAGTAAAAAATCCGAATAGTTTTGCACCTCCATCGCTGAATAGTATCCAGAACGCCTTGGCGGTGAGATTACGCATCCGTTTCTGTGTTCGGTTCAAACGTCTCAAGGAGATGCTTCAGCTGCTTCTGTGAGTTGAAAAGAGTCACATTTTCCTCATCAAGCTCTGAGAGGCAGCCCATGTCGGGTGCCAGGATAGGACGGCCATAACTGCGTGCAAGTTCAACGCCGCCCGAGGTAAGGATTTGGCGATAGTTAAAGACTACGCAATCAGCCGCATTCATGTAGTGAGGAACCATTTCTTCGGGGATGAAATGAGGATCGAGAAATATATTTTCGTTGTGATCAGCGAACTCACGGATCTCTCTGAAGTTCGGCATCTGACCTTTTTTTACCGGCCCCACAATTAACAATTTTTTGCGTAAAGATAGGTTAGAAAACATCTCGCACACCTTATCTATCTGTTTGTAGGCACTAATGTTACCAAACATTATAAAAAGAGTGTCTGTCTTCTTTAGCTGCAGATTCCGTTCTTCTCTCAGCCGTTTAATTGCATTATTTCGTTCGATCTTTTTTGATGGAAATGTCGGGTGTTCAACAACCCTGAATTTTGATGAGGGCTGATTGTAAAACCTGCTGATTTCTTCAACGGCACTCTTGCAGTGAATGTGCAATAAATTGGCACGTGATGCCATCCACATCTGGATACGGTAATTGAGCTTGCGGAACTTATTATCGTGAGGCATTTTATTGTGAACGGTCCAGACGAGACGTCCGCCGGCGGCTTTAAACAGTGAGATACAGGTGAGCTTGTAGATCATCCCGGCTGCAGATTTTAAATCCGTACATTCCAGCCAGTGATAGTGCAGAATTACATTCCGGGAGGTAAGCGCTTTAGCGACAAATATCCAGTGTTTCCAAACGCTTATGCTTTTTACCTGAAATTCGTCCTGCCTGTTTTCTATGATGTCACGATAGAGCAGGTAGAGGTAGTCAGACTGCTGATAGTCGTACCTGATAAGCGGAACGACATATAGCTTTATTACGCCGTCATCATTATCCGGTAGTAAATCCCTGTAAAGCTTTAAAAGCTGATCGTGTGTACCCATTGTCACAGCTCAGATCAAAAATAGAATTGAACACCAATTGAATGTGCCATCCCAAAGCCGGTGGAAAAAGGAACCATCGCATAATTCACCGTTACCGGGTCGATGACTACGCCAAGCCCCAGGCTTACCGGCCGTTCGGTAGGCCCAAATTTATAGCCGCCTCGCAGATTGATTAAATCCGCGATGTCGGCGCTCATGGCAAGGCTGAAAAAATCGTCATTTTCCTCCTGATTCGTATAATCGCCGCCGGAAAGATCCTCGAGAGGGTGAATCCATTCGGAATGCAGGGATAACAGAATTGGCAAATCGTTTCTGCCGGGTGTTGTAAATTCGATAACATCTACGGTGGATCCAATTCTGAACACTGAAGGCAGAGGAGTGGCCACCTGACCGAGCTCATTCATTTCGCCGAGATTTTGCACAACAGCTCCAACTCTAACCCGCTCATTCAGAAACTCCCCTGCGAGCCCAGCGCTAACGGCATACCCGTTTGCGCGAAGCTGCAAGACTTCCTCCCGAAGATAGTGGGCTGTAAATCCTGCAGAGATTGGCCCCACCTGATAAGCGGCGGCTGCTGAGAGTGAGAGATAGCTGATATCAAAATTTCCCTGGGAGGGGCCGGGCTCGTTTCTCGCCTCAAATTCAGTAGACCTCGAGTTGTAAACGCCGAATCCAATGGCATAATCATCATTCAAAAAATTTACGGAGGCGTATTGATTATTCACATCAGCAATCCATAGCGTATAATTTGCTTCTACACTTGATAAGGGTTCCATTACCAAAAGTGCCGGATTTGAGTAGATGGCAGATGAGCCGGTTAAAGTAGCAGAGGTGGCTTCTCCAAGAGACAGTTGATAGGGTGAAGGCGCAATATTCAAAAAGTCCAT
This sequence comes from Rhodohalobacter sp. 8-1, assembly GCF_038150125.1. Classification (NCBI taxonomy): domain Bacteria; kingdom Pseudomonadati; phylum Balneolota; class Balneolia; order Balneolales; family Balneolaceae; genus Rhodohalobacter; species Rhodohalobacter sp. 8-1. Next base: position 300,369 of record NZ_JBBVMF010000002.1, on the reverse strand, counting down.
GCCGCTGCCGGTGTCCTGTTGAGCAGAAAGGGTAGATGTGAATAGCATTAAAAGGAGACCGGTTGCAAAAAATCTCATATCTGTAGACGGATTGAAAAAACATGCATAGTTGAAATGTTCGAGGGTTCACGCACAAAAGCATAATCTATTGTAGGCGAAAACTTGTCAAACGGTAAATGTAAGGAAAAACCGGCAGTTGGTTGAAGGTTAAAACTATCGTGATTGAGATCAAGAGCCTGCAGGCCTGACCGAAACGTAATTCTTGGGTGGATGTGGTAACGAGCTCCAAGGCGGGCAATCTGTGTGTTGGTCGTAACGTCAGACCGAACGGTATTGGTCACCGGCCGTCCTTCTATAAGCGTTGTTTCAACAGTCTTCAATTCTGAGCTGAGTACCTGAACCTCATATTCAGCACTAATCAGCAGGTTGCTGTCGTAAATGTACGATCCGCCCAGTTTTAACCGTGTAGGGTAGTTGTTACTTCGTGCACCGCCTGTATTTGATCCAAAAAGGTCTGATGTATCATAATTTGTTTTGGCAAACAGATCCTGCACTGCCAGCCCAATGCCAATTAGCCCAGCCTGCTTGTAAAGCCCGGCATCAAGGCCGATGGATGTTTCTGATGAGACATCACTGTGAAAATCAGCTAGGTTTATCTTAATGCCAACGCCGCCCCAGAATGTGTCGCTGAACCGAATTCCAAAATTGGTAAGCATTTGGTATTCACTGGTCGAAAGCGTTTCTGTATGATACCCGCTTTGTGTGCGGCCGTCGATATCGCTTACGCGCCCGTTCAAAATTGAGACCGATAATCCCGCGGAGGGCGGGAGCTGAAACTGTGCAGATACCATGTGAAGCTGACGGTCGAATGCCATTGATGAACTTGAAATATCGATCTGAACAAAATCATTTGGCATGGCGGCAAGGGCCGGGTTGTAGTAACCATAGGCACCGTCGTGATGAACGGCCGTCAGCGCGTTACCCATGGCCATTCCGCGAGGACCGAACCCGAGCCGGCTGAAAGACCCGGTGAATCCGCCTGCTTGCGCGAGCAGATCGCCTGCCGGAATCGCCATCCATACAAAAACAAAAAGTAAACAGAGTTGTTTTTTGAATGTCTGCATTAGTCAGTCAGTAATATTTTTCCATCAACTCGTCCGTCCGGCGTATCAATCACATAAATATATGATCCTGTCGCAGGGACGCGCCCGGAGTTGTCGGTTCCGTTCCAAAGAAATTCGTAAGCGCCCGGTTGCCCCGAGCTATTTGATGACTCTTCGTAGACTATATTCATGCCAAAATCGAAAATACGCAAGGTTGATTGCCCTGAACTCGATGTCTCATATTTTATCCGTACCCTGTCATGAACGCTGGGTGAAAAGGGGTTGGGATAGGCGTATGTGCTGACGTTTGGGGAGTCAGGATCGTAGATATTTCCACCTTCTAAAGGCATATCAACTCTCAGAATCGACCAGGTTTCGCCGCCATCCCGGGTTGATGCGAGTCCATCTGAGGTTCCCACCCAAAGCTGCTCATCAGTTGCTGAAATGGCAAAGTAGCTGGCATCCCGTGCAATAATTTGGTTGGGACTTCGAATCTGACCAATCCGAAGCCAGGTAGTGCCATCATCAGATGAGATAAAAAGCCCGCGGTCGGCGGCCACGAATATTTTTCCGTCAAAAAATCCAATATCATTAACGCGTTCATCTTCAAGGTAGTGGCTGAATGTTTGTCCGCCATCATCAGTAGAGACAAGCCCAAAGCGATCATCCGGACTGCTTGATGCATTCCAGTTGCTCATCCATATTCGGCCCGTTCCCGGTTGTTCTCGAATATTAACGACCCAATTACCAAGCAGTCCGTCAATAGAACCATCGGCCACTTCGCGTCTCCAGCTGATCTGATCAACAGGTGCCGTAAGTGCATTCTCAGATATATTTACTCCGGCAGCTGTTCCGGCCCAAACGCGTCCCTGGCTGTCGATGAGCAGCCCGAAACCGAGCAGGTTGTTATCAAACCGCGGATCGTAGCGCTGAACGGTTCCTTGATCTCCCGCCTGAGATGTCCAATTATAGGTATTGTCCGGGGTAAGTTCTGATGCCGAAGACGGTGGCAAAATCAGACGCTCCCAGCTGTTCCCATTATCAGTACTGCGGATAATGCCCGACGCCCAGGCTGCGGCGAGTATTGTATCACCACTAAAATCTGTTTCAAATGGCGGGGACTGCTGAGGAACGGTGATGCGGGTCTGGAAATAGGTTTCTCCGCCATATATGAATTCGAGATCACAAGGAGGGCCAACGGATGATGGCGTACAGTTGCCGGACTCTGGCTGTGGATCTAGCGGAAAAGGGATAAACCGCCAGCTGCTGCCATTGTCTTCAGACTCATAAAATCCCAGCGCCGTCTGAACACTTTCATCACCGCTGTCGGTATTATAGCCAAGTCCTGCAATAACCCTGTTTGGTTCAGCTTCAAGTGAAAAAACACGGCCTCGTCCGTTAAATACACTGTCTGCAGTTTCGGGTACAAATATATCGGGAGATCCTTCATCTATCCGGTTCAAGCCTGGACCGATCCACAGACTGTTGCCAGTCGCATCAAGTGAAGTAACAGAATTTTGGCGAAGAGTTTCATACCTGTCAGGGATTGGGCCAATAAGCTGGGCGTGAATGCCAGTCGCAAAAAGCAAAATAACCGCAACAGGGATAAATAAAAGCTGCCTCATCATCATACTACTCAATAATGCTTAATTGGGTTTGCAGTGTATCGCTGGATTGTCCGTCTGCACCGATTGCGTAATAGTTGACCGTTATTTCATCAGGATTATTATTCGGGTTGGTGAAAAAAGCACGGGAATAAAGCGAATCACCCTCAGCTTCATCAATAAATCCTTCAACCTCGTTAAAAACTCCGTTGTCAAACATTCTGAAATCATCCCCAAGCTGATTGCCGGATTGGTCAATGAGAAAAAAGTTAACCCGGTCGATGAGATCTTGTCCGTTGGGATGAACCACCCGAGCGAAAAAGTCGATTCTCTGGTTTCCGCTATCCGGAATGACTGCTTCTTCCGTATTGCTTACCTCTTCAATGACAGGAGGGGAGACGATTCGTCCGCGCACCTGAAGTTTCCCCTGGAGGCGCTGGCCGCTCGAGTTATCAGCCTCGTATATATATATCGTGATGTTGGCATTGCGAGCGGTGTTGACCTCGAGTGAGTATTCAGCTAAAAATATAGTGTCGGACTCAGGCTGGAGCGTCCCCTCCTTTACCAGCTCGCCGTCACGTTCAATCGTGTAGACCAAATCGTTGGCAGGAGATTCAGTAGTATTAGCCCTGATTTGAACCGTCAGGGTTGTGTCGGTAATAGAGGATTGAGGCCCGAACTGAACGCTGTTTGGCTGAATGGATAGTGAACTCAGCACTGCGCTGTCTGTTCCGGCAGGTGAGGAGGGGTTGTCGCATCCAGTCGCCCATAAAATGAGACATCCCCCAATGAGGAAAATCAGGTAGTGTTTCAAAACGTTTGGTTTGTTAAAAATCTTGTCTGTAACGTTGTGATATAGGCGATCGTCTGAATGAAATTTTTAACTCGGATTATTCACCAAGAAATTTTGTCAGGAGCAAGGCGTAGGGAAAAAAGCGGCGGAAGAGTACTTGACGTACTCTGAGCACGATTTATTTTCCTGCAACACAGCTCGTGGTAAAATTTCGCTGTAAAATCGGTAGTTCAAATGTAGGCTGCTTTATTATGCATATGCATAAATTTTTAGTGCTCTACATTAAACTACACATCCTTTCGTGAATGATTCGAGTTAAATAGTAAGCTGATCTGAAAGCATATACAAATGAAAATTGATTTGAATAGAATGAGCATTATTATGAAGTGATGTCATGCCGCACCCCGATGCGGCATCTCCCATTCTGGTTCACCTCCAAAAGTCATCGCGGGCTCAGAACTGCGATCTACCATCCTTGTAACAGAAAGGGTTAGCTAATGACAGGATGTACAGATCGGGAAAGAATGGGATATTTCATTTTAAGTTAATGACTCCGCCTCAAAATATTTACGGTTTTACCTGAAAGTTTATGTGCATATGTAACAAACCTATTCACATTCTAAACGACCCAGATGGATCATTCAAAATGAAAATACCAATCATTTATTAGAACGAAATGTGTTACTTTTGCAGATTCTTCATAAAACGGAAACACACCGTTTTACTCAGAATGACACTGATTCGGCTGGGGTGTAGGGCGGCGTGACGACAAGGCTAAATTGAAAACGACTATTGTGCCCACGCCGCCCACTTGTCAAACAAATGATCTTGTCATCCTGATCAAGCCATTGTGGTTGATGGTCCAGTGAAGGATCTGCAAAAGCTAAGGCCTATTTTTGAAATATTTTGAATATGTTCAAGGTGATTGTTCACAGGCTTTTTTATCAATCCGTGCCTCTCCCGTTAATCCAAAAATTTTAGTAAATGACTCAGCTTTAAAATAATCCTCTAACCTGTTATAAATAACCATTGCTTTATTAGGTTTGATCATCAACCCGCATAAAAACCGTTGCTTTTAATATTCAGATCATTTAGTTTCAGGGCGATGAAAGAAATGAATGCACATATCAGCTGGTGGTGGCCAAACAGAACATATTTGGCAGTGGAAATCCTATAAGCTGAACAACTTTTTTTAAAAAGTATACAAAGCCCGCTGCAGTGAACTGAAGCGGGTTTTTTTTTGGAATAATTATGACGTTTGAAACTTTTTCTGAACTAGCAAAGTCGTATACCGCAATCCCGGTATCACGTCGAATATTGGCGGATATCTTAACGCCGGTCTCTCTCTTTTTATCGATACGTGAAGGAGCTGACCTTCCATTTCTGTTTGAATCTGTTGAAGGCGGCGAACGACTGGCCCGCTACTCATTCCTTGGAAAGAATCCGTATCAAACGCTTCGGTTTGATGGTGAATCCGTCACGCTTCACAAAAAAAATGATGAGCCAATACTGCTGACTGAAGATTATTTTGATGCCCTTGAACGGCTCACAACTCAACATACTGAACCTCTTTTACAAGAACTTCCACGTCTCACCGGCGGAGCAGTTGGCTTTTCATCATACGATACGGTTCGGGAGTTGGAGGATCTGCCGAATCCCCCGGCAGATGATCTGCATCTGCCGGAAGCGATCTGGTCGTTTTATGATGAAGTGTTTGCGTTTGATCACGTGAAGCAGCAGGTAGTACTGATGAAGACGGTATTTGTTGATGATGATGATGCTGATCTTGAGTCAGCTTATAAATCAGCCGAACATGCACTCGATAAAATGGAGGAGACAGCAACTGCTGCACGGCCGTCATCAAAACCATTTCACCTTGATGCAGATCAGCTTACGAGTAACATCACCCGCGAGACGTTTCACAGCAACGTAAAGAAAGCCAAAGAGTACATTTTTGAAGGCGATATTTTCCAGGTGGTTCTCTCCCAGCGGTTTGAGATACCGTTCGAAGGTGACCGGTTTACGCTCTACCGCGCTCTTCGGATGGTGAATCCATCACCCTATCTGTTCTTCCTTGAACTTGATGATTTTGCCCTGATCGGGTCATCCCCTGAAGTGTTGGTGCGTGTTACTGATAAGGAGGTCCGGCTGCTGCCCATTGCCGGCACACGGCCACGAGGCGACACGCATGAAGAGGATCTCGCCTACGAAGAAGATCTCAAAAACGATCCAAAGGAAATTGCAGAGCATATTATGCTGGTTGATCTTGGCCGAAATGATTTGTCCCGCGTGTGCAAGTCAGGAACCGTGAAGCTGGAGCGAAATCAGTCGATTGAGCGATTCTCTCACGTGATGCACATCGTGTCTGACGTAGTTGGGGAGATCGCTGAAAACAAGACGTCAGTTCAGGCGTTAAAGAACTGTTTTCCGGCCGGAACTGTCAGCGGCGCTCCAAAAATAAGAGCGATGGAAATTATTGATGAGCTTGAACCTACGAAACGCGGACCCTATGCCGGGGCTGTTGGATACTTCGATTTTTCGGGGAATATGGATACCTGTATTGCCATCCGCACGATGGTGGTGACAAACGATTCGGTTTATATTCAGGCCGGTGCCGGAATTGTGGCCGATAGCGATCCCGAGATGGAGTACCAGGAAACACGAAATAAAGCAGGGGCGCTGGTCGAAGCGTTAAGCCTTGCACTTGAAATCACAAAATAGATAATGAGTCTTGAGTCATGAGTCTTGAGAAATAATCTCACGACTTAAGACAAAGACTCACGACTCACGACTCACGACTCACAACTAAAACATGAAAAAGAAAACAATTTTATCCGGTATCCAGCCATCCGGCAAACTGCACATCGGTAATTATTTTGGTGCAATGAAGCAGCATATTGAGATGCAGGAAAAAGGGGATGCCTTTTATTTCCTGGCTAATTATCACTCCTTAACCTCTATAACTGACGGAGACCGGATCAACGAGAATACCATGGACGTGGTGCTGGACTATCTTGCACTGGGTCTGGATCCTGAAAAATGCACGTTCTTTGCACAGTCGGATGTGCCGCAAACGACAGAGTTGGCCTGGATTCTCGGAACGTTGACGCCGGTTTCGCTCATGGAGAAAGGGGTAGCCTATAAAGATAAAGTAGCGAACGGACTCAGCCCCAATATTGGTTTGTTTACGTATCCAATTTTGCAAGCGGCGGATATTCTGATTTACCATTCAGATATTGTGCCCGTTGGGGAAGATCAAAAACAGAATATTGAAATATGCCGTGACCTGGCAGGTAAATTAAACCGTGCGTATGGTGATGACCTTCTGAAAATACCTGAAGAGCATATTGTAAAATCAGTAGCTACGGTTCCGGGCACAGACGGTCGTAAAATGAGTAAATCGTACGGAAATACGATTAACATTTTCGATGAAGGCAAAACATTGAAAAAGAAGGTTATGTCAATCGAAACAGACTCAACGCCTCTTGAGGAACCAAAAAATCCTGAAACCTGTAACGTGTTTGCGTTAATCAAGCTTTTAGCGGATAAACCGTTGCGGGAAGATATTGCTGAAAAATACAGGGAAGGCGGCTACGGATATGGCCATGCTAAGAAACAGCTTTTAAAGCTTATTGATGAATATTTTGAAGAAGCTCGTGAACGGCGTAAGATGTTCGCAGAGGATCAATCATATATAAACGATGTTTTACAAACCGGCGGAAGTCGCGCCAGGGAACGTGCGGAAGAGGTGATGGAGCCTATCCGTTCAGCTACCGGATTATTCAGAAGTTTTGAATATTGAGTTAGAAAACCCTCCATGTGTTTCAAACGCTTAGAGGGTTAAATTGTTTAAAGCCAATAAATAGTCGCTGCAGATTCATTAACATTTGATAAAAAGACTATGATTTTAATCATCGACAACTACGACTCGTTTACATACAACCTTGTTCATATCGTTGCCGGGGTGACCGACAATTACAAGGTGATACGCAATGATGAGTTCAGCGTGGAAGAGATCAGGAATTTGAATCCATCAAAGATTCTGATTTCGCCGGGGCCGGGCCGACCGGAAGATGCGGGAGTCACCGAAGATGTAATTCGTGAACTCGGCCCGGATATCCCGATACTTGGTGTGTGTCTTGGGCACCAGGCTATCGGCCATGTGTTTGGAGCTGAAGTGATTCATGCGCCCAGCCTTATGCACGGAAAAACGTCGCTCATTAATCATGATGGATGTTCTTTGTTCACGGATGTGGGCGAAAATTTTATTGCAACACGCTACCATTCGCTGGCGCTGAAGCCGGTATCAATTCCGGAATCACTGGAGGTAACAGCTCGTACAGCAGATGGAGTTATTATGGGCATACGGCATAAGAAATACCCGATTGAAGGTATTCAGTTTCATCCTGAAAGTATCTTAACAACCGAGGGGCCAAAGATTGTAAAAAACTGGTTAACACTCGAACATCAACCCGTAAAAGCTACTGTGTGATAATAATGAACTAACTCGGGACAGAGCACACGGGATACCAATTTAGAATCTATAACTTTTTGATTAATATGGAGTTTATTCTGGAGTGTTCATCAGCCAGCCGGCGGAGGGCAATGGAGGATGATCAGTTATATTTCAGAACTAAGCAAAGAACACTTCGAAACTTAGAAAGTCATCTCCCAGCTCTCCCGACCGCTGTCGGGGTCGTTTCCCTCTTTAAATGGGGACTTTTATCCTTTCCGAACAGAGGGGGAATTAAATCACTTATGATTTAATCAAAATTTTGGAATACAGACTACCTAATTTAACTAATCTTAATATTTCTTAAACCATTCCAGCATAAATGTTTACATATTTTCTTGAGAAAATTTCTGTATCCGAAGATCTTACTTCAGACGAGGCAGAACAAGCGCTTCAACTTATTGTAAATGGCGATGTATCGAATGAAGAGGTGGCCGCCTTTTTGCTGGGTATGCGGATGAAAGGAGAGAGTGTTGAGGAGCTAACGGCATTTGTTAAGGTGATGAGAAATGCTTCTAAGTCCGTGGATGTAGACACTGCCGGAGCTGTGGATTTGTGCGGAACAGGCGGGGATAAATCCGGTACATTCAACATCTCAACCGCAGCAATGTTTGTGGTAGCCGGTGCCGGTGTTCCTGTTTTAAAGCACGGCAACAGAAGTGTATCGAGTAAAAGCGGAAGCTACGATGTGCTTGAAACACTTGGAGCTGTTCCCAACCTCGAAAAAGAGAGTGTTGAAAAGCTGTTCGAGCAGACCGGCATGGCATTCATGTTTGCCCCAAACTTTCACCCGGCAATGAAATATGTGATGCCGGCCCGGCGATCCCTGAAACTGCGAACATTTTTTAACATGCTTGGCCCGTTATTAAATCCTGCCGGTGTACGTCACCAGGTTGTTGGCGCATTTAGTAAAGATGCTGCTGCAATGATGATTCAAATATTGGCGAACCTTGAGACCGACACCGCTTATACGCTTCATGCCCACGACGGGCTTGATGAAGTGAGTTTGTCATCTCCGACTGAAATTTTTGAGCTAAAATCGAATATGACCGGCGAATCCGCAACGTTTGATCCAAAGATGCTAGGATTTAAAAAAGTTGATTTTAAAGAGCTTCTGGGTGGTAATGCCGAGCATAATGCAAAAATTATCACGAATATTGTAAGCGGTAACGCTTCATACGCACAGCAGCGAATTGTAGAATTAAATGCCGCATTTGGAATATATGTTACGGGTCGCACAGAATCCCTTGAAGAATCAGCTGAACTGGCCTCTGAAAGTATCAGCAGCGGTCGGGCACAGGAAAAATTGAATCAATTTATAGAGGTATCACGGAGGATTGCATAATTATGGCTACTATTCTTGATCAAATTGTAGAAAAAACAGCGTCTGACCTGGCCAAACGTAAAGGGAAAATTTCCTGGAAAAGTCTCGAATCATTTGCCGGATATGAAAAAAAGAGGCAGTCACTGTATAAGGCTCTGAAAAAAGATGAGAAAGTGTCTGTCATTGCGGAAATTAAAAAAGGATCTCCGTCAGAAGGAATTATACGGCACGACTTCGATCCCGTTAAGCTGGCTGAAATGTACCAGGAAGGTGGTGCTGCAGCTATTTCTGTTCTGTCGGACGAACCGTTTTTTATGGGATCTCTCGAATATCTTAAGTCTGTTTCAGAGATCAGTACTATTCCGGTTCTGAGAAAAGATTTTATCATTGATCCGTACCAGGTAAAGGAAGCTGCAGCATACGGTGCGGATGCCGTTTTACTTATTGCTACTATTTGCCAAGGCGATCAGCTTCATGAGCTACTAACTGCATCGAAAGAATACGGACTCGAGGCGCTTGTCGAGTGCTATCATGAGGATGAAGTAGATAATCTGAACTGGGACACCGTCGATATCCTGGGCGTCAATAATCGCGACTTGGGTACATTCGAAGTGGATCTGCACCGTGGTGTGAAACTGCTGCAAAAATCTCCGAAAGATAAAGTACGGGTGTCTGAAAGCGGGCTCTCAACCGCAGACGATCTTTTTTATCTTTATAAAAATAATATTAATGCTGCGCTTATTGGCGAGCATTTGATGCGAAAAAAACATCCTGGAAATGCTCTTGAGCAATTACTCGACGATTTGTCAAATAAAATTGAAACGTATACATCAGATGAATAACCTCTATGTTTGCAGAACCTGAAAATCGAACAAAAGTAAAAATCTGCGGCATCACTAATCTTGAAGATGCCCGGTTTGTTTCCGGGGCACTTGCGGATTATGTCGGGTTTATTTTTTACCCGAATAGTCCCCGGTTTATTGAACCGGCAAAAGCGGGAGCGATTATCAACTGGCTTGAAGGGCCTGAAAAAGTGGGCATATTTGTAAACCAGCCGCTGGACGATGTGAAGTCAATCGCGCGCCAGACAGGCCTCGATTATGTTCAGCTGCACGGGGACGAATCAGTTGAATACTGTGATCTTATGGAAAAACCGGTCATCAAAGTTTTTCACATAACGCCTGATACATCAGCAGAAAATCTAAGAACGTCGATAGAACCATATATAGATTCAGTTGAATATTTGCTGTTCGATACAAAACAACCGGATAAATGGGGCGGAACCGGCACGTCTTTTGACTGGAACGTGTTGTCTGATCTAAAAGAAATTAAACCTTTCTTTCTGTCCGGCGGATTAAAGCCTGAAAATATACGGCAGGCTATTAAACTTGCCAGACCCTATGCCATAGACCTTTCGAGCGGAGTAGAAGAGTCGCCTGGTCTTAAAGATTTCTCAAAAATTGAAGATCTTTTTGACGAACTACGTGACATCTGGGACCTCCAGGAAATGGGGGAGTTGTAGACTTGTAAGCGTCCAGCGGAGCTGACAACGTCTATGTTATAGGAAACGGACAGATTTAAGAAAACCGAATACACAAATCTTAAAGAATCAGAATAGATCATAAATTTATGAATTACGAAGCCCCCACTAAAGCAGGCTACTATGGTAACTACGGCGGCAAGTTTGTCCCCGAGATATTAATGCCCGCACTCGACGAACTTGAACAAGCATTTGACGAAGCACAGGATGATCCCATCTTCATGAATGAGTATCATGCGCTGCTTGAGGAGTATGTCGGCAGGCCGACAAAGCTGACGTTTGCAGACCGGATGACCGATTACTACGGTAAAGCAAAAATCTATTTTAAACGCGAAGATCTATGCCATACCGGCGCACACAAAATTAATAACGCCATTGGGCAGATTTTGCTTGCCAAAAAAATGGGTAAGCACCGGATAATAGCCGAGACCGGAGCCGGTCAGCACGGCGTGGCTACCGCAACAGTTTGTGCTAAATTCGGAATGGATTGTGTGGTTTACATGGGCGAGGAAGATATGCGCCGCCAAAAATTGAATGTTGACCGAATGCGCCTGCTTGGAACGGAAGTCAGACCAGTATCGAGCGGCTCAAAAACATTGAAAGATGCAACGAACGAAGCTATTCGCGACTGGGTGACCAACGTGGACACCACGTTCTACATCATCGGATCGGTTGTTGGGCCGCATCCATACCCTAAAATGACCCGTAATTTTCACCAGGTAATTGGAAAAGAGACAAAGAAGCAGATACTTCAGGCTGAAAGCCGCCTTCCTGATTATATGCTAGCCTGCGTAGGCGGCGGATCCAACGCTATTGGTTTTTTCTACCCGTTTATCAATGACGAATCTGTAAAACTGATTGGAATTGAGGCGGCCGGTTTAGGAGCCGATACGGATCAAACCGCAGCTACACTCACAAAAGGAACGCCCGGTGTCTTGCACGGGTCAATGAGCTATCTTCTTCATGACACAGAAGGCCAGATTCAGCTCGCTCATTCAATCAGTGCTGGTCTTGATTACCCTGGTATCGGGCCGGAACATTCGTATCTGCACGATATGAAACGTGTATCCTATTATGGTGTGACCGATAAGGATGCTATGGCCGCTGTGGAGCGATCCTCAAGGCTTGAAGGCATCATTCCCGCTATAGAAACAGCTCATGCCATTGCTTATTTGGAAACACTGATGCCCCTGACGTCTCCGGATGAAATAGTGGTGCTAAACTGCTCAGGTCGGGGTGATAAAGATATGTCAACCATCTCAGAATATTTCTCCTCATGATTGCACAAAAAAACAGAATAGAATCTCTTTTCGAAAACCGAACTGATCAGGAAAAAATCATGTCGCTGTTTTTAACAGCCGGATATCCTGACCTGGAATCTACAGCAGACCTTGTACTTGGATTTGAAAAAAATGGGGCCGACATGGTGGAGCTGGGTATGCCATTTAGTGATCCTCTTGCCGATGGCCCTACGATACAGAATGCCAGCAATGTGGCCATTGAAAATGGAATCACGATGGATGGCATTTTTGAGATAGTGAGAAAAATTCGGGAGTCATCACAAATTCCTATTGTTCTGATGGGATACATCAATCCTGTTTTTCGCTACGGCGTAAAAAAGTTTTGTGAAAAAGCGGAATCTGCTGGAGTAGATGGACTCATTATACCTGACGCTCCCATTGAGGAATCAGGAATTTTAACCGATCACGCCAAAGCTCACGGGCTGCATATGATCTACCTTGTGGCACCCAATACATCAAGCGAGCGAATGAAAGTGATTGATCAGAAAAGCGACGGGTTTGTTTACTGTGTGTCGGTGACCGGTGTGACTGGTGCAAGAGATGGGGATGAGGTTGCGCAATCTGTTCAGCGGTTTATTAGCAGAGTGCGGGACAATGTTCAGAAAAATCCAAAACTTGTTGGTTTCGGCATCAAAAACCATAATGACGCCATGAAAATCTCTGAGGGACTTGATGGATTTATCGTTGGAAGTGCGTTGATTGAAAATATCCGTTCGAATTATCCTGACGAAGGCTGGCAAAAAAAGCTTTTTTCTTTTGTTAATAATCTGAAATATGGGAATCTTAACATCTGAAATTATCCATCCAATTTTTACAACATGAAAATTTACTCCCTTTTAATACCCATTGCTTTTATCATCCTGTTCACCGCCTGCGAAGGCGATTACAGGCCAAGGTCCATCGGAACAGTGGATGAGATTTATGTTGTGATGGATTCAACTGAATGGAACAGTGATACTGCCATGGCGATTCGTGAAACGTTTGGCCGGCAAATTGAAACCGTACCTACGCCGGAAAACGCATATACGCTTGTTTTTAAGGATTTCAATACGAACGATCAGCTTGACCAGCTTCAGGAGTACAAAAACGTAATTTTTGCATCTCCTCTTAACCAGGATCATACCGTATCGCAGTTTGTGACTGGAATTCTATCTGATGATATTAAGCAACGTGTTCGAAATGAAGAGAGTTTTGCTTTTCCACTGTCCGACCGATGGGTGAGAGACCAATGGGTGTTGATACTGACATCAGTTTCTGATGATGCGCTTGCCCAGAAAATAAGAAATTCGGAAGAGTCGCTGGTCAGCCACCTGATGAAGCGTGAATTTGAACGCCGTATAGAAAATATATACAGCAGAGGAGAGCAGGTCGCGATTGCCGACTCACTCTGGGAAGATCATGGATGGAAAGTGCGTATGCAGCATGACTATATACAGGTGATCGATACGACCAACGCAGTGATGTTTCGCCGCTACCTGCCTGACAACAATCGCTGGATGTGGGCCTGGTGGAAAAATGATGTACAAGAAGCGGATTTCATCGATCCCGGATGGATTAATGCGACACGCGATTCACTGATGGAGCATCTTGCCCAGGGAGAGCGCGAGGGATCGTACGTGACAACAGATTACAGACGGCCCTTGGAAACTAAGGAAATTGATCGGGAAGACCGCCTGATTGGGTACGAAACTAAAGGCCTCTGGCGAATGACAAATGATTTTATGGGCGGGCCCTTTGTTCATTTCACTTTTTATGATCCCGAAACTGACCGGCTATTTATGGTTGAATATGCCCAGTTTGCGCCCAGCGTAAATAAACGCCGGTTTGTTCGACAATTCCAGGCCATGGGGCGCACCTTTGAAAGTGATTCTACCTGGAACCGCACGAGCAGAGGCGAGCAATTGTCCGAAGCACAGTAACACACATTTGATCCTGCATAAGTACATGTCAATCTCGACAACCGGAACTTCCATGTCAGAGCGATACCACAAAAATGCTGAACCTGAACAGGATTCTGCCAAACGATTGGCCGACTCTTTAGAGCCCTGGCGAAATATTGTGCCTCCGGGACCCATATTTGAAATCGGTGCCGGAACCGGTCATTTTACCGATCATATCATTCGGATGTTTCCCAACAGAGAGCTGGTTGTAAGTGATGTATCAAATGAGATGATCGAGTATGCAAAATCCAGATTAGAAAGAGAGCAGGCAATAAATTTTAAACAGTTCGACGCTGAAACGGATGAAATCAAACAGCTACATTATTCGCTAATCTGTGGCAATCACGTTGTCCATCAGTTCGATAATCCAGCCGCGGCACTTGAAAAACTGGCACTCGGTTTAAGCCTTGATGGATTGATGCTCGTGAGTTTTCCGGGCGAAGATTCCTTTCAGGAGTGGCGATCTACGTGCCTTGATCTCGGTATTCCATTTACGGGCAAACCGATGCCCGGAACGGAGCCGCTTGTGATTCACATCTCAATGGGACCTGTACAGGTTGATTTCTACGAAGACCAATCAATCAAGTATTTCGACGATTTCAATCAGTTTCTTGTTCATATGTCATCAGGCGGTTTAGATATTGAAGGCGAGGAACGGCAGCTATCAGACAAAGAGAAAAACCTTCTGAATGAACACTGGAAAACAACCAAAGACGGACAAATAGGGATGACTTTCCACAACGTATTCCTGGCTATTAAACGAATAGGGGAGTAGTTCACTTTAAATTTATACTGCCTCTAAAAGTGAAATATCAGTTGATTAACAGGCAGATTCGATTTAGAACCGTAAGACTCTCGTGATATCGATATCCGATCTGCTTTGAAACTACGATAAAAAAGTTAGGCGAAAACAAGAAAGAGAGGAATGGTCAAAAAAATGCGGGAAAATATAGTGGACCCAATTTTAAATGCAGTATTCCGTAGCAGCACATCCGACAGCCAAAATATCATATATTAAATCAAGGCTGATCTACGAAACTCATCCAGCCGTACGTTTTTTACGCCTAATAGGTTTGTTAAGTGAAGCTCTGTTGTTTTTTGAGGTCGGCAGTTCAACGATAAATGTAGCCCCGCATCCCGGCTCACTCTCGCATCTTACCGATCCATTCATAGTAGTACAAATCTTCTTCACAATGTATAGGCCAAGACCGGTAGAGGATTCGTTTCCTGTAGGTTTATTACTAAGTTTTGAAAATTTGCTGAAAAGCTTTTTCTGGTCTGCTGGTGAGATCCCGGGCCCCTGATCACGAATTGTTATCTGAACATTACTTCCGGCCTGCTTTGTAGAAATGATTACGGAAGTATTGCAGGGTGAATATTTGATGGCGTTGGAAATCAGATTGTCCATAATTCTCAAGACATTATCAGAATCTCCTATAAGCGGGTCGAGTGTTCGATTGAGAACTGACTTGATTTGAATATTTTTGGTTCTCGCTGGTTCCCTGAAATGGAGAAGAGATTCTTCCACCAAAGAGTTAATTTCTAATACTGCTCCGGATTCCGTTTTATCATATGCGTCAATCGTATGAATTTTAAGAACATCGTTGATGAGGGTAATCATCCGACTGGAAGATATTTTAATGAGCTCGGTATATTCCCGTACCGTTTGCTGATCAAGTTGTTCTTCACTGTTTATCATATCCACTGCAAGGTTAATCGAAGAGAGCGGATTCCTGAGATCGTGCGCGGCAATACTCATAAACTCATCTTTCTCTGCATTTAAGGCAGACAGTTTTTTATTATTCTCTTCAATTTGGCGCTGTTTTTCTTCAAGATTTCTGTTGTTTCGCTTTCGTGTTCTGTTGGAACTATATAGCAGTGCAATGATGATGAAAAGAACAATGACCCCCGCAATCAAAAAACTCCGAAGCTGATCCATTTTCATTAAATTTGCTTCTCTCAGCTCAGCTTCTTTATTCAGAATTTCTATTTCACGGTCTTTTTGTTCCACGTCGAACCTGGACTGCAACTCACTTATTTTTTCACCCCGCTGCATAGATTGAAGTGTATCTGAATGTTCGTGAAATAGCTGAAAATGATGAAAAGCAAGTGCGTAATTATCGAGTCCCTCATAAATAGTAGCAAGGAGTTGATGCGCTTCCTTCGTTTTTTCGCGCATACCCTCCGATTCTGCCAGTTGGAGTCCCTTAGTCGTATAATTAATTGCTTTTTCCGGCTGATTAATATCGTTGTATAGATTTCCCAGCACGATATACGTGAAAATCATGTGGTTGCTTTGTTCATGCCGTTTCAGATAATCCAGAGCCGTATCTAAATGAATTTTTGCACGTTTAAAGTCATCCATATTGCGATAAGTGTTACCAATATTAAGTGTCGCAATAATGTATGAAAGGCTGTCGGGGTCAGTTCTCAGGATTGCCCGTTTTGATGTCTCCCAAAAATAATCGAGGGCCTTTTCATAATTTCCCTGTCGCCGGTGAATCACCCCAAGATTATTGGTTGATATAAGTGATTCTTGTTCATCGTCAAGAGATTTCCATGCTTCAATGCTTTCTTCCAGATACTTAGCTGCCGTTTCATAATCCTCTTGCTCAACATATATAAGTGACAGGTTGTTTAGGGCACTTGCAATGCCTCGCTCGTTGCCCAACTCTTCTTCTATGCGCAACGCCTTTAGATAGTAGGTATTTGCCATTTCATGATCTCCAAAATCGAGATAATTACTTCCCAATAAATTATATACGCCTGCAAGGCCTGTTTCATACTGAATTTCATCAGCTAACGTTTCTGCCTGCCGAGCTGCACGGAATGAAATGCCGGAATCTTTGTTTAAAAAGTCAAAGCCTATTGAAAGCAGGCTGTCTACAGCTTCCTCAGTTTTCGGAAATTTATTAAAGGAATCTCTTGAGCTGTCATATAGGAAGTAGTCTTTTTGGTCTTCTTGTATTTCAAGTCCAGACTGTTCACCTGATGCTTGCTTCGGGGTAAACAATAACAAGAATGTTGATAAGTATATAAATGTTTGAATCACGTTACATAATTAAATTATGATGATATATGTAGAGCAGGTTGTATGACTTTGTTTTCGTCACTTAATGCCAGTCTCGTAAGTGTATTGCTATAATAAATTATAAAATCCTAATAAAAGTGTTGGTAAACTGAAAATAGGGATAATTGTGACCTAATGACTTGCATTTTATATATAAATTACAGTATACCTACGTCTTTAAGCCTAAGCTCACTATAATTTGTTATACATTACTACCGCAGCGTAGGTTAAAATACTTACGAGAAACTCTGTTAATTTAATATATCGGACATGGTTTCCCGCAAAAAATTAATCAAAGTCTAACGAAGGAATAACTATGAAAAATCTATCAAAAGAAGAGAAAAGCCGTATCATCGAAATGGCTTGGGAAGATCGTACTCCATTTGGTGCAATTGAATATCAATTTGACTTATCCGAGGAAGATGTCATTGAGCTAATGCGGAAAGAAATGAAGTCATCAAGCTTTAAAATGTGGCGTAAACGAGTCTCAGGACGTAAAACAAAACACCGAAAGCTCAGGAAAGATGACGTGGACAGGTTTACAAGCCCGAAGTAACCATCCCTTTTGTTTAGAAAATAACTGCTATTTGATGCGGGTTTTCTTCAACACAAGCGTTGATTAAAAGCTTGTGTTTATTTCCTGACTGTTCAGTCTAATCGCAAGCTTTTTAACGCCGTGGCAGTCGCATATCCTTGCTTAATTTTAAAAAAGGAATCGAGAGAAATAAATCGTCCTATCTGTTTTAATTTTCATGTTGATTCTTCGTGGTATCCAGTAATTCATTTTCAATAAATACCATCGGAATACGGAAAAAGTCCATTCAAATATATTAAAAGTAATAAAAACAAATGTTTAGTAGGCAGAAAGCTGTGTATGTTAGTGCGTAAACAATTTTTTGTTTACAAAAATTAGAAAAATTTAATAATAATGGTAACTTGTCGAAAAGAACATTTTAACCACTAAAAAATAGCTTTGTGCAGAAATCTGGTCTTTAAACAGCATGGTCTTGTTTCATAGCTCATTCAATAACGAACATACGATAAAGGATCACTTATGGGGTTAGTAAATCAGATTTGGAGTTCCGCAGGCATTGGCAAGCGAATGACAATGGCTATGCTTGCAATACTTCTTATTGCAATCTCAACAACAACGGGTATCGTTTATAGTGTTTTCAGTATTTCATATTCGGAAGCCGTCAGGGAAAGACTGATAGCAACAGGTGAGGCTAATTCTGATTCATTCCTGGAGTGGATTGAAGCACGGCAGGATGAAATAAGGTATGTAGCGTCACTTGATGCCGTAAAAGATGTACATGAAGATGATATTGAACATCTGCTTACTAAAATAAGTGATAACAATGGATTTTATGACACTATTTACTTTGTAAATAGCGAAGGAACCGGAATTGTGGGTGTTGCTTATGATGGACAAACCGTCCCAATCCGGGGCGAAAATGCGCGCAACTTTCAGGTTGATGACAGATCGTGGTTTCAAAGTGCAATAAAAGGCAATAATGTTTTTTCCCAGCCACTGGTTTCTCGCTCAACAGGCAACCGTGTCAGTAACGTGGTAATTCCGGTCCGTAGCAATGGTGATATAATTGGTGTAGTTCGTGCGGCGGTGCTGCTTGAAACATTAACCAACCGCCTGGCTGAAATTGACCGGGCTGAAGGTACCGAGGTTTATTTGATTGATAAGGAGGGAGGAGCAGTATCAAAGGCGCCCTCACTCAGGGGTCTTGAGACGGTAAGTACTTTGGCAGCGAATGAAATATCAGAAGAGAAGACAGGTGTAAATACTTATCAGAATGCAATAGGTGCAACTGTGGTAGGCAGCTACAATTTTATAGAAAAACTTGGCTGGGGCCTCGTGGTAGAAATTGATGAGCGTATCGCTATGGCGGAAGTGAACTCCGTTTTTTGGACAATAGCAGGTGTATCTTTGGCCATATTGCTGGCTGCAGCATTTATAGTTGTTTACCTTGTGCGTTCAAATATTACTTTTCCGCTGCAACACGCCATCGATGGACTTACAGCTGCGAGTGAGCAGGTATCATCGGCATCTACAGAAGTATCATCGTCAAGCCAGACATTGGCTGAAGGCTCAAGTGAACAGGCAGCAAGTATTCAGGAAACCAGCTCATCACTTGAAGAGATCTCCGCTCAGACAAAGCAGAATTCTGCGAATGCAAACCAGGCTGATCGATCTATGAAAGAAACATCGGAGATTGTGAGTAAAGGTGTGGTTTCAATGAAACGCATGGTTACAGCTATCAACACCATAATGGAGTCGTCAAATGAGACATCAAAAATTGTCAAAACCATTGATGAGATAGCGTTTCAAACAAATCTGCTTGCTTTAAATGCAGCTGTTGAGGCTGCCAGAGCCGGAGAGGCTGGAAAAGGATTTGCTGTGGTTGCTGAGGAAGTTCGGAGCCTCGCACAAAGAAGTGCTGATGCAGCCCGCAATACATCGGAGCTAATCGAACAATCCCAGGATAACGCAAAAAGAGGTGTTGAGGTAGCTGGCGAAGTGGCAAGTCAGCTAAATAGCATAAATGAAAGTTCTGATGCCATAGGGACGCTGATTGCTGAAATTGCTGCGGCTTCTCACGAGCAGACTCAGGGCATCAACCAGGTAAGCACATCCATGTCAGAAATGGATAAAGTTGTACAATCCAATGCTGCCAACTCGGAAGAAACGGCAAGCGCTGCCGAAGAATTGTCCTCACTGGGTTCTGAACTCGAACATATGGTTGATAGTCTTAGGGCCATCATTGGCAATGGTTCATCAGGTTCAGGAATGTCCGGCCTGAACAAAGATAAAGTTCCCCGCTATGATGATTTTGATGACTGGGATGATGTTCAGGTAAACAGACAGCCTGCCCGTGCTCAAAAGAGTAGGGATGGCAAAAACAACAAAAGTTCAGAACCATTACCTGAAGAATTTTCAGATGACTTTTCAGGCTTTTAGGGTAACACAGACGATTCGATAGGGATTTTGACCGATCCCTGTCGTTTTTTTTTTGGACTTTGGCAATGAGATAAAGCCTACTTTGATTCTCTTCAGACTGTTTCACCAGCTTATGATTCCAGACGTTCTCAGAGTCCACTGGTACACCAACATTTGGTAGATATTTTTTTGATTTACAATCACATCCGTAAAATCATCTATTCAAGACTTTTCATTCTTAATAAGAAGATCAAAAATTTACGAATCACTGTACCGGGTTCATAGCTTATCATTTTAAAATCGTCTGTCTTACAGTGGGTTACGCGGTGCCATCATTAAATTTCTCGATACAAAATCGAACTATGCCGAAACATAATTTATTTGTGTATTCACAGAGATGTAGTAATCGATAATTTAAAAAAAATGGTAAAATCATGGCAGATCTTAACATAAAAGGCAACTGGAATGAGCTGAAAGGAAAAATGAAACAAAAGTATGGGAACCTTACTGATGACGACCTGAAATATGTTGAAGGTAAGGAAGACGAGTTGTTAGGAAATCTTCAAAAAAAGCTAGGCAAATCGAAAGATGAATTAGCTGGTGAAATTAAAAAGATGATTAATTCATAAAGCTTAAATCACAAAACTCAGTCTTCAAAAACTGATCAGTGTATAAGAACAAGAAGTTTCAAAGTAATAGTTAGAATCAAGAGTTACTTTTACATTTAATAGCGGGGTACAATTTAGAGGTGTGACCTGTAATATCTAATGACATGGTAATAGATCATTCTTACAACTGCGGGTGTTATTCTCTTGTACGATTTGATAATCTCCCTGCAAATAATTCAGTTATAACTCAAACCTATAACTCAGTAAAAAATTGGTTGTTCTTAGGTTACATATATTCTTTACATCACTGTTTATACAGTACTGTGAAAGTGACATAGAATCGTAGAACAAAATAGAGAAAGTTCACCAAGATTTGCATGATGAACTGGATGAAGAAGTAGAGAACCTACAGGCGATAATTGAAGAGAAGGAAGAAGACGCTGTAGAGGAGCTTCACGGAGAATGGTCTGAAGTATGCTGCGCTATAGATATTGCTCAGGTCACATCGAAAGAAACCCGGGATTTAGTAATATCAGTCCACTGAGTAACTCTCAGGCAGCGTTTTTTATACGCTTGAAGAGTAGCGAAATAATCTTCGGGATATTAAAGATGATTTATCCGGTTCCGAATCTCTGTACCCATTTTAAGGGAGTATCAGCATGAGATCAATGCTCTAAGATATCGCACTTATTTTGGTCATTGGCTGGATCATCGGCGTCATGAGCTCACCGGATTAATTCATGTTCTGATTGTGATTGTAGTAATTGTAGTATTACTCGACCTGATTAGGGGAGCCACACTGCCTGGAATAACATAGCATACTAAATAACACGGGCGTAGCCGAAAAGGCTGCGTTTTTTATGGAAAATATATTTGTGTCCGCTTTGCGTTGGAAGAAGATTTTAGACAAGGAATTAGCTCGGATTTCTCAACAAGAAATTTTTCTCTCAGCAAGGCGAAGGCATGCCCAGGGCAAACGAAGCAGGGGGGAATTTCCCGAAAAACACCCTGTTATTCTTTACAATCATTTAATATTGATCTAAAATTTTACGTTCAAATTGTTTATACAAAAAATAAAAAAATTACTGTTAGATTTCCGGGTTAGCACTAATTTTACTCCGAAATCGGGCAACATCCTTACAGTAATCATCAGGAAAATATCTCTGAAAAAATCTATCATACCCATTTAAGAGAGTAGCACCATCAAGCGATAACATCAAGGACCGGTTACTGTCTTAATATCTTCGTATGAATAAAATCGTGGGTGCTCTTTTATTATTGGGATTGCTAATTTTACCGGCAGCTTTGGTTGTTGGGTTTTCCTACACCGGGTCTGCACATCCCATTGAAAGATCTGTTATTGAGGATGATTATTTTTTGGAAGAATCAACTAACGACGTTGAGGTCCTCTTCTTTGGGTTTGCTGGTTGTGCAACTGTTTGCCCGTCATCACTTGCAAAAATTGCCTCCGTGTTGGATTCAGAGCAATTGAAACAAGAAGATAGAACGGTTGGCGGACTCTTTATTGACGTTAAAGCTACAACAGAGTCTGGTCGTGACATCAGTAATGCTGATCAATACGGTCGGGCATTTTCTTCACGTATTCGCGGATATACTCCTGATATGGAATCCTATCGACAACTGGCAGACGAATTCATTATACGCCTGTATGAAAGCAGGGGTGATAAGGGTCAGATTTCACATACAGATCATTTCTTTATCCTGGTGCGGGATGGTGATCAGTGGACGATCGAAAGGGTCTTAAATAACCAAATTGATGAATCACACATGATAGACATCATCGCCCAAAGCATGAAAAACTTATAGAAAGTAAAGCAATTTAAACGCTATGAACACAACCGGCTTTAATATTCAATCACTTTTTCCTGCCTATGATTCGGCACATTCAAAAGGTGTACAAACTCAGTTAAGCAGAAGTTTTGATCAAACTGATCAATTCATGCTGAAGCTTTTGCTGATTCACTGGATTGTCGCCAGTACGGTGATCGCCATTGCATTCAGTACCTATCTTCTTGGTTTTGTAGGTGGCGGCCTTATTTTCGGAACAGCTTACGGCGTGTACAAACTCAACCCCGGATCGTTGCTGAGCCGCATGACGATGGGGGCCGCATTTATGGCATTTTCTATGCTTTTCATTCAGCAGCATCTCGGGCGTATTGAGATGCACTTTCACATATTCGTGTCGCTTGCCTTTCTGATTCGATATAAAGATATAGCTCCCGTTCTTGCCGCTACGCTAACCACGGCAGTTCATCATGCACTTTTTAATGCTGCACAAGACGCTGAGCTTGCATTTGCAGGTACTCCCATTATGATTTTTGACTATGGATGCGGATGGGATATTGTGGCTATCCATGCAACATTTGTGCTTATTGCAATGGGCGTGTACAGCAGCATCATTCTGAATTTAACCCGCGAGTTTATCAAAAACGCAGAAGTGTATGACATCATTGATCACCTTAATGATTCTGTTGAATACACAAGTGATGCCGCGGACTTCATCTCCGAGTCGGGCCAGGAACTGGCGATGGATGCATCAAACAATACTGAATCGGTTCAATCATCATTCGAGAGTATTAAAGTGATGAATGGGCGCATAAAGTCGCTTAACGAAAAGACCTCATCGGCCAAAGAAAAAGTCGAACTCATCAACGATAACTCCTCAAAAATGAATAGGTCGATGGAAGAGCTCAAAGAGTCGAGCCTGAATATCACATCAATCATCAAGACAATTGACAGCATTGCGTCTCAGACCAATCTTCTTGCACTGAACGCGGCTGTTGAGGCAGCACGTGCAGGCGAAGCGGGAGCAGGATTTGCAGTGGTGACCGATGAGGTAAGGGTGCTGGCCCAAAAAACGGCAAAAGCCGCAAGTGACATTGGCAACCTGATCGAGAACAATGCCGAGAAGGCGACCCGGGGAACACAGGTCTCGGAACAAATTTCAGAGCAAATAGAAGATCTGAAAACCTGGATAAATGATGTTCATTTATTGGCTGGTAGCCAGGTTGGTACCCTGGAAGATCTGAAACAGGTTGTTGAGCGAATTGCCAGGACCACCGGGAATACCGCTGATACGGCCGAGAAAAATGCGGCTACAGCAGAAGAACTTCAAAGCCAGGTACATGTGTTACAAGGAATTATTAAAGATTTAAAAGCGCGTGTAAATGATGAAAGCAATCCTCAGTATTCTGTAGGTAGCGACGGGTTTGATTTTGGTGAAAATGTCAGGTTTCAAGGGCTGGAAAAGCCAAATGTGTCTGCTCATAATCGGTCATCAGTTGAGCATCATATCTCAAACGGTAACGGCTTTAAAAACGGCCGTTAATCAATTGCATAGGCAGGGTGGAACGGAAGTTTTGACGAGGATTTCATGAGTGCTCTCGGTTCTTTTGCCTGAGCGTGCAGTTTTTTTTTAAAATTTCTCATATCTACAATCATACCCTGTATAAATTTTCTGGCAGTGTATGAGTATCCTGTTCTTAAATGCAGTACCCGCTAATCGTATTATCTGTATGACATTCGATTTGCCGACAAAGTAATCAGTCTGGTAAAAGCTCGGTAGGTCGTTTAGTTATGATGTATTGAATGAAGATGATAACCTCTCCGTAACTACTTGGAAAAGCGCTTCCAAATAATTAGTCTTTCCTCTATCTTTCATGTAAGTCATTGCAATAAATTGGATTCAACTCCATCATCTGCTATTGCACTTTGAAAAACCAAAAGTTATATCACATCATATTAATAAAAGGGATTGATCATGAAACCTGAGATACATCAATGGAAAAGTCCGAGCCTTGGTAAGAAAATGAAACTGTCGGTTTTTGGAACAGCCGGAACACCGGTGCTTATTTTCCCATCAGAGGAAGGCGGCTGGAACGAGTGGAATGAGGCCGGCATCATGGACGCTCTGGATGAACAGATTGAAGAAGAGTACAACCAGTTTTATTGTATCAACTCAGTTGCTGACGAAAGTTTGCTCAGTGGAGATGCAGAACCACGCCGTCGGATACACCGGCAGATGCAATACGAACAATATGTGGTAGATGAAGTTATTCCGTTTATTCGTGACAACAACAGCAATCCATTTCTTATATTTTCAGGGGCATTTTTAGGTGCATATTATGCAATACTTTATGCGCTAAAATACCCGCAAAAGGTGAACAAAGTCATTGCAATTAGTGGAACTTACGATATCAAACCGTACCTTGACGGGCACTACGATGACAATGTTTATTATAATAATCCCGTGGATTTTTTACCAAACTTAAACGATCCCACAATTCTCGCAAAAATCTCAGAGGTCGACTTTCGATTGTTGTCTTATTCCAATGATCCACAGCGAAGTGGTACTCAACGGATGAGCGATACACTTTGGCTAAAAAATGTGGATCATAATTTTTATGTTTGGGATGAAGTTATTTCGGATCCGTGGAAGCTCGTTGATTCTATGTTTATTGAACACCTTTTTTAATTGCAAATAAAAATACGATGATCAAAAAAGTTTTAGTAGCTAACAGGGGAGAGATTGCTCTTCGAATTATGCGCACATGCCGCGAAATGGAAATTAAAACTGTAGCTATATATTCTACACCTGATGCTACCTCTCTTCATGTGATGTTCGCTGATGAATCTGTTTGGGTAGGTGAAGCGGCTTCTTCCGAGAGCTACTTAGATATCGATAAGGTCATCAATGCGGCGAAAAAAACCGGGACAGATGCGATTCACCCCGGGTACGGGTTTTTAAGTGAGAATGGGACGTTTTCAAACCGTTGTAAAGATGAAGGCATCATTTTTATTGGTCCCGGTGCAGAATCTATTCGATTAATGGGTGATAAAACAGCCGCCCGGGATCTGATGGGAAAGGCCGGCGTGCCATGCCCTCCGGGAACCAAGGATGCCATGGAAGATGTGCAGGTTGCCTTGAAAGTAGCCCGAGAGGTCGGGTTTCCCGTGCTGGTTAAAGCTGCTGCCGGCGGTGGTGGAAAAGGGATGCGGATTGTCCACAATGAAGAAGATTTTCCCGGCAGTGTGAAAGCTGCTCAATCTGAAGCAAGAAATGCGTTTGGCGACGATCGTGTTTATGTCGAAAAATATCTTGAAGAACCCCGTCATATCGAATTCCAGATACTTGCAGACCAGGAGGGCAATACTGTTCACCTGTTCGACCGTGAATGCTCGATTCAGAGGCGGCATCAAAAAGTAATTGAAGAAGCCCCAAGCGCTCTGCTTGATGACGATTTAAGAGCCGAAATGGCAGATGCTGCTGTTCGTGCCGCAGAAGCCTGTAATTATGAAGGGGCCGGCACAATTGAATTCCTGGTTGATAAACATAAGAAATTCTATTTCCTGGAGATGAACACGCGCCTGCAGGTGGAACATCCCGTTACAGAAATGATTACGGGCATCGACCTGGTGGAAGCACAGATACGGGTGGCAGCCGGTGAGCCGCTTCCATTTACCCAGGACGATATTGAAGCTTCAGGGCATGCAGTAGAATGCAGAATTTATGCCGAGGATCCGGTTGATAATTTCCTTCCCAGCACCGGACGATTATTGCGGCATCGCATACCGTCGGGGCCGGGCGTTCGTGTTGATGCGGGAGTTGAAGAGGGTGGTGAGGTCACCATCAGCTATGACCCGATGATTTCTAAGCTGTCTGTGCACGCATCAACTCGAGAGAAAGCCATTAAAAAAATGATACGGGCGCTGAGTGAATATCAGATCAGCGGCTGTAAAACAACCATTCCGTTTTGCGATTTCACCATGCGGCATCCGTCATTTGCCAATGCAGAATACGACACACACTTTGTGCCTGATCACTTTGAACCCCATAAACATGATCTATTTGAAGAAGAAGGGGCAACTGACGCGCTTGCCGTTTCATTGATATCTGCACTTTCGGGAGAACAAGGTAATAATGGATCGCAGTCAGCTAAAGAGCAAAACAACGTTAAACATCAACATCAAACTAACTGGTGGAAAGCCAGACAATAGGTTATCGATAACATATGAATCAAACCAATAAAGAACTTTTTGATCAGCTTAATACCCTTCTTACCGAACAGAGAAACCCTGATACACAAACAATTGACCTTGCTGACAGCCTGGAGATAGTTTCACAGATCAACAGGGAAGACAAAAAAGTAGCTGAACGAATTGAGCCAAAACTGCCGGTTATTGCGGATGCGGTGGAGGCCATTGCATCAAAAATAAAGAATGGCGGCCGGTTGCTCTATTTCGGTGCCGGAACAAGCGGACGCCTTGGCGTGCTTGATGCAGCCGAATGTCCCCCCACGTTTGGAACGGATCCTGAACTCGTTCAGGGCTTTATAGCCGGGGGGAAAGAGGCGATGTATGAGGCTCAGGAAGGGGCAGAAGACAGCGAACAGCAAGGCCGTGACGAAGCGGATAAACGATCCATTTCCGAAAATGATGTCGTCGTAGGTCTGGCCGCCAGTGGACGCACACCCTATGTACACGGTGTGATTAAAGAGGCAAAAGACCGCGGGGCGATCACGGTTTTTATCACAACTGTTTCTGCTGACCAGGTTACCCTTGCCGATGAGGTTGATTATATGATTGATATCCCGGTTGGGCCGGAAGTTGTAATGGGCAGTACGCGCATGAAGAGCGGAACGGCCCAAAAAATGGTATTGAATATGTTGAGTACAGGTGCAATGATTCGCCTCGGAAAAGTGTATGAGAACGTGATGGTGGATTTGCAGCTTACCAATAAGAAATTAGAAGAACGTGCAAAACGTATTGTGATGATGCTGACAGATTGTAGTTATGATGTCGCAGAGGAAGTGCTTCATAAAACGAACGGACACGTTAAAACAGCCATTGTGATGATACTGAACGATCAAACAAAAGATCAGGCACAAAAGCGGTTGAATGAGAATGACGGATTTGTAAGGGCATCGGTCTAACAGTTCAGAAATATCATTTGCCGCTCTTCTTAAAATACTGTTCGTGTTCGTTCGTTACCCGCCGAAGTAACATTCACCTGGCTGATTAATTAATCGATCGTTGACTATCTTTCATATCAAAGAACACCTTACCGAATCGGGTTACATTAACAGGTTGCTTGTGTCAATACTGGCAATTCAGGTTTTGGTACTCATTCTGTTCAAATTTTGGCCAACTGATGCCCGGCAGCAAGTCACCTACCAATCTGAGCCTCCGCAACAGGAGGTACTGATTGATGAGATTCAGATTACCAAGCAGCGGTCATCGCCACCGCCACCGCCTAAACCTCAGATTCCTCAGCCCGTTCCAAGCGATGAAGTGATTGAATTTGAACCTGAATTCGAACTTGATCTCGAGACTCCCGACATGCCCGATTTGGAAGTTGGGACGGGGACTGCTACTGATGGTGAGGAGTCGGCAATTGTGTCAAATCCCCAAATCCCTCCAACAGTGGTCAGAATCGTTGAGGCGAGTTCACCGGAAGGCGTGCCCCCTGAACTAAAGGGCAATATTGAGATGATTGTGAATTTTCTTGTTGATAAAGATGGCCGTGTAGAAGAGGCATCGATCGTTGAAATCCGAAAATATTCTGGTGATGGTGAATATGAAGTACTCGAATTCATTCAATACGGGTTGATGGATGCCGTTCTGCGTGCCGCCCTTCAATGGCGATTCCGTCCGGCCCGCCAGGGTGGAGAACCTGTACGTTCATATATCAACCAGCGGTTTAACTATTGAGGCTAAGGTGATTCTTACAAAATCCTCAACCTCAACACGCTATTCAGAAGTACGAGATAGGGGTACTTTGGCTGTGCTACTAAAGGCTGAGGTTCTTCGGTTCAACATTCCTAAACCTCAACCTTTCCCGTGAAGTCACAGGATACTGTGGCCAATCAAAATTACTGAAGGTTGAGGTTCTTCGGTTCAACATCCCTCAACCTCAACCTGTTCTGAAAATGCAGCAATCAATGATACACTGAAAAAAAGCTTGAGGCTGAGGTTCTCTGTTTCAATCTCCTAAACCTCAACCTTTCCCGTGAAGTCACAGGATACTGTGGCCAATCAAAATTACTGAAGGTTGAGGTTCTTCGGTTCAACATCCCTCAACCTCAACCTGTTCTGAAAATGCAGCAATCAATGATACACTGAAAAAAAGCTTGAGGCTGAGGTTCTCTGTTTCAATCTCCTAAACCTCAACCTTTCCCGTGAAGTCACAGGATACTGTGGCCAATCAAAATTACTGAAGGTTGAGGTTCTTCGGTTCAACATCCCTCAACCTCAACCTGTTCTGAAAAATCACGGGATTCTGAGACCTGAGCGTAAATACTGAAGGCTATGGTTCTCAAGTTCAACAACCCACAACCTCAACCATTTCATCAAAAGCAAGGAATGTAGATAACCTGATAACATTACTAATAGCCGAAGTTCACAAATACGCCCCCTCCAAAATCATTCATTTACTTTAACAGGAAATCTTCTTTTTTTAAACTGACTTGAAACGTTTTAAATAAATGAAGTAAAAGAAGATATGGATAGAAAAATTCGTCTTGGTATGGTAGGTGGTGGACCTGATGCATTTATTGGTGCAGTTCACCGGAAAGCGGCAGCGCTGGATGGACATTTTGATTTGGTTTGTGGTGCGTTCAGCCGGTCGTATGAAAAATCAAAGGAAACCGGGGAAGCGCTTCACCTCGATTCTGAGAGAGTCTATGAATCGTATGACCAGATGTTTGAAGAGGAGCTAAAGCGTCCTGAAAATGAACGTATGGACGCCGTTTCCATTGTGACTCCCAATCACGTTCACTTCGACCCGGCAAAGAAAGCCCTTGAAAACGGGTTTCATGTTATTATCGATAAACCGATTACGTTTTCGCTGGATGAGGCAAAAGAGCTCGAAGAACTTACCAAGTCTACCGGGCGCGTTTTGGCGCTGACCCACACCTACACCGGCTACCCGATGATTAAAGAAGCAAAGCATCGAATTGCAGCCGGGCAAATAGGAGACCTTCGAAAAATATACGTGGAATATCCCCAGGGATGGCTCGCATCGTCACTCGAAAATGAAGGAAATAAACAGGCGTCCTGGCGAACGGATCCCGAGAAATCCGGGGCCGGCGGAGCCATTGGCGATATTGGCACTCACGCTGCAAACCTTGCAGAGTACGTCTCGGGGCTTGAAATAACGCACCTTTGTGCTGATGTTCGGACAACGGTAGAGGGTAGGCTCCTGGATGATGACTCCTCGGCACTGCTCAAATTTGGTGAGAAAGTCTCCGGCGTATTAATGGCAACCCAGGTGGCTACTGGAGAAGAGAACGACCTGAGAATACGTCTTTACGGCTCAATCGGTGGGTTTGAATGGACTCACACCGATCCCAATACATTACTTTTCAAGCCACATGAAGAACCCGCGCAAATATTAAGAGCCGGTACAGGCTACCTGACAGACCTCGCGGCTAAAAACACAAGGCTCCCAGCCGGTCATCCGGAAGGATACCTGGAAGCGTTCGCCAATATTTATGTGGAATTTGCAACCGCAGTAAACGACCATTTTAATGGATCTTACAAATCAGCTGACGACTACGATTTCCCTGATGCAGCCGAAGGAGTGCGGGGAATGGCATTTGTGCAAAACATGCTGAAATCGTCAGGATCTGATAAAAAATGGACGGAGTTCAAGGTTTAGCAATATTATCATTAGTCTAAACAAAAATGTTACGTCACCATTTTTCTAAATTTCTAATTAACTAATACATTAAATATGAAATCAATAAAAGGACCTGCCATATTTCTCGCACAGTTTGTAGATGACGAACCACCGTTTAATGATATTGTCGCATTTAGTAAATGGGCGAAATCACTGGGATATAAAGGGATTCAGATTCCAACCTGGGAAACCGGGTTGATTGACATCGAAAAAGTGGCCAACAGCAAAACTTATGCTGAAGAGTATAAAGGTAAAATAGAAGAGACCGGTGTACAGATTACCGAACTGTCAACACACCTCCAGGGACAGCTTGTGGCGGTAAACCCGGCATATGACACCATGTTTGATGCCTTTGCCCCGGAAGAAGTACACGGCAAACCCAAAGAGCGACAAAAATGGGCCGTCAACCAATTGAAGATGGCGGCCAAAGCCAGCGCAAATCTTGGACTTGATGCTCACGCCTCGTTTTCCGGCGGCCTGATGTGGCACACCGTATATCCCTGGCCTCAGCGTCCTGCCGGCTTGGTTGATGATGGCTTTAAAGCCCTCGCTGATCTATGGAAACCCATTCTTAATGAGTTTGATGAACAGGGCGTTGATGTTTGTTACGAACTTCATCCGGGCGAAGATCTACACGATGGAATTACCTATGAACGATTTCTTGAAGCCACCGGCAACCATCCGCGTGCCCGAATTCTGTACGATCCCAGCCACTTTGTATTGCAGCAGCTTGATTACCTGGAATTCATCGATATCTATAAAGATTACATCGAGGCGTTTCATGTGAAAGACGCAGAGTTTAACCCGACAGGCAGAAGCGGCGTGTACGGTGGCTACCAATCATGGATTGATCGCCCGGGACGATTCCGGTCACTCGGCGACGGACAGGTTGATTTCGGTGGCATCTTTACCAAACTTTCTCAGTATGATATCGACTGCTGGGCCGTTCTGGAATGGGAGTGTTGCATTAAACATCCGGAACAGGGAGCAGAGGAGGGCGCTCCGTTCATCCAGGACCACATTATTCGTGTGACTGAAAAGGCGTTTGATGATTTTGCCGGTTCAGGGCCTGACAAAGAGTTGAATAAGAAGATTCTGGGGATTGATTAGGTCTTTAAAATCAGAATTCTGAATAGATTGATAATAAAAAACCCGCAGTGTGAATATCATTGCGGGTTTTTTGTTTTTGAGATTTCGATTTAAATCAGGAGTCGGGCGTGAATTCGATTTCGAGGATAAAATCTCCCGTCGCAGATGCTGCCTGATCCAGAATACTAATCCTGTAATCGTTTAGTGCTGAAACCGCCCCCTCCCAAATATATAGTTCATCGCCTATCGGAAATGTATCTTCACTACTTGGTCTTACAATTCTATTGACATTTGGAAGTTCAGCGACCTGAACATTTAGGTCTCCGGAGTCATCCAGACTATTGCTGTCAGCAGGTTTGATTGAAATCGTTATTGTTCCATTTGCATCAGGAATAAAGTCGAATCGATCAATATCTCCGCTTAATCGTATTGAACCATTTTCAGATATGACATCATTTTGCAAAAGAGTGATGTCCTGGCTAGGTTCAAGGTCTACAATGGTGAGATCAAAGTTGGCGGATATGTTCGTTTCAGAACTTACTCTTAGCAAGTAGTTACCTGATGTTTCCAAAAGAGTAGGCTCGATGCTCTGAGATCCTGCAAAACCCACTCTAAGAAAATCTTCTATCGGGTCGGTTATCACATTTCCGGAAATGACAACACCTGATCCCACTGCTGCAACAGATATTTCTTTCCCTGGTTCTGATGCATCAATATGATAATATTTGAAGCTATCAGATGGAATAGTTTGATTTGTGGTGGTATTGAACTGTATGCTTTCAGCTCTCTTTAATTCAATTCTGTAATCCTCATTCGATGATTCTTTAACATCAGCCCGGCCATTGCTAACAGCAATTGCTGTATATTCCTGATTCATAAGCTGAGTATCAATTATTGCAACATCTCTAAATCGGGACGAGCTGGCAGAATTAAATGTTTCTTTCCCGATAGCCTGGTTGAACTCATCATATAATAACAGTTTGCCATCAGGAACATCTGAGAATGATGGTTTTACGACTTGCTCATCAAGTGCAAGAGCAGCTGCACCCGGACCGCTGCGCGTTACAAATATTGCAGGATTGACATTTAAGATTGTTCCGCCCGAAAAGATACGCTCACCTACTTAGGTCATCTTGATGGTCTGAGACTGCGTGCCGAGAATTTGCAGCAAGTAGACGCCCTGTGCAAGATGCCCCAGTGAGCTCTGCAGGGTATAGGTTCCCGGCGTCAGTTTTACCTGCAGCGAGACCCAACGTTATCCAATAATATTGTAAATTTCCGCTTTCACTTCCTGAGCTTCATCCACATGCAGATACACATCAGCCCGACTGCTCAAACGGGTTGGGGTCGCTCACGCTCACCTGAAACGACTCTGGATAATATCTGTGGATGCGTCAATGGAGATTACACTAATAAAAATTTCAGCCACGCTATTTTCATCCGTGGTGGCCAAGGCTATTTCGCTTCCTCCATCAAGCAGACTCACTAAGACCGATTCTACAGGCGTGTTGGTATAATCATCTTCTACGGACACTGTAATGGTAGTCTGACCGTCCTGCATGGCGTAGAGGGAGAAAAAAGGGAAGAGGCAAAACAGAATCAGTGTAAGAAAGAGTCGGTAATAGCGTATCATGATGGATCGGGGTTTAGTTTGCGGTATATTACTATATATGCGTCACAAATCCCCTGTGAATGTCACAGATTTGAAAAATTTTCGAAATCCGCTATGTACTATTTAGGTCTGATCATAAATCTGAACAGCTAATTGCACTCAATTTGGTTGATTTATATTTTATTCAAAATCAACAAATTGTCATACTAAAAAACCATGACTGCATTCATCGATTTTCTACTCGGAGCTGTAACCGGCATCTTCAGCATGATGGTATTATTAAATCTATTATCCGACAAAGCTACTACGTTACGCGGATACAAAAAAAATAAAAAAACTCCCAGTCGTTTCTGGAATCTTACACTTGTATGCCTGGTAGGTTTTTTTAGGATCGGTTGTACTTTAAGTTTTTTTGTAGGGTGACAGATCTCGATTTTCTATGGTTTTAATTTAAACCTGACAAGTTAAGTCTGAAGTATGTAATCTCACTACATAAAAAAGCCCGGCAGCAAATGGATATCCATTCACAAACCGGGCTTCATCAAGAGAGATTCGTTGAAAAGTTTTCTTATGTCGCTGAGCCAAATTTCTCTTTGAACCACGTTTTGGTGTTCACACCAATGAAGTACATGGCCGGAACCAGGATCAGGGTTAGAAATGTGGCGAAGCCCAGGCCGAAGATGATGGTCCAGGCCAGCGGGCCCCAGAATGAGGCGTTGTCGCCACCGAAATAGAGATTGGGATCAAGGCTGGCAAACAGTCCGTAGAAGTCTATATTCAACCCTATTGCAAGCGGAATCAAGCCGAGAATGGTCGATGCGGCCGTCAACAGTACCGGATTCAGACGAATAGCTCCGCCTTCGATCACAGCATCTCTAAGAGATGAACCCTCTTTTCGCATAATATCGATATAGTCGATGAGAATGATCCCGTTTTTCACCACAATACCGGCTACAGCAATAATGCCCATCCCGGTCAGAACAACTGACATATCCATGCCAAAGGTAGCAAACCCGATAAATACACCGATTAAACTGAACACCACCTGCGACATAATAATGAGCGGCTTACCGATGGAATTGAACTGGGCAACTAAAATAAGGAATATTAGCAGTACAGCTGCTATAAGTGCGGTGGCAAGGAATTGTGCGGTTTCTGCCTGTTCTTCCTGCTCTCCTGTCAGAGAGATTTCATATCCGGAGGGCACATTAAAATCCTGTAGGGCATCCCGGATCTGGGCGTTGATTTCATTGGCATTGTAGCCGGTAAGCACATTTGATGATAGTGTCGCAACACGTTCAAGATCAATTCGGTTAATGGCACCGTAACTGCTTTCAAGTTTTGGTGTGGCAACGGCAGAGATTGGAATATTACCGGTAGGTGTTGCCAGAGTCATATTAATCAAATCCGTAATATTTGATCGGTCTTTTTCCAGCAGGCGGAGTGTGACGTCATATTCGTCTTCCCCCTCGCGGTAAGTGGAAATCGGTTCACCCAGAAGTGCCGTTCGAATCGCACCGCCAATTTGCACATTACTCAGGCCGTAGCTGTTTGCTTTTTTATTATCGATATCAATAATCATTTCAGGGTTGTTTACCTGAAGATCGGAGCGAAGCTCTTCGATCCCGGCAATATCGCGCTCTTGGATAAAACTTTTGACACGTTCGGTCAGCGAAATAATCTGCGCGAAATCATCCCCGGTAATTTCAATATTAATCGGTTTTCCGGTGGGAGGGCCGTTCTGTTCTTTATCAACTGTTATAGCAGTACCGGGAATATCTTGCACGTTATCGCGAATATCTTCAAGAATTTCCTGGGTTGAGACTCCATCTCTATACTGGTAGTCCACAAACTCCACGCTAACTTTACTTTTATTTGCCGATGGTGTGGGATCGATACTATTCGGCGGGTTTGCTCCAACCGCAACATTAGTAATCACAGATTTAACAACAGGGTTATCCTGACCTATAACTTCATACACGCGGGCCTCGATTTTTTTAGTCACACGATTGGTTTCATCGAGGTCCGTTCCGGCAGCCATCTCGTTGTATACGTACACGAAGTTGGGCTCATTTTCAGGGAAAAAGACAATCTTTGGAGACACCACACCCAGCAGAAAGATGCTGAAAAACAGGAATAGAATGGTTCCCACAAGTGTGAACCATGGCCGGCGTCCTACCAGTACCCATTCAATAGAATCGTGATAATACTCCTGGATTTTTGGGAGTGTTGTTCGGTTGAATCCACGGATTAAAGGCCTCAGGATAAATCGCTCGAGCAGCCACAATAAGAAAAAGAAAACTAACAGGTTACCAATGAAAAATCCGCCCGTCATGTAAAAAATGGCGGCAAGTGCTCCCATAACTCCCGCGGCCACCCATAAAAATTTATTATCCTTTGATGACTCATCGTCTTTTACATCCGCGTCGTCTTCAGTCATGAAAGAAACGGCAAACACGGGATTCATCACAAGAGCTACAAACAGAGATGCCGTTAGCGTTAGAATGATGGTGATAGGCAGGTAAATCATAAACTTCCCGATAATTCCCGTCCAGAAAAGGAGCGGCACAAACGGGGCAATGGTCGTAAGTGTACCGGTAATGACGGGCAGGGCAATTTCACCACAGGCCTTTTTGGCGGCATCGTATTTGTTGAGGCTTCCCTGAGTGACGTGCCGGTAGATGTTCTCCACAATTACAATGGCGTTATCAACCACGATACCAAGACCGAGAATTAGCGCAAACAGTACCACGGTATTGATCGAAAAATCAATCGGCGGCATCACGGAAAACGCAATCAAAGAGGAGAGGGGAATGGCCAGTCCCACAAAGATGGCGTTCTGAACTCCCATGATGAACATCAGAACGAGTACCACAAAGAAGAACCCAAGAATAACGGTATTAAAAAGATTAGAAACACTATCCTTAGTTTGCTGAGACTGGTCACCGGTAATGTTAATATTCAGCGATTCAGGAAATTGAGTTTCCTGGAGCTCCTCCACAATGGCCAGGCTGGCTTCGGACGTTTCAATGAGGTTCCCGCCGCTTTTTTTCTTCACGTTGATGGTGATAACCGGTTCACCATTCAGGCTCGCGTAACTTTCCCGGTCGGCAAAGCCATCTTCTATAGATGCAATGTCTTTCAGATAAACTTCATCGCCCAGAACATTTTGGATGATAAGGTTCTCAAGGTCAGACGCCTCTTCAATCTCACCTTCAACCCGAACCGACCGTTCCATACGTCCCATATCAAGCTGACCGGCTGATACCGTCATATTCTTATTCTGCACACCCGTTCGAATGTCGGCAAAAGTAATGCCCGACGCCTTCATTTTGGTCAGGTCTACATTTACCTGGATTTCCCGTTCCAGCGCACCGATAATTTCAGCCTCATTCACATCAGACAAGCTTTCAATTTCATCCTGGATTTCATCAGCAAACTCCTTTAGTTCCACCAGGTCGAAATTACCCGACAGGTTGATATTCAGAATCGGCTGATCGGCCAGGTTAAAATCATTTACCTGAGGCTCTTGCGTGAGCTGAGTGGGAAGATCGGCCCTTGCCGATTCCACGGCATCATTTACTTCCTGCTGAGCGACCAGCTTATCTTTACTGGTCAGAAATTCAATGGTGATGATAGATGTCGCCTGTTTAGACACACTGGTTATTTGATCGATACCATCAATTCCCTGAAGTTCCTGCTCAATGGGGCGTGTGATCACATTTTCAATGTCTGCCGGTGAGGCGCCTGCATAAATAGTTACCACGTTAAATATTGGGATCTCCACTTCGGGAAATGATTCTTTGGGGAGAATCAGGTATGAATAAACACCGATAACTGTTATCAGAACCGTCAGCAGGTAAACCGTCGTGCGGTTGTCAATCGAGACGCTTGAAATTTTAAATTCTTTGAAATCCATGGTTAGTTACTCGCTACTGTGCTGTTATTTTCCTGAATTGAGATGGCGGCACCATTAGACAAGTTTGCGTAGCCTAACGTAATCAGCCGATCGCCTGTCTCAAGCCCGTTTGTAATCACCAGGTCGTTATCGTAGTTATATCCTGTGGTTACTTCTCTGTTACGCGCAGTCCAGCCATTGTCAGTCTCTTCGGCAATAAATACGAAGCTTATATTATTTGCCTGCTGAACCGTATTTGCCGGGACCACTATCTGATCGTATAGTGTAATGTCATTAATTTTTACCTGGGCCATCATATTAGGCCGGATCTGGTCACTGCCATTTGGAATAAATATCTCTACGCCAAAGGTACGGTTTGATGCATTTATAGCCCGGCTCACTACATTAAGCTGGTTTTTGATGGTTTCATCAAGACTAGGAAAACTAATCTCAACACTATCTGTTTGTGTGATGCGGGTAATGTACGCCTCCGATACCCTGGCGGTCACTTTCAGCGCTTCTGAGTTTGCGAGCTGAACTACAGGCATTCCCGGGCTAACCGTTTCGCCAACTTTCATTTCCACAAGATCCACAGTACCTGAAATAGTGGCCCGAATCGTAAAATTTTCATACTGTTCATTGAGCGTTGCAAGCTGTCGTTGAAGAGATTCTACACGATTTTGTGCCTGCAGGAATTCAACTTCGGACCCTATGTTCTGATCCCTCAGGTTGCTTTGACGCTCTAACAGCGTTTCAGCAAGATCGAGCTGTGTTTGTACCTCCCGAATCTGGCTGCGGGTAATTTCACCATCAAGCCGTGCAAGCACATCACCTTTTGCAACCTGCTGGCCTGCCCGGACATTAATCTCTTCGACTGTGGCAGATACTTTAGGTGAAATCATGATAGTTTTGTCGGATTCAACACTTCCCAAAACATTCACATAATGGCGAAATTCTGAAGGCTGAATCTCCTGAACGTAAACAGGTGTGGCATTGCGTCGGGTTTCAGCTGATTGCTCAGGCTGGTCATTTCCGCAGCCCGAAACAACAAAGAGTAGTGCAAATAGTGGGAGGTAGGATTTCATTTGAGTCGGTGTTAATGTGAATTTCATATTATTTGATCGTTATTTTTTCCTGGATATCGCTGACGTCCTGGCCTACAAAAGGGACCTGTCCAATGGCCTGGTCGTATTGTGCCTTGGCGGAAAGATAATTTGATATCGTCTGTGCGTAATTGATTTCTGCTTCCTGAAGCTGAAGGTTGGCATCGTTGATTTCCTGCTGAGAGCCCAACCCGTTTTGATAGCGGACAAGTGCGCGCTCATAACCAATCTGTGCCTGTTCACGAACATCCCGGATGGCATCGCTTGTTTGAAGCGCCTCCCGAACGGCCTGGGCGGCAGAAAGAATCTCTTTGTTTGCAGTTTGCTTTGCCTGAAACTGCTGAAGCTGCACATCTTTCACCTCAATTTTAGCCTGCTGTACAGCGGCGCTGCGCTGAAATCCCTGGAAAATAGGAATCTGGACACCAACTGATATTGTCTGCGATCGTGCCCTTTGCATCGGGTTACCAAAGAATACCGGCTGTCCGGCTTGAGATGCATTCCACTGCAGATTATAGTTGGCAGAAATATTGGGCAGATAGCGACTTCTTTCAGCATCAAGCTGCTTTCCTCTCAAATCTTCCTGGACCTGTAAAATTCTCAGATCACCACGAAGCTGCAAGGCTTTTTCGGTGAACAGTGAATCACTTTCAACCTGACGGGGAATCATCTGGTCTATTTTTTTGATGGATGCATTTTCAGAATTTTCCAGCTCTGCATCATTGATGTCATATGAGCTTAGGTCTCCTCGTACATCAATGGAAAGTTGTACCGGGAGTCCCATGGCGTCGAGAAGATCACGCAAACTGCTATCTACCGAAAATCGGGAACGGGTAATTTGTGGCTGAAGATTTCCCAGCTGAACTTCAAGCTGAAGAACGGCATAATCATCTACGAAGCCTTGTTCGGCACGTTTTCGGGTATCTTCAAGATTTTCCCGGACTCGTTCGGCCTGCGCCTCAATCAGCCGCAAAGATTCTTTGGCCGCGAGTGCCCGGTAGTAAGCAATACGCGTTTGAGTGACAACTCCTTGCGATATTGCTCGTAGATTTTCTGACTGAGCTGCTTTAAAAAGCTCTGAACTGCTTATACCAACAAATGCCTGACCGCTGAACAAGGTCTGTGAAACCGAAAGTCCACCGTTCCAGTTGTTATCAGTGCCAAATGCGATAGGAACCAGGGCATCCGGATCTCCTTGCGGGTCGAAGGCAGTTTCCGGAATAAAATTCACCGGAATTTCGAGGTTACGTGTATAATTAGCCGATGCGGCAACCTGTGGCATCACGTTACCCCAAGCCGACCGAACATCCTGGTCAGCGGTGCGGACATCGAGTAGTGCCCGTTTCATTTCAGTATTATTGGCAAGAGCTGTCTGAATAGCCTGCTCAAGATTAAATGTGCGTGAAAGGGTATCGGCCTCTGTGGCTATCTCCTGGGCTGATGCAGTTGGCAATGAGAGACAGAGCCCCAAAAACAAGGCCGTAATAGCTGTTCCTTTAAATGTTAATGTCGAAGTCATAATTGTTAAACAGTCGGTTGTAAATTTTTGAAGGCTCATTGCAGATGCTAACCCGGATAAGCTTCAGTATGAGCGTTGAGTTGTCTTTGAATAAATTGATCCAGCATTTTATATAGTGTTGTATTTTCTTCTTCAATTATGGATGAAATCATTCCTTCTTTTCCAATGGTGTAATATTGCATTATGCCTCTTAAATGAAACTCCAGGTGCATCGCAAGAATTTTAGGCGGTAGTTCGCTGAGAATGCTTTTGTCCTGTTTGCCAATTTGAAGCGCACGGACCATAAGGATGAAGAGTTCATGTTCGAGGGCAATGCAATCATCAGATATATCACTGCTTGTGGTTTTATCTCGGTTAGATTGTTCAAAAAGCATCATTGCCCGGTTAAATGTAGTATTCTCGAGGATAAAATCGAGGAACAGAAGGGCCATCTTACGGACAATCTCCGCTCCGGTTATATCTTGATGCAATATTTGATGAAAATTTTCATGGATCATCGCCAACGCTTTCTTTTTGATCGATTGATGAAGCTCAGCCTTGTCTTTGAAATAAAGATAAAGTGTACCTTTGCTGATGTCTGAATAATCGGCTATTTCATCCATCGTGGTATCTTCAAATCCCTGTTTTTCTATCAGTTCAATAGCAGCGGATAAAATTTTTTCTTTACGCTCTTTCCGCTCCTGATTTTTTCTCTCGTTACTTGTCATTACGTATGGTTGAAACAGTTAAGTGACTGCCAGTCAGATACAAATTGTTTATTGTTTAGTACTTAGTAAACAAAATAAACAATTAATAATTCCAACAGGAAACGTTTTATTAAATGATAATTTTGGCTAATAGGGCTGCTAAAAATGGCCGATTGGTTCGTTTAAAATAGTGGAAAAGCGTTTACAAAGAATTTAAAAATATGAAAAGGATGGTGCAGAATTACCGGCGGTGGGGAAAACATTGAACTGACGGTCAGTTTTTGTGCGCAAGCTCGATCAATTGTTGTAACTCTCTTTGTACTTCTTGATAAGGTCTTCGGTTTGTTCGGCGAGAAAGCGGTGAAAATCATTTGCTTTTTTTAACCTTTCTGAATCGGTAGTCTCATCTTGCTCAACCAGCCTGAGGCCTTTTTTGGTAATTTTTTCGAGATCGAGTGTCAGCTGCATCTGTTTTTCCATAAACTCCATCAGCGATCCCTCTTTCAGCTGAAAATAAATCTGCCGTTCACCTTTTATACGAATTTTTTTTATGAGTCCGCGTTCAATCAGAATGCGGGTTGTATTGCTGACGGAGGCCTTGCTTATGTCCAGATTTTCCATCAGATCTGTAAACGATTGATGCGGCGGATCACATATCAACAGCCAGCCAAGAATTTGTCCATAGATACGTGGATGCCCCAGCTCTTCAATCTTAAGGCTGAAATCATCAACAAATTCTGTTTTACTCGAGTAGCCTTCTGAACCCATGTTTAAATAAGATGATACGTTCTGGTTTAAAGATAAAATAAGCAAAAAAATCCCCGTTACTGAATGCCGATATTGAAACGAAGAACCTCAGCCTCAACCTGTCTTTTCCTGTAGCGATAGTTGCTGCCAATTCGTAGAAGGTTTAGGCTGTGGATGTTGTTGCAAAGAACCTCAGCCTCAACCTGTCTTTTCCTGTAGCGATAGTTGCTGCCAATTCGTAGAAGGTTTAGGCTGTGGATGTTGTTGCAAAGAACCTCAGCCTCAACCTGTCTTTTCCTGTAGCGATAGTTGCTGCCAATTCGTAGAAGGTTTAGGCTGTGGATGTTGTTGCAAAGAATCTCAGCCTCAACCTGTCTTTCCCTGTATCGATAGTTGCTGCCAATTCGGAGAAGGTTAAGGTTGAGGATATTGAAACGAAGAACCTCAGCCTCATTCTGTCTTTCCCTGTATCGATAGTTGCTGCCAATTCTGGGAAGGTTAAGGTTGAGGATTGTTGTAACGCAGAACCTCAGCCTTAAACTGTCTTTCCCTGTATCAATAATCGCTGCCAATTCTGAGAAGGTTAAGGTTTAGGATGTTGATACAAAGAACCTCAGCCTCACCCTGTTTTTCCCTGTATCGATAGTTGCTGCCAATTCGGAGAAGGTTAAGGTTGAGGATATTGAAACGAAGAACCTCAGCCTCATTCTGTCTTTCCCTGTATCGATAGTTGCTGCCAATTCTGGGAAGGTTAAGGTTGAGGATTGTTGTAACGCAGAACCTCAGCCTTAAACTGTCTTTCCCTGTATCAATAATCGCTGCCAATTCTGAGAAGGTTAAGGTTTAGGATGTTGATACAAAGAACCTCAGCCTCAACCTGTCTTTCCTTGTATCGTTAATCGCAGCCAATTCTGAGAAGATTTAGGCTGAGGAAGTTGTGACAAAGCCTCTTAACGTCCAAATGAAAGAACCTGGACGGGATCTGTTTTTGCCGCAATTCTTGCGGGGAGCCAGGAGGCGAGGGCACAAAGTAAAATGGTGATTCCCCCAACGATGAAAAAGTCGAGCAGGTGGGGTTCCACCGGTGCTGTACTCATGTAGTAATTTTCCTGGGCCAGCGGTATAATATTATAGGTTGTTTGCAGAAACCAGAAGAGCAAAGAAATGCCAATGCCGATCACCAGGCCCGAGACAGCGACAAAAAGTCCTTCAAGGAGAAATATTTTTCGAATAGAGGTGCTTCTTGCACCAATTGTCTTTAAGATTCCGATATCCTTGACGCGTTCCAATACCATCATCAGAACGGTTCCGATGAGATTGAAAGCGGCTACAATTACCATCACACCGATGACAAGCGGAATGGTTTCCTCCTGCAAGTTTATCCACGCAAAAATATTGCGATATCGCTGATAGATATTTTCGGTAACAATGGGGAAGGAGGTACCGTCACGAATAGCTGCGTAAACAGACATTATTTGCGATTCATCGTCTACGTTAATTTCCATCACAGATGCCTGGCGTGTTCCGAGCCCGAATAACGTTCGGACAGTTGAGATATCGGCAATTGCAAAGCTGTCATCAAACCGGTCGATTCCCGTTTCGTAGATTCCGCTCAGATAGTACTGTCGTATTTCGGGCGTGTTAAGAGGAGAGGGCAGACCATCGAGTGCAAATACCGTTACCCGTGAACCAATGTCGGCACCAATCGACTGTGCGAGTGTTTCTCCCAGAATAATACCAGGGAGGCCGCTGCTATTGCGTTCTATCGTATAGCTTCCTTGTGTGATGTAGGTAGACAGCTGTGTCACATCACCACCGGGACGAATCCCTTTTATCACGGAACCGCTGATACCTGATGCAGATTGAATCATCACATTTCCTGTTACGGCCGGCTCCACCCTTGAAACTCCCTCAAACTGCATGAGATATGGCTGAAGCGTATCGGCTCGCTGAAGCGGAACTCCTACAAATGTTTGGTTCGTAATATGCGGTGCAAACCCGAGGATTTTC
Source organism: Rhodohalobacter sp. 8-1 (assembly GCF_038150125.1). Classification (NCBI taxonomy): domain Bacteria; kingdom Pseudomonadati; phylum Balneolota; class Balneolia; order Balneolales; family Balneolaceae; genus Rhodohalobacter; species Rhodohalobacter sp. 8-1. Next base: position 257,256 of record NZ_JBBVMF010000002.1, on the reverse strand, counting down.
TCGTTGATGGTGGATTTAAAACCATGAACAATCGCCAGCGCAATGAGGAGTCCGGCTGATCCTACAGCTACGCCTATGATCGACATGATTTTGATAAAAGACAGAAACTTCGAGTCTCGTTTACTCCCCTGAAAGTACCGCCGGGCAATGTACCATGTAAAAGACATGAACGTTCCTGTTGATGATTAAGAAGCTATGCTTCAATTGAGGCTATAACGCATGAGTTACCTGTGCCGTATGAATACCCCGGGTGAGGCAGATTATTCCGGCTTCATTTGAGGGAAGAAGAGAACATCCCTTATTGAGTCAGAATTGGTCATGATCATTGACAGGCGATCGATGCCAATTCCAATTCCCGCGGTAGGCGGCATTCCGTATTCAATAGCGCGAAGGAAATCTTCATCCACAGTCATCGCTTCGGCATCGCCGCCGGCACGCAGCCGCGCCTGCTCTTCAAAACGCTCGCGCTGGTCTACCGGATCGTTCAGCTCAGAGAATGCATTGGCGATCTCCTTTCCGTTACAAACCGCCTCAAACCGTTCCACAAGGCCTTCCTTACTGCGATGTTTTTTGGCCAGGGGACTCATTTCAATCGGGTAATCGGTGATAAATGTAGGCTGAATCAGTTTGGGCTCAACTGTTTCGCCAAATATTTCATCGATCAGTTTTCCTTTACCCATAGACTCGTCTACATCAATGTGAAGATCTTTGGCGATGGCACGAATTTCATCTTCCGATTTGCCTGACAAATCATGGCCGGTCTCTTTTTCGATGGCTTCATACATCGGAATCCGCGGCCATGGGCGCTTGAAGTCAATCTCATGCTCACCAACCGTTACTTTTGTGGAATTGTGAAGTTCGAGCGCCACTTTCTCGATCATCTCTTCCATAAAATCCATCATCCAGTTGTAGTCTTTATAGGCTACGTAAAGTTCAACCTGGGTGAATTCAGGATTGTGAAAACGGGAAAGTCCTTCATTTCTGAAATCCTTAGAGAATTCATACACACCGTCAAACCCGCCGACAATCAGTCGTTTCAGATAAAGTTCGTTGGCAATTCGAAGGTAAAGCTCCATATCCAGAGCCTTATGATGTGTTACGAATGGTCTTGCCGCAGCACCGCCGTAAATGGGCTGAAGAATAGGTGTTTCCACTTCGAGGTAGCCGCGTTCATTCATCACGTTTCGCATGGTTTGAACGAGTTGCGTTCGCTTGCGAAACGTCTCACGAACCTCGGGGTTGACCACCATATCAACATACCGCTGACGATACCGTTGTTCTTTATCTGTAAACGCATCGTAGACAACCGTTTCACCTTCTTCGTTCTCAACTTCTTTAGGGGTGGGAATAGGGCGAATTGCCTTGCCCAGAAACTCAAATGATTCAGCGTGAATGGTAGTTTCACCTGTACCGGTCGTAAAAACAAAGCCTTTAATCCCCACAAAATCACCAATGTCTACCATTTTCTTAAATACCTTGTTGTATTCGGTGACACCTACATCATCACGGCGAATATAAATCTGGATGGTTCCCTGCGAATCCTGGAGCGTAAAGAAAGAAGCTTTCCCCATGATGCGGCGGGTCATGACCCGGCCCGCTACTGACACTCTTGGCGACTCATCGGTATTCTCAAAAATATATGACTCTTTATCATCCAGGATTTCCCGGGAGTGATGAGTAACGTCGTACTCATAAGGGTAAGGATTGACATTATACTCTTTAAGCTGATCCAGTTTTTCGAGGCGGATCTCCTGTTGTTCACTAAGGGTAGGTTCAGATTGAGCCATAAAATAGGTATAGAAAATATTCTGGTTTTTTAAGAGGATCAAAAGTAAGAAAAATGCACGCAAAATGGCATTTCTTATTCTTAGTTGGTTATCGGGAAATTAGTTATTTGTTATTTGGATGATTTGAACTCTAAATTAGTATGTATCCAAATGCAATTTAGTTTTACAAGAATGTTTGTGGGTACAGAAATTAGTTAGATATGCAGCTTCTCATACAGTCTAATCAAACCCACTGGGTTATTCAGTCGGTAACACCAGACATATAAGTTATTCGATAGGACGGAATGAGTTGCTTTTACAGATTCTTTGCCCTGGGCATCCCTCACGGGGCACAAAACGGAAACCCACCGTTTTATTCAGAATGACAATGATTCGGCTGGAGGTGGTTGGCGGCGTGGCAACAAGGCGATATTGAACACGACGAATTCACCCACGCCGCCCACGTGCTTACCAAAGAGCGTGTCATCCTGCCTGCCCCCAGGGGGATATAGCCATTGTCGTTGATGGCGTAGAGAAGGATCTGCAAAAGCAATGGCCGATAATTTGGAAAATTTTGAACATGGTCTAAGCGATTATTCACATATTTTGACATCACCCACGAACTTTCCGTTAGAACCAGTTTTCTCAAAACTATTTTAATAAAAAAATTCCTTCGCTGATCTTGATCGATTATAAATCGTGGAATAAACGTTTCTTTTTTGTGATATAGCGGGTACTTTTACTCATGCAATTACAAAAGCCATAGATTGTAAGCCGGTGATAACATCTTACCAGAATATTAAGCATTCATCTATTCCAGAAGGACTTTTTGCAGGAATATCTCCGCTCCCTGACCCGGATATTGATCATTCCACGATGGACCATTCTATTGAATCACTATCCGGCCGTGAACTGCTCCGGCAGATGATTTCCGATCGTTATAAAAAAGGCGATCCCAGCTTTACGACTCTCAAATACGAAAAACCCTCGGCAAATCTGAATGGTGACATCATTTCCATCAGTTTTTCACACACATCACACTCTGTGGGAGGCGTTGTTTCTAAAAACTGGGTCGTGGGTATTGATATGGAATACACGGATCGTCAGGTGAGCGAACGCCTATCACAACGAATGAAACATCCTGACGAGGCATTCAAGTTATACGAGAATAATCCGATAATTAAAATATGGACGATGAAGGAAGCCGCATTAAAAGCAATCGGTACCGGACTCAGAAAACCGATGAACAGCGTGTGCCTGAAATCTGTTACTGAAAATAACTACAGCGTCCAGTTTTTTAATGATATAAACGCAGAAATCTGCAGTTTTCAACTGATGGATCAGTGGATTTCAATCTGCTATATATTACCTGAATTAACCGAATCATATTTATCTGAAGCATATGTGCCTATTCAAACAAGACGAGATTAAAAAGCGACTGGCCCAGTCTGCCAGCAATTCCACTGATGATATTCATCCACTAAGGATTGTATTTTCTCCCACATCTTTAAATCATTACTCAATTGACCGCTTCGCTGATATTTATAGTAGGGTTTCGGAGGGAGATTTTGATACAGTAGTGATTGTTGAATCTCAGCCTGGTACTCATGAGAAGAAGTTACCGATGCCGTCTCATAATACATTTAGTACGCGGTTTGGAGATTTGGCTGTAAACAAAAAGCTTCGAAATGAACTTTGTGATGAAGACGATGACTTTTTTATTGATGATGAAGCCTACAGTAAAAACCTGAGTTTATTTGATCAGCTACTGTTCATTCAAAACAGACTCAAGGATTTCTCTGTGCTCAGCATTCAAATCACAGATGAATCACCTTCTATCGTTAAAGAACTCTCAGCCGCCCTGGAAGAAATTCTTGCCTCAAGAAATGCGCTACTGGTTTTCTGCTGCGATATTCATCACCTGTCACCAGGCGTACTCGAAAAGATTGTGACACAGTTTGATAATGATAACCGGTCAGGCCTCATTAATACACTAAATTCTGATGGCGTTACCATGAATGGTGCAGGCTCATTTCTTGCCGGATTGTTAATCGCGGAAAAGTGGAAAACAAAACTTACATTTACACAACCAGACCCATCAGCAGGTCCGGTATCGGCATTTGCTGAGGTCCAATTTCAACCTATTCCTGGATAATGAATCAGACTGTACCAGTATCGGTAATTGGCCCGGGAGCGTTGGGCAGCGCAATGATCGACCTGGTTTCAAGGCATTCAAGCTTTACACTTGCCTCTGTCTGGGGTTGCACTCAATCCGATAGCTACATTTTAGATTCCGCGGGCAAAGAGAAGAAACCTGCTGATAAACCCAAACCATCAAATGACAATGATTTGGGCGATCTTACCATTTTATCTGTCCCCGACGATAAACTCGCTGGAATTGTACGGCAGTTGTCGAAGACCGCCATCCAGTGGGATCGACGATCTGTAATACACCTCTCCGGAAGTGTTGACAGCTCAATTCTTAAACCACTGGCTGAACACGGTGCAAAAACAGCCTCCATGCATCCGCTTCAAACGTTTACCCGTGGTGATGGAGCTGATCGTTTCAAAGGAATTTGGTTTTCTTTGCAAGGAGGTGACGAACTGTTTCCAATGCTCAATCAGCTTGTTACCCCATTTGGCGCACAAACTAAAGTTCTGACGTCAGACCAAAAATCGGCCATGCACCTGGCTGCGGTTTTTGCCTCAAATTATCTTGTATCGCTGATGGATGTGGCGGAACAAATATCCAAGGATGCAGGCATTAATGATGGACTTGAGATGCTGAATCCGATTATCCATCAAACCTTACATAATATATTTGAAAAGGGGGCAAGGCAATCATTAAGCGGACCGGTTGCCCGTGGAGATCAAACAACGATAGCTGCACATCTTAAACGGCTGCAGAATAATTCAGATCACTTTAACCTGTATCGACAGCTTGGTTTGATTGCATCACAAATAGCAACATCATCCGGGCAGTTAGATGAAGAAGTTTTTCGTAAGGTTCGAACCCAACTGAAATCTCAATTTGATGAGTGACTCAAAAGACTTTTATGAAAAAGTGTATGCGGTTGTAGATCAAATTCCGACCGGGAGGGTTACAACCTACGGCGCAATCGCCGGACATCTTGGGGTTCGGTCAGGCGCGCGGATGGTTGGATATGCGCTGAACAATTTGTTAACACGTGAGGCGACACCGGATCATCGAAATATTCCGGCTCACAGAGTTGTAAATCGGTTGGGACAGTTAACCGGACGCGCCTATTTCCCGGGTGACACGATGCGTGAACGTCTCACGCAGGAGGGAGTGTCGTTTAAGTCGGAGTTTACAGTGGATATGGAAGAGCACTTTTGGGATCCTGCGGAGTGAATCTTGTCTCAAGTATAAAAAAAGCTCCACCCAGTTAGGATGAAGCTCTGATAATTTGTCCAAGAGGAAAGTTTGTAGTACATAAAATAACCCTGTGTAGAGTTCATCAAACATGCTCGTAAAACCAGTTGGATTATTTAACAGGTTACAACAGTCATTTGTGACATTCAATTAGTGCAAAATGTGTTCTTTTTACAGATACTTTGCCCTGTGCATCCCTTACGGGGTACAAAACGTAAAAAACCGTTTTATTCAGAATGACCATAATTGCATGGGGATGGACGGCAGCAGGTCGATATGACGAAAAAACTTCGAACGTCTCCCCGCCGCCCCTATTTAATCCTCTTCACCAGTCATCCTGATCAAGCCATTGCAGTTGATGGCGCAGAGAAGGATCTGCAAAAGCAAAGGTCTATTTTATTGAACATGTTGAATCTGCTCAGAACTACTGTTCATGAATTTTGCCTTCACCCCACAGTTCCGGGACTAATCTCTTCAGTACTTGAATCCGAGATAGGAGATAAACCTTCTGCATCCAATGTTTCAGCCTCTACTTCATCGTCCCAGAAGAAGATGAAAAACATGATTGCAACACCTAAAGCAAACAATGCCGGCATGATCCAGAACTGGAAGGCGCCTTCAAGCCAGCCGGCTTCTGTGGATCCATCAAGGCTTATACTGTCGCCCCACCAGCCAAGAAGGTAATTCCCGATGAGCATACCGGCTCCGTAGGTGAGCAGGTTGAAAAAACCCTGGGCGCTGGCCCTTAAATTTTTTGGAGCTTTTTTGTCAACATAAAGTTGACCTGTTACAAAGAAAAAGTCGTAACAAACTCCGTGAAGTGCGATTCCGATAATGACAAGCGATACAGATTCGGGAAAGGCACCAAACAGCAGGTATCGGGCTGTCCAGGCCAGCATACCTACAAGCAGCATCCATTTTACGCCTAACCTGACAAGAAAGAATGGTATTAAAATCATAAACAAAACTTCGCTCATTTGGCCGATTGCCATAAATGATGCCGATTGTTCCCCAAACGCCACGGCGGCAACAAAGTCATTCGTTCGGGCATAATAAAATGCGAGCGGTATGCTGATGGCAAAACTGCTGAAAGAAAATACAGCGAAATTTTTGTTAGTCAGGAGTTTTAGCGCATCAAGACCAAGAGCTTCTTTGAGGCTGAACTTTTTCCCTTTTTCGGATGGGGGTGTTTTGGGCAGTGTGAAACTGTAAAGCCCATAAATCAGAGAGATGATAGCGCTCATGTACAGAGGAATACTTGTAGTTTGAATATTGCTTTCGATCCCTGTAAACCAAGTTAAGAACGGAACTTCAACCCAGCCGAGAATGGTTTGAGCAACAACGAAACCTGAGACAATCCAGCCGATTGTTCCCCAGACACGGATTTTAGGAAACTCTTTATCGGGGTCACCAATGTTGGCAAATGAAATTGCATTTACGAGCGCAAGCGTCGGCATGTAAAGCATGAAGTAGGCAAGCATCACCCAAATGAACACGCCCGGTTCAGTAATTCCCGCCGCATACCAAAGCAGACCCGCTCCAAGAATGTGACATACTGCATTAACGCGTTCAGCATTAAAATAACGGTCGGCTATTAACCCTACAATAACAGGGGCCAGAAGACCTGCCCAGTTATGTGTGGCATAGGCTTGGCCAATAATGGTGTTCAGGCCTTCTTCACCCTGAAATATTTCCAGTAAATAAACCCCCATCACCACAAAAAAGCCACCCCAGATAAAAAACTGCATAAACATCATAATGCTCAGCCTGGATATCACATAACGATCTGAATTCATAGTCCAACAAACTTAATTTTGGTTAGTTAGGATAGAGATGTTAAAGACTGCAATTCTTACCTATGATGCAACTGTTACATACAGTTGATGTTCGATTTTTTAAAAATTTTGTGGTTATATAAAATTATCAAAAAAAGTTCTTCAAGCCATTCGGGTCATTCAGCAGGCCAAAATATATTGCTATAATTGAATCATTATCCTTGGCATCTCTCTCGGGGCACAAAAGGGAAAGCTACTGTCTTATTCCCCAAATGGTGGGCAGAATGACCAAGATTCGAATTTGGGCAGGGGTGATACGTAAAGATTAAATTAAAAACGAAGAATGAACACACCGCTCACTTTTATTCTATGAGCCTGTCATCCTGCCTGCCCCTTAGGGGATTAAGCCATTGCTTTTAGTTGCGTGGCAGGGATTTGCAAAAGCTATAGCGCATTTTTTAGAATAAAGTGGATATGTTCTAAAGCGACCACCGCAAGCCAACAGATGCGCCAAACTGAGACCCAAACAGATCTCCTGAATCGAGGGCAAAATCAGCGAGTAAGATAAGCGGCTGATCAAAGAGTGTGATATTTCGTCGTGTAAGAATACCGGCCGAAAATTGATTGATGGGGCTATCAAACGGATTTTTGCGTGTCCCATAATTTCGGCTAAACGTAAACTTTCCAATTACTTCTGTGTTCATCACTTCTGTTTCGACGCCAATATGGTGAGCAACGATCCTGTTATTGATGATACCCTCACCAAGTTGGTCAGTTGGGACCTCCGATGTCTGAAACAGGGGATTACCGATAGTTCGTCCCCGGTTTGCCCATCCAACACGATAAATGTGATGGTTATAGTAATTTTCATTTCCCTGATACGGATCTCGGCAGCGTTCAGGAAAATCAAAGCATCGAGTTCCGTCGGGAAGTACATTTTCAACCCGCGGGCCATCCTGCCATTTTGTGTACATAAATTCGTAGGTCAGGCCTTTAACAGGGAAGTTCAGGCTCTCATTAAACCGAATGGAAATACCGTTTAGTGCATCCTGCAGACTTTTCAGTTTCAAATTATCTTTGGTCTCCAGCGGTAGCTGCCTGTAAATTTTCATATAAACAGAATCAAGCTCGAGAAAAAGGCCAAAATCCCAGGCGCCCAAATGGTCTCCCAAAAGGTAATCTGCCTCCACATCCGGGGCACGCTCATCACCGCCAACGCCTATAAATACGCGAAAAAAATCTGATAACTCGTCGGGGAGGTCGCCAAATTGCGGGTTGTCATCTCCGCCCCACATAGCGTAATGCGCCAGGCCGCCGTAGACATTTAGCGGAAATTTGCCGCCAAATCTCAAATGCCCAACTTTTTCCTGGTAGAAGGGACTTTTTGTATATCGATCTTTTTCGAGCCAGCCATGAGCCAGGTGAGCACGTATCCGAACAAAGTTTTGGGTAAATGGAATGCCGGTCCATTCAGGAATTCCAAAACGAACCTGTGGTACTGGTACTGCATTGCCGCTCACGCCCAATGATCCCATACTTAGCCGCTCATCATGGAGGGGTGATCGGCCGTGAAACCGTCCTCCGGAAAATTCAAATGCATAAGCACTGATTTTCAGGTAGCCTTGATTAAAATTGACTGTGCTTTGAGGCCCGGGCCTTGCTATCAAATCTGCTCCGTAGAACACCTTTATGGGGCCAAATTGATCCTCATCAGTGCTCCCATAAGCCTGAAATCTGGTAAGAAATTGTGATCCATTGGAAGAAAAACGGCCGAAACGGTTGGACTCAATCCAAAATGGGGTCCGGTCGGATGAACTCCCTATACCAATCACGTCGATTGAAGTATCAAGTGTCTGTCCTATTGATAACGAGAAATATCCCGATAACAAAAATAGCAGAGCAATGAGACATTTTCTCGATATAAATTCAGCCCAATTCGAAAAATCCATCGTATTAGTGTAAACCAATCTTGTTTAAGTGGTGATAGAAAATATAGCAGTAAGAGGTTGGTGCAAATATACGGTGTAACTTTGAGTATTTAGAAAGATTGTACAAAATGTTATGAGTAGTAAGATTATCAACAACCGGCATTTTTTTAGAGATTTGCAAGGTATCGACCAGTTTTCTGAAATTGTTGATATTCGTCAATATCGGCCATTGCCAGATGATTGGCTTGTTATTGCCACTGATATCCGCGGATCAACTGAAGCCATATCAAATGGCAAATACAGAGCGGTAAATATGGCTGGTGCTTGTGCTATAGCGGCCATCATCAACGATTTTCCTGATCTGGAGATACCGTTTGTGTTTGGAGGTGATGGTGTGACTATTGCAATGCCAGATGTCGGCAGAGATCACATTCTGGGTTTGTTGAAATACTGCAAGGAGGCTGTGAACTCGTCATTCGGACTTGAGCTTGCGGCTGGATGTCAATCAATGGCGCAAATCAGAAAAGATGGCAGAGACATTAAAATTGGCAAATATTTGCTCTCCGACCACGTGAGTCAAGCTATCTTTTGGGGAGATGGTGTTGACTATATAAAAGAGATCATCAAACAGCCAGAAAATAATCTTTCGTTAGTTCAGATGGTAGAAGGCAATTTCAGCGGTTTAGAATGCCGCTGGAATGAAATACCGTCGGAAAAAGATGAAGTGATTTCAGTCATCATCAAATCAATTATCGAAAATGATGTTGAACGTAGTGAGTTCTACAAACAGTGTTTTCAGATGATTGAAAAAATTTACGGTGACGAATCTGATTATGCACCCGTTAAAGAGGAGGGAATGACGCTGTCAATCAAACCAAAATCCCTGAGAGGTGAAGCAACAATCAGATCATACCCGGCTACGTTGGTTAAAAAAGCGGTTTATTTTTTCAAGCTTTATTACACGCAGCTGGCCGGATGGTATTTGATGAAGAAAAAAATATCAACAAAACATACAGATTGGGGGGATTATAAGACTGATTTTGTTAAAAATGCTGATTTTAAAAAATTCAGCGATGGTCTGAAACTTGTTTTATCCGGAACCACTGACCAGCGTATCCGCCTAAGGTCCTATCTGAAGGCGCAATACAGAAAGGGTAATCTCGTTTTTGGAACACATTCGTCTCCTGCTTCCATGACCACATGTTTTGTTACCGACTACCAAAAAATGCATGTGCATTTTATTGACGGCACCAATGGAGGGTACGCAAGTGCATCAGTGGAACTAAAAGAGCAGCTGAAACAGTTAAACACACAGAAATCCAAAATAAATTCAAGCGTCTAATGAGATTTAGCACTTTACGATACACTTTTTTGAAGTCCATTATTTTGTACGCTGTTTTAATATCAACCGCATGTAACTCTCACAGCCAGCAATCTATGTCCACACAAGAAGAACACACCGATTTTTTAGAATCTATAACTTACCAGGAAGCGTTAAATGACACTGATAACTCCAAAACGGTTGAGCACACTGAAGAGCAATGGAAAAAGATGCTTAGTTCGGGGGAGTACAGAGTCCTTAGAAATGAAGGTACAGAATTACCGTATGTAAATGAATATGATGGGTTTTACGAAGAGGGAGTCTACCTGTGTAGAGGATGTGGTAATCCGCTGTTTCATTCCAATGCAAAATATAACAGCAGAACCGGCTGGCCGAGTTTCTGGGAGCCCATTCGGGAGGGTGCAGTAGATGAGAGAGTTGATAAAAGCTTGTTTATGACCCGAACTGAAACTGTTTGTGCACGCTGTGGCTCACACATCGGGCATGTGTTTGATGACGGACCTGAGCCAACCGGCCTTCGGTACTGCATGAATTCCAAGGCACTTTATTTTGTCCCTAAACCGGATGAAGAAAGTTAGAATTTAGAGGTATAGAATCTGTGCTGCCCTTAAACTATATTCACATCCATCAAAATGGGGTAGTTTTGTAACTGTGTGATGTAATATCATTACATAAATTTTACATACAGCAAAAATTTCATAGTTTGCGGTATGAAAAAATTTGTTTTACAAAAAGAAGATGCCCGTGCTTCTCAAGATTTTAAGATTGAGTACCGTGACCTGCTGAATACGGCTCAGTTTGATGCGGTCATGCACAACTCAGGACCCGCACTGGTAATTGCAGGGGCTGGTACCGGGAAAACAAGGACACTCATCTATCGTGTAGCCCGGCTGATTGAAAGCGGCGTTGATCCCAAATCCATTCTGCTGTTAACATTTACAAGACGAGCAGCAGGTGAGATGCTCCGCCGCGCAAGCATGCTTCTGGACGACAGGTGCCGTCGGGTTGAAGGAGGGACGTTTCACCGCTACTGCAGTAAGCTGCTTCATATATATTCCGACAAAGTGGGGTACCCGGAGAATTTCACGATTATCGACTCTTCCGATGCAATGGACACTATAAATTTGCTCCGCGGCCGGCTCAGTTCCATCAAGCAGACAAAACGGTTCCCTAAAAAAAGCACGCTCTACTCCATCTTCAGCACGTCGGTTAACAAAACGATTCCAATTCATGATGTGCTCGAGAAGGAGTATCCTCAGTTCAAAAAACACACTGATGCAATACAGAGTCTGTTCGATGATTACAACAACTATAAGAAGGTCAATTATGTGATGGATTTTGACGATCTGCTTGTCAATACACGAGACCTTTTGCGAGACAGCAAAGATGTGCGCGAGAAAGTTGCTTACTCTCATAAACATGTGATGGTAGACGAATACCAGGATACAAATTCACTACAGGCTGAATTGACGGAACTGTTCAGTTCGGTTCACAATAACGTTGTGGCGGTAGGAGATGACGCTCAAAGCATTTACTCATTTCGGGGAGCTGAACCGGAAAATATGCAGCAATTTCCTGAGCGGTTTGAAGGCACAAAACTTATTAAACTTGAGGAGAACTACCGGTCAACCCAGCGAATACTGGATCTGGCAAACCGTGTCTTGTCTCAATCAAAAGAGACATTCAAGAAAGAATTGTTTACCAATCGTGAAGAGGGGGAACTGCCAGGACTCGTGAAAGCGGCAAACGTGAATGATCAAAGCAGATTTTTAACGCAAATGATTTTGAACCTGAGGGAGCAGGGCAGGGAGCTTTCAGACATGGCCGTGCTATTTCGAAACGGCCGGGATTCGTATGATCTTGAAGTGGAGCTGAACAAGAAAGATATCCCCTTTGTCAAATTCGGCGGCCAGAAGTTTACAGAAGCTGCTCACGTGAAAGATGTGCTGGCACATTTGAAAATCTTCATCAACCCACAGGATACTATTTCCTGGAACAGGGCACTGATGCTGATGGAGGGCATTGGACCAAAGACGGCGGAACAGTTTTTCCAGTGGGCGCAGAACAGTAGCGACCCATTTAAACCGCATCAAGCGCCTCATGCAAGTGACAGGTACCTGGAACAACTCCGGGCTTTGAGTAACTTGTTCTCTGATTTGAAACAATATGATGGCTCCGTTCCGGATCAGCTTAAGACTGTTGTGGAATATTACAGCACGTTTTGTAAAAAGCGGTTTGATGACCATCCCAAACGGATGAAGGATCTCGAAACATTTGTTGACATATCCGGAAGCTACCGGTCGCTGCAGCACCTGATAGAAGAGGTTGCACTTGATCCCATTGAGGCAACCGCTATCGAAACAGAGGCCGCTTCAAAAGATGAATCCCCGCTCGTGCTCAGCACCATCCACTCAGCGAAAGGTCTGGAGTGGAGAACGGTTTTTTTGATTCAGTGCCTTGATGGTATTATTCCATCCGGTTATGCTATTGAAGATCCAAAGCAAATGGAGGAAGAGATTCGGCTGGTGTATGTGGCGGTCACACGGGCCAAAGATCAGCTCTTTTTAACATACCCGGCTATGCATCAAAGTTTTTATGGAGATTACTTTACAAATCCATCCCGGTTCATAGAAGATATTCCGGATACTTTGCTGGAGCCATGGATGCTTGTTGAGGAACCGGAACAACCTGCAATTGAGGATGGTATCGACACGCAACTAACTGATGGGAAGTAGTTTATAGGCTTTATTTGGAAATAATATTGCAGATTTAGGTGTCAAAATCTACAATCGGCGCAACTGCTTTTTCTGAGATATCATGTCTGAAATAATCCATATAACTGGGTATACTGGAATCAAAATAGCAAGAGCGAGGCGTATGATGGATTCCTTTTTTCCCTCGTGCTCCTGACAGATTCCGGCTACACCGCCCATCCAGAAAATAAAGAAGAGAAAGATCAGTAACGAAATAATGAGTGACCCTACAAATCCGAAATTATTGTAAAATGATTCAAGCATTTTCTTGCTTATTTATCGTTACCTTTAGTGTTAATATTTGCCATTCAGTAAAATATCAGGTGTGTTGGCAAAGCACACACATAACTTACGAATTAACTTTATCAGATGTTACCCACGGTTTCTATAGTAGGACGACCTAATGTTGGAAAATCTACTCTCTTCAATCGTTTACTCGGAGAGCGGCAGGCAATTGTACATGATGAATATGGTGTTACCCGCGATCGTCACTATGGTGAAAGTTTTTGGAACGGACGTGATTTTAATGTAATCGATACAGGTGGTTACCTGCCGGAGGAAGCAGGTGTCATCGTTGAAGGTATCCGCGAACAGGTACATATTGCCATTGAAGAATCGGACGTCATCCTGTTTGTGGTCGATATTGAGAGTGGTTTGAATACACTCGACAAGTCGGTTGCAAATATTTTACGCCGGGTTGATAAACCTGTTCTTGTTGTGGCAAACAAAAGCGATAATGAAGAACGGGCGATGAATGCCGTGGAATTTTACGAGCTTGGGCTGGATGAAATTTTTCCGGTATCTGCAATCAGCGGAACAGGAACCGGTGACCTTCTGGATCGTGTTGTGGAACTGTTACCAAAAGAGAAAGTGGATGCTGAAAGGGATGAAAATCCAAAAATTGCATTTGTCGGCCGGCCTAATGTTGGCAAAAGTTCACTCATGAATGCACTTCTCAAAAATGATCGCTGTATTGTCACGGATATTCCGGGTACGACCCGTGATTCTATCAACAGTAAACTCACCTATAATGGCAGAGAGTACACGCTGATTGATACGGCAGGGCTAAGAAAACGCGCAAAAGTTAAAGAAAATATTGAATTTTTCAGTACGGTAAGGACAGACCGGTCCATCCGCGATTCTGACGTTGTTGTGCTTTTGCTGGATGCCATGAGGGGATTTGATGCACAGGACAAACGAATTATCCGCGACGCCGAAAAATACAATAAGGGAATTATCATCGCTCTCAACAAGTGGGATATTGTGCCGGACAAAGATTCAAATGTTCACAAAGAGTTCGAAACATATATTTACGAACGTATTCGAACATCAAACTATATTCCCGTCATTTCTATTTCTGCCTTGAAGGGGACGCGGATTGAACGCGTGCTCGATATGTCTGAGATGGTGATTCAGGAACGCCGGAAGAAAATCAGTACACCCGAAATGAATGACTTCGTCCAAAAAATATTGAAAGAACGTCCCTTACCAATGAAACGTGGCCGTCAGCTTAAAATTCAATATGCACTCCAGGTAAAAAGCAATCCGCCGGTCTTCAAATTCTTTATGAATAATCCACAGGAATTGCCGCCAAATTACCGGAGATTTATCGAAAATAAACTCAGGGAAGAATTCGGGTTCACGGGTGTACCCATTACCATGGTCTTTCGCCAGAAATAAGTTTGTGAATACTGAAATAACATTGAACGATACAGCGCAAAAGGTTATTTTTATTGATTGACTACAAGATATTATCACATTTCAAAAAACAGACAGTTCTTTAAATGGAATTAGACAAGCCGGTTTCGAATGCTTTAACGGAAGATTTTCAGCGGGAACGAAAATTATCGTTTCTTGAAAATCTATATTTGCCGGAGATCTTTAAAGGCCTTTGGTACTCCTTCAAACAGATGTTCGCTCCTACGTTTACAATGAACTATCCCGAAGAAAAATGGGATCCGCCTTCCATCTTCCGGGGGCGTCCGGTACTCGTTGAGGATAATGGGAAAGAACGTTGCGTAGCATGCGGTTTGTGCGCACGTGCATGTCCTCCGCTTGCCATTTCCATGCAGGCAAATGAAGATGAGGATGATCCAAAAGAGCGTTATCCTGATTTCTTTGAAATTAATATGCTTCGCTGCATTTACTGTGGATACTGTGAAGAGGTTTGCCCTGAAGAAGCCATTGTGATGAGTAAGGATTACGATATCGTTTTTGAATCAAGAGAGGACGCGGTTTATGATAAGGAGCGTCTGCTTGTTCCTAAAGAAGATCTCAAAGAACGGCTCGATTTTCTCAAGGAATACAAAAATCGCCAATTCGGACAATTTTGGGATTTCCAGGAAGAGAACAACATTCACTCCGTCCGGGATCGCGACCGTGATTGGAATACAGGACTCTCTCTCGTAGATATGCTTGAACAGCAGAAGAAAAACGACGAGACAAAAGCGTCTTCAAATTGGTCTGTTTAATTTGTTGTGGGTGAGATTATGACATCTGATCAAGAAGTTACTCAGGAACAGTATGAAGAACTGCTTGAGGATGCAAAATATCTTCAGGATGAGGCTGAGGCTTTGATGTACATCATTGACGAGGTTCCTTATACAGAAGCACCTTCTGATGGCATGTCGATCATTCAAATGCTCGCTTTGATCGATCATGCTCAAAAAAATTATTACCGTCCTCTTATTGAAAAAAGCTTTTCAAATCCGCGTTCACTTCAGCTCAACAATTTCGAATCGTACGATGAAACATTCGAGTTTCCCGAAGATGAGAAAGATGTTCAGAAAATTTTGAGGAAAATAAGCAAACACAGAGCAGCTGTGTTAAATCTTTTCGAAAAAATTCCATTGATTGACTGGGAGCGAGAAGTTAAGTCTGGTCATCAGTCCATCAGGCTATTTGATTTCGCTAATAAAATGGTGCGGGATGAGCGAAAAATTCTTAAAGAAATTGCCGATCTTGTTCTTATTTATCAAAACAATAAGCAAGCAAATCGGCAGGTTGACGCCAAAGCACGTCAACGCCATAACATAGAGGAGTAAAGTTTGTGGAGCCAGATTTTACTTGTCCTGATTTCACTTTTCTGTTGTATCGTAGTTTATAGACGGATTTCACAGTTATCGCATCCCGAGTATTTAAGCTATGTCATTCTCTTACTGAACGCAGCTGCGTTTAGCATGACTATTGTTAATTCCGAACAACTGATTCATTACATTGATCTTGCTCATTTGTCTGTAACCCTTCTGGTGCTCGTATTTCTGTTGATATCAGTGCGGTTAATACAGCCCCGGTACGCACGGCACCCGGTAATTTACTCGTACTTCCCGCTGATAATTATTCCATTTTATGCCTATTTCATAGACAGTGAAATACTTGAATTTATAACAAATTTATCGATTCAGGCCACAGCACTAATCATCTTTACAGGACTGGTTGTGATGTATTCGAGGGCTGTTAAAAAGGGATACCTGCTTTATCTCGCTATCCTGTTCTACATTGTCGCATTTACACTTTACTGGTACCCGGAATTCGATAGCATTATAATACAACCTATGGTTCATTTATTTATCGCTGCCGGAATGATCATCACAAGCTTTAAGTTTCCATCCATATTAATTGAACATAAACGTTAATTTCATTTAAAAGAATGGCATTAAAAGCAGGCGACACAGCTCCGGATTTCACATTAACTAATACGTCGGGCGACCTTGTTTCTTTACAGGATTTACAACAACAGGACAAGGGCGATATACTCCTCACGTTTTTCCCGCTTGCCTTTTCAAGTGTCTGCACTGACGAGCTTTGCACCATGCGCGATAATATGAAACTCTATAATTCGCTTAATACTACCGTTGCTGCGATAAGTGCTGACAGTTTTTTTGTGCTTAAGGTGTTTAAGAAAGCGAACAACCTTAAGTTTCCGCTTCTAAGTGATTTCAACAAAGAGGCTTCCAAAGCCTACGGCGTACTTTACGATGACTATTTCGGGATAAAAGGTGTCCCCAAACGAGCTTCTTTCATCATCGGTAACGATGGCGTAATAAAGTATGCTGAAGTGCTGGAAGATTCCGGTAAACTTCCTGATTTCAAAGCCATTCAGAAGGCTTTGATGTCGTAGTTGGGCTGTAATGATCGGTTTCAACATTTACTTCATCTCTGAAATCACTTTTCAGATTGAGGTATCGGATGAGTCTTAAACGAGTGATGTTTTTATTCGAAATCACTTAGCTTCTTAGAAAAACTGGTTCTACCGGAAAGTTTGTGGGTACATGTTATAATCCTATGCATAGTCTGATTAATTCAGATGAGTTATTCAGAAGGTTAAACCAGTTTATCTGAGAACAAAACATGGTGCTTTTACAGATTCTTCACAAAACGGAAAATCACCGTTTTATTCAGAATGACAATGATTCGTCTTGGGGTCTTGGGCGGCGTGATGACACGATGATATTGAATAGAACGAATGCGCCGACGCCGCCCGCGTGCTAAAAGTTGAGCCCGTCATCCTGATCGAGCCATTGCAGTTAATGGCGCAGTGAAGGATCTGCAAAAGCAATGGCCTATGATTGGAAATTTTTGAGCATGGTCTAAGCGATTATTCACATATTTTGCCATCACCCACAAACTTTCCGGTAGAACCGAAAAACTCATCCAATGACCATAATAATCATGGGATTATGCAACCCGCTTTACGGCAAAGATAGCGAGCGCCGAATAAGCCATTCTCCGGTGAGCAGTAAAATCACAAACACAAACCAAAGGGGAGAGTTGCTGAAGTAACGTGTCTCTTGGGTTGCTGTTTCAACGACTTGATCCAGGTTGTTTTCTTCGAGAAACTGAAGCATTGGACTAGCTGAGTAGTCACCTAAAAAAATGCCGCCTGTTCGCAATGCAAGCTGTTGAAGAAGCTGATCATCTCGTTCTGTATTAATAAACTCAACTCTCGATTGACTGACGCTGAATCTTGCTTGATCCTCTCCAATTTGGCGGTCTGCTTTTGTTGCATTTCCTGTCACCTGGTAGTTGCCCCGTGGCAGATTCCCAATGTTAACTCTATATTCTCCATTCCGGGTGTGGCGCATCACAAAACGCTGCGGATCCGATTCTAAATCATCAGCTTCAACATCCGCGGGGATCACCGTTACATTAATGACGGCATCTGTTTCCGGCTGCTGGCGTTCGTTTACCAATGAAGCTTGAATCTCAATATTTTCTGTCTCAGTAAACGTTGGCTTGATGGTATTGATACTCAGGTTCTGCTGATTGGGAGGCGTTGCTGCCCATGATAACAGGTCTGTGAAAAAAGTGGTGTAAAATCTCGAAACAGTCTCGTTTGCGGTAAGATTAAACCGATGCCAGCCAAAGGCATTTATTCCTGCGAGGCGCCGAACTCCACCAGACTCTGTCAGTATGATCGGGATATCGGTTTCTGTTCTCTGGAATTCCCCTGTAAAAAGTATCTCAGCAAGTGCGGAGCTGCCGGCTTCGGACCGATATGTTTTAAGGGTAGGAAACCGCCTGAACTCCTGAGGTGAAAACTCAAGCAGCGGATGACTGTACGGTTCGCGTTCCTGTAATAAATGAATATCAATTATGTTTTGGCGGCTGTTTTCGATGGAATACACAAGAAAGTTTGCATCATCAAGCCGCTGATGATATTGTCGGGTTGCCGGGAGCATAAAATAGATAACAGGAACTTCATTTTGTTGCTGCAGCCAATCAAGCAACGGATCGTTACTGTCGGGCAGGCCGTGAAGAACAATCAGGTCTGGAGGGGTATCAAGGGAAGTCAAATCTTCACCCATCATTGCACCGTTGGAAAGACGGGTACCTGATATCAGTTCGTTCTGTTGATCAGTCGCAATCAATCGCCTGAATGCTCCTACATCAGGGTGGATCTCAAAAGCAAGGGATGCAATCCGGGTTTTTTCATCCAGTACCTCAACTGTAAATTCCTCCCTGTTGTTTTGCAGCGTAAACTCTTTATCAAGTCCCGGAATGTTGATCTCATATTCATAAAACCCTGGCTCAGTGTGCTGATCGGTAAACAGCAACAGGTGGTTTGATATCGACTCTGAAAATGTAATTTGTTCTGATTGCGCCAGTTCCCCGTCTTTCAGGAACTGTACTGTAATAGTACTGCCTTCAAAACCGTCCTGGTTTACATTAACCCGAAACGACTGCTCAGTATTGGTATAAGACTGTTCATTATACTCCACATCGCTGATGACAATATCCTGAACGTCGGTTGTGTCACCAATCGGAACCGTGAAAAGTGGCGTGCCCAGGTTTTGAGCCGAAAAGACAGGGTTACGGCCCTGAGTGTAAATTCCGTCACTGAATAACAGGTTGGCTACGGTCTGATCCTGATTTTCAATCTGGTGATCAACAACCGACTGCAGGTTGGTGACTGTTCCGTTCCCACTGATCTCACGTCCATCATTTACGGCTGTATCGAACAGGTGAAAGTTTACATCATATCGGTCGTCAATTTGTGACGTTAACTCATTAACAACAGATCTGTAACTTTCAAGGCCAGAGTAGTTACCGCGCTCAACCGTTAAACTTTGCGTGTTGTCCAGGTAAACATTTATCTGCGGACTGGATGTTTCAACATTCCGGTCAATAAAGAATGGATTCAACAGCAGAACAACGAGTATGAAGAACACAGAGTCGCGTATGGCTATCAGACTCCATTTTTTCCATGGCGCAACAGTTGAGAGGTAAGAATAGCTCCACCAGGCTGTGGTAAAACAGACAATCAAGAGGATTAACCCGGCCAGGATTGGAATAATCGGGTTGAATCCCTGAAAAAATAGAGTGGTCATTCCTCAGCCTCAATTACATTTAGAATGATTTCAGCAGCCGGTTAATCACATCCACAGACGAAATCCCTTCAGCTTCTGCCGCGTAGTTTGTAACTATTCTGTGGCGCAGAACAGGGACAGCCAGTGCATGGAGGTCCTCAAGCTCAACATTATAGCGGCCCCGGGAGAGCGCCCGGGTTTTTGCACCGAGAATGAGGAACTGTGATGCCCGGGGACCAGCACCCCATCCAAGATACTGATCCACGAAAGAAGTGGAGTGTTCCGTTCCAGGCCGGGTTTTTGACACGAGTTCAACCGCCTGACGCAAGACGTGATCAGGTACCGGAACTTGCCGGACGAGATTTTGCAGGTTCAGAATCTGATCCTTCTCAAGGATGGAATTTATTTGTTCATTGCGGACAGAGGTTGTCTGTGAAACAATCTGAATTTCTTCTTCAAGTGCAGGATAGTCGAGCCAGATATTAAACATAAACCGGTCGAGCTGAGCCTCCGGAAGGGGATAGGTTCCTTCCTGTTCAATCGGGTTCTGGGTAGCGAGAACAAAAAACGGTAGGTCGAGGTCGTATCTGTTTCCAGACGCCGTAATGGTAGCCTCCTGCATGCCTTCCAGCAGGGCTGCCTGGGTTTTAGGAGGTGTCCTGTTTATTTCATCAGCAAGAACGATATTTGCAAATATCGGTCCTTTGATAAACCGAAATGCTTTTTCACCAGTTTGTTTGTTGTCTTCAATAACTTCGGTGCCGGTAATATCTCCGGGCATTAGGTCGGGGGTAAACTGCACGCGTTTAAACGAGAGATTCATAGTTTGAGCCACTGTTTGGATCAACAGTGTTTTAGCCAAACCGGGAACACCGATCAAAACGCAGTGTCCACGAGAAAACAGCGCTATCAGCAGTTGCTCAACGACGTCTTGCTGTCCCACAACTTTTTTTGAGATCTCAGATCGAATCTGTGAAAAAGAGTTTTCGAAAAAAGCAGCGGCTTCTTTAGGATCGTTCGGAATTGAATGAGTTCCGTTCATTCCTCCCCCACGGGCACTGATTCCTGATTAGGGGCCATCAAATTTTCATCATCTGCCGATTCCGGTATGTCAACACGTATATCTACGTAAATTTTCTCCCTGAGATCTTCGAGCCATTTATTCATTACCCGCATCCGCTTTCTTTGCAATGCAATTTCACGAATTCGCGCATAATCATCCTCAAGATTGGCCACGTGCTCTGGATAGTGGGCATCAAGCCGTACAATACGGTACGCTCTTTTTTGAGTTTGAGGCATTGTAAACGGGCGGGGATCTGAAATTTCACCAGGTTCATCCAGCAGCAGGGCGATTCGATATAATGACGGCTCAAGATCGCTCAGAGCCATTTTTCGCTCGCCTGTTTGCATGTTCATGATGCGGCCACCCATCGCGCTTGTTGATTCGTCTTCCGAATGTTTACGGGCAAGTTCACGAAAAGAAGCCCCATGGTTAATCACACTGTCTTTCAAAGCTTCAAGCTTATTGATTGCAAAATCCTCATCCACACTTTCTTCATCAATTTCGATCAAAATATGGTTGGTTTCAATATTGTCACCCTGGCGTTTATTAAGCCGAATCACATGATAGCCGAAATCAGTACGGACAACCTGTGAAATCTCTCCGGGCTCGAGCGCTGAGGCAGCAGCAGAGTAGTTGGCAACAAGATCTCCCAAAGGCATCATGGGCAATAGTCCGCCACGGGAAGCAGAAGGACCATCGCTATATTTGCGCGCTAATTCTTCGAAATCCTTTCCATGGACAACAATAGAATCCCGCAATGCTTCAGCCAGGCGCAAAGCCTCATTGCGGGCATCTTCAAGTTCAGGAGGCGTTACTACAATTTGAGACAGCTCAACTTGTTCGGGAATAGTAGGGAGCTGACTCTCAGGAATATCATTGAAAAAACTTCGCACTTCTGGACGGGTAATTTCAACGCTGCTCATTTTTTGTTCCTGAACTTGCTGCGTTGTCATCTGCTCACGAAACTGATCTCTATAGTCAGCACGAATTTGAACAATGCTATTTCCAAGAGCTCGTTCGAGAGCTTCTTCACTGCCGGCCTGCTGGATCATCTGGTTAATACGACTGTCCATCGCCCGGTTCACCATTTCATCCGACACGATTACGGAATCAATCTCAGCCTGTTCCAGCATCACATTGCTGTCTATCATCGATTGCAAAGCGCTGTACCATAGATCTTCAGAAAATGTTATTTGCTGATTACTGGCCTGAGCCTGTTGGAGATACTGGCGAACTTCAGTGTCCACATCAGATTTTAGGATGATGCGGTCGTTCACGACTGCAACAATCTTGTCTGCTACCTGTTTTTGCTGTGAAAGTGCAGATGCTGTTCCAATCAGGCAAAGCAAGGTTAATATGAGTAGCGATTTCAGATTTATATGGGTCATGAATTTAATTCAGTTCTAAAGTTGAGATATAATCGTTGATGACGGTATTCATCTCCTCACCCTGAAGCTGGTCTAATTCATCGTTAGAATCAGCCTGCAGATAAAGATTACGTTTGAAAGCGTTTGTTATTCTTTTTGATTTTTCAAGTTTCAGCCATTGTTGTATTTGTGGTATCAACCATTCAAAATCCGGATTATCGCCTGCATTCCTGAGTTCCCTGAGCTGAACAAAATGATATTGCCCATTTGCATTGTGAATGGGGGAGATCTCAGAAAGACCAATTATATTAAGATAGCGATTTAACATGGGGATATCAGATACTGCCATTGAAATTGGTAAGTATTGCGTTGATTGGCGCAGCTGTAGATCAGGATTTACGCTATATTTGTTTAACACATCTTCCCATTCAACGCCTCTTAACAGGTCACGTCGGGCATTATCAATCGCAGTACGGGTTGTTGCAGTAAGATGACGAAACCTCACATACCGTTCATTTAAAATAAATTTATCACGATTGGCCTGGTAATAATTTTGCGCTTCATCACGGCTGACCTCAAGCTCTTCCGGGTTCTCAGCAAGTATAAACTGGTGTAGCATCTCATTTAATAGCTGCTGCTCCATCCGCTCCATTTTAGCCTGAAAGGATTTATCGTTGGGCAATCCAAGTCGGCGAGCTTCATTCACAGCAACTTTTTCGTTGATCCACTGCTGCTTATAGTTCTGAAAAGCCTGCAGCGTATCTTGCTGTAATGCAATGTCCGGTATATGGCGGAGAGCTGTTTCCACAGTGAGCTGTTCATTCCCTACGGTAGCAATAACGGGAGATGAGTCTTGGTTAGGTCCCGTCATACAGGAGACAAACACCATCAGGATGATGACAAAAATAAAGAGCTTAAAATATTGATTTATATACATTTGATCATTTATTACCGGATTCGTTCCGGATAGATTCTGACGCGATATTCTGATCTCAGTTCATTCATGAAATTCTCTTCCCGAATTGGCTGATAGTCACTTCCAACCCTATAAAATGCCTCGTTAAAGGTCATCGTTCGGGGTTCCAGAAGCTGATGATAGATCACATACGCATCTCGGTTGCGGTATGTGAATTTATCGGATGTTTCACCAATTTCTGTAGCATTTAGTGCCGTTAAGATCTCATCGGATGGCGTGGCCACAGAATCACGTGTAATAATAAGATTATCAAATGTCCTGGAAATACTGTCTATTGATACTGCCTGCCGGGTCATCTCCAGTGCAGCTGTTAAAGCGCTGTCATTACGTGATGCAAGTAATGTATAATCATGCCTCTCATCGAACCTGTACTTATCCTTGTTTCGTTCGTAATATTGCTCAAGATTTGAGGAGTCTGCTGTTTCAATATTCCAGATATTCTCATCACTGACCTGGAAAACAACGAGTCCGTTTAAAAACCCATCCGTTTCTCGCTTGAATTCCGGAAAACGGTCGTTAGTCATGGGGATGATTTGGGAGTCGAGAACATATTCCTCATATAAATCAACCCAGTGATCTGAAAACTCTTTAGTCGACCTGTCACTATGAGTGTCATGAAGCCATTGCTTGAAGTCACCGGAAGTGTACGTTTGGTTATTAAACGAAATCAACGTTTGTTCGGCTATGTCTTCCGGCAGGTCGATGTTCGTAATTAACGAAGAGTCAGCATCACTAAAAAAGGCCGTTATTGATTCTTGCACAGAGCTGTTCTTTGAAAAATTCCCAATCTCAGAAATACGTTCCAGCACTTGTTGACGATTGGCGTTGTAGCGGGGAAGTTCTTCAAGCTGTGAGAGGAGCTCTTCCCGTCGCTGCTCATCGTTTTGGTACGATCGAACCGAATCAATTCTGAAAATATGGTAGCCGTAATTGGTCTGAATCGGCTGAGAAAAAGACGCTATTGGATCCACGGACAACACGGCGTCAATAAAATCTGCCGAGTATTGTGTTCCGTAACCAACCCAGCCAACAGAACCGCCGTTATTTACGGATGACCCATCCTGAGAAAATTGCTGAACAACTTCATCCCACGGGCGTCCCTTTTCAAGTGTGGCGTAAGCGCTGTCAGCCAGAATTTCTGCAGACAGATCATCCCGTGAACCTCTGAAGAAAATATGGCTTGCACTTCGCTGTGGTGTTCTCTGCCGGCGATCCTCAAGGTAGATAATGTGAAATCCAAACTGAGTACGTACGGGCTCAGAAAGTTCACCTTTCTCCAGGCTGTAAAGTGCATCTTCAAATGGCTTAACGGTAACTCCGGCCGAAAACCAGGGGAGCTCGCCACCGGCAGGCCGGCCCTGAACCTGAGTGGAATATTCACGGTTTAACTCTTCCATTGTCATTTCACCATCGATGAACCTTTGACGAGCCTCTTCAATCCGCAGACGGGCTTCCTCTGCATCATCTGCAGAACTATTAGGATCGAGCCGGATGAGTACATGAGTCGACTTCAGCTCATATTCGCTGCGCTCTATAAATTCTTTCTCCAGTTCACTTTTGATTTCGTTCTCAAGCCAGAAAGAGAAAGCTGCCTGCTTTGAATAGTTCTCGAACTCTTGCTGAATTTCGGGGTCGGAATAAAGTCCCTGGTCTTTACCGTAGGCAAGTTTAAGTTTATAATCTACATAGAATGGAAGAAACTCCTTTAGCTCTTCAGAGGAATAACCATCCTCGATATTGTTCCTCTCATAGTAGCTGATCAGATCGCCAAGTGAAATTGATTCATCCCCAATTTCAGCGACAACAGCATCCATATTCTGACTGACGGTTTGAGAGGATTGTGCAAACAGTTGGAGAGGAGACAATAATATTAATGAAAGAAGTACAGAACTGGTTACTCGTTTAATATAATTCATTGATTCGTTTAGATATTGTCGGTAGTGAAAAGTCTTGAAAATTAACAGGATTCAAAGAGTATAACAACAAGTGTACATTGGCTCGGCAGAGAATTAAATCTATCTAAAAATGCTGTTGATAAGAACGAGTGATAAACGGGTAAGCGTGCTTTTCATTATTTGATAATTTACCCGAATTTGAATGCGGTGTTCATAGACGTCTATCAGAACAGAACTCCTGCAATAGCGGCGTTCATCAGATTTACGATAGACCCGGCAATCACCGCCTTGATACCGAACTCTGCAAGCTCTGCTTTTCGCCCGGGTGCCAGCCCGCCAATTCCCCCGATTTGAATGGCGATGGACGCAAAGTTGGCAAAACCACAGAGCGCAAACGTGGCCATAGCAATAGATTTGGGCTCAATGGCCTGCTGTTCTATCAGCTCGAGAAGGTTGAGGTATGCAATAAACTCCGTGGATACAATTTTAACTCCCATCAAGCTGCCGGTTGCCAACACATCCTGCAAGGGTACACCTATAAGTAATGTGATAGGAGAGAAAACCCACCCCAGAATAGTTTCTAGTGTAAAACTGCCGGAAGGTAAGAGGGTTGCTAACGTTGTAGCCTCACCAAACCAGCTTAAAAAAGAGTTTATCATGGCAATAATTGCAATGAAAGCGAGGAGCATTGCGCCCACATTAAGGGCAAGTTTCAATCCTTCAGTAGCGCCAGAGGCCGCCGCGTCAATTCCATTTTCATCCTGCTGTTCAACTTGTGCTTCAATGTTGCCCATGGTTTCGGGTGTATCTACTTCGGGATAGAAAATTTTGGCGATCACAAGAGCCCCGGGTGCTGCCATGATGCTTGCACCAAGAAGTTGCTCAGCAAACATCTGCCGTGCAAATTCAATGCTTACATCATTAACGAGTGCATAGGTGTCACCAAGCATCTGGATGTAAACGGCCATGATACCGCCGGCAATGGTCGCCATCCCACCGGTCATAACGGCCAGCAGTTCCGAACGCGTCATTCCTTCAATGAACGGTTTAATGAGCAGGGGAGATTCCGTTTGTCCCACGAAAATATTTCCGGTTACAGACAGAGATTCAGCACCGGAGACGCCCATCAGCTTTCGCATTCCTTTGGCCATGACAGCTACAATTTTCTGAAGGATGCCATAGTGATATAAAATAGTTGTAATGGAAGCAAAGAATACAATGGTCGGGAGTACCTGGAATGCAAAAAACGATCCCATGCTTCCATCCATGCCCGGGCTGATGGCAAGATCACCGAAGATAAACTGTGCCCCTGCGGTTGTGTAGCCCAGCAGAAGCACAAAAAAGGAGCTCACCTGGCTGAAGATTAATTTTGGCCAGCCAAGGGGGGCAAAAAATTCACCCATCTCCGTTCCTTTAATAATGAAAATCCCAAGACCGATCTGAAGGATCAGGCCTCGCGAAACGAGGTTCCAATTGACGTTTCGCTTGTTGTTGCTGAAAAGCCAGGCAATACCTATAAGCCCAAGCATTCCAAAAATGCCGTGAATAATATCCATAGAGTTAATTAAGAGTCAGGATCTTCAATTATGTTTTTATCGTCTGCCTTTAGTGGGGGAAGAGGGGTGCCTCGTTTTTTATCCACAGGGGGGCGGAAACAATGCCTTGCACGTGGTTCGTATGCATCCTTTTCACCCACGAGCACCTGATCGTCATTTTCGACGACCCGCTGTGAATAGTTTGCCATTACGCCGCTTTCAGCACAAATAGCGTGCAGTTTGGTCACATACTCAGCAATGGCAAGAAGCTGAGGCATCGGTTCAAATGGGTTACCCTCAAAATCCATATCGAGCCCGGCCACGATAACCCGTTTACCATCATTTGCCAGTGTATTGGCAACATCTACAATTCGGTCGTCAAAAAACTGGGCCTCATCAATACATACAACCTTTGCAGAGGAGGTGAGCAGGATGATTTGATCAGCGGTATCGACCTGAATTCCAGGCAGGGCAGACTCATTGTGGGAAACGATATCAGTTTTGCTGTACCGGTCGTCTACCGTAGGCTTCACAATTACTACTTTTTGTCCGGCTATATGCGCGCGTTTAGCACGGCGAATAAGTTCTTCCGTTTTACCGCTGAACATTCCCCCGCAAACAACTTCTATCCAGCCTACATTAGCTGGCACAAACCATGGTTCATTAATCATAAACTACAATTCAAACATCCGGTCAATTTCTGCGTGGAATATATCCCCTCAGCGTGTAAAAGGAAAAGATAAGTTTACGGGATTTCTCAATGCATAAATCTGTCATCAGGAAAAAACTTATACAGGGGTTAACATCATTGCATGAATATTTTTGTAAGTTTGACATCTGAAAAATTAAACGTAATCCATTTTTACTCAACATTAGCTCAAAACTCAAAATAAGGATTACATCACATCTATCTCATTCTATTATATGTTAAAACGATTACTACTATTTGCACTCTTTAGTATTTCGATAACCACTCTCGCTTTTGGACAGCTCTTCGAAGATTTTGAGGATGGGGATAAAGGAAGTTATGCACCCGGATTTGTGAATTTAACCACCGGACAATGGTTTTTAGACGAAGCTCTCCTCGGCGGTGCCGGTGGTGATGCGAGAAACGGTTCTCAGTCTGTGAGAATGGATAATAGAGACAGTGAATCAATTTTACAGATGAACTTTGACTTTGCGGAGGGGGTCACTGAATTAAGTTTCTTTGCAGCAAATTCAGGATTTTCCGGTGATGGTGGCGGAATTCTTCAGGTATATATTTCAACCGATGGAGGAAGCACCTGGACAGAATATGGAGAGGCGATTGAAGTAAGCAACACGCTGGATAAATACACAATTGCATCAACTCAAATCGGTTCTGTTCGGTTCAGGGTCAACACGGTAGCTGGTGGTCGAGTTAACGTCGACGACTTTCGTATAGAACCCTATATTGAACTCGACGCTACGCCCACAATTGTTGTGAGGCAAGATGGTGAATCCCTTCAGGACAGTGCCTTGGTAGAATTCCCGGCCGTTGCCGCAAATGCAAGCCGCACGATTGATATTGATATCACCAATAATGGAGAGCCAAATCTTGATATTACCTCTGTTTCTCTGACTGACGGCACAGCCTTTTCCATTGATACAGATATCACCGGATCACTTGCATCTCGCGAAAGCAGTATGCTTACTCTTACATTCACTCCTCCGGCAGTAGATACGTATGAAGATCAGCTATCTATCGCGACAAACGATCCTGACCTGCCAACATTTGTACTGAACCTCATTGGGTCAGCCATTTCTGAAGATGATATTACTCCTATTGCTGAGGCACGGGAATTCGAATTCGGAACCCGGGTAACGGTTGGCGGCAGGGTTACAGTTGGCAAAGAATTTTCAGGCCCCTCTTTCATTCAGGATCAAACCGCGGGCATTGCCGTTTTCTGGGATCCTTTACATGGAGCCGTTGAGCGTGGTGATTCAGTAATTGTAACCGGTCCTTTAACTGAGTTTAATCCAATTGGCGGCACGCCCGGTACATTTTTATTACAAATCGCTGAATACCAGAATGATGATGATATCACATTTGAAGTGATTAACACAGCCGCTGTGGAAGTTGAACCTCAAATAATTACTCTCGCCGAAATGAACTCAGGAGAGTTTGAAAGTGAACTCGTTACTGTAGCCGGCGTTTCATTCGTTGAATCCGGTGCATTCCAGGGGGGGACAAACTATGTAATTTCAGATTTTTCAGGGTCGGCAGAACTTCGTATTGATCAGAACGCTACCGATCTTGTGAATGCATCCATCCCTGAGGAACCTCTCGAAATAACCGGGGTTGTGGAGCAGTTTGATGGAACCTATCAGCTCAAACCAAGAGACAGTAACGACATTGATATTGAGGTATTTGAGCCAATCGGCGATTACATTCCCAAAGATCAAACCTTTGACGTGGTAACGTGGAATATTGAGTGGTTTGGCAGCAGCGGCAATGGGCCGAGTGATCTGGATTTGCAGATGAATAATGTTATTTCCGTGGTTGAAACCATTGATGCCGACCTTTACGCTCTCCAGGAGATCTCCAGCGAAACAAGATTTAATGCACTGGTTGACAGTCTTGCAGATTACTCTGGTTTCTGGGCTAATTATTCAAACCAGACGCAAAACACCGCTTATTTGTTTAAAACATCGGTGATCAACTCTATAGATCAGGGTCTTCTGGAAGCCGGTCAGCAGACATACGACTGGGCATTCCGCCTGCCGCTCTTTTTTGAATTTGATGCAACCGTTGAAGGCATTACCCGTCGGATTTACGCCTACAATGTGCATGCAAAAGCACTGGCTGATGAAGAATCATACGACCGGCGAACACTGGCTTCACTTAGACTAAAGGTATACCTTGATAATAATCGCCAGAACGATAACGTACTATTTTTGGGTGATTATAACGATCAGCTGTTTACCTCAACCTACAATGAAGAGGTATCTCCTTACAACAACTTTGTTGTGGATGATAACTACTTTACGGTTACAAGCTCACTCGAGCAGCGGGGTCTCAACTCTTACATTGCAGGCCAAAATCAAAGTATGATTGATCACATGACAGTGACTAACGAACTCATTGAGGATCACATTGACGGTGCGCAACGAGTTGAAAATCCGAACTACATCGGCAGCTATATTTCGACAACATCCGATCACGCTCCGGTATGGACCCGATTCGACTTTACCCGAAGCCTGGTGAGTATTGATGAGCCGGTTGCTGAATCACCTCAATCGTTTGAGCTGAATCAAAACTACCCGAACCCGTTCAATCCAACCACGAATATTTCATTTACACTACCAGAACGCGCAGATGTATCGCTGAAAGTGTATGATGTGATGGGGCGTGAAGTTGCCTCGCTGGCTAACAACCGTTCATTTACAGGCGGATCTCATACGCTTATGTTTGATGCATCATCACTGGCGAGCGGTATGTATATTTACAGGTTAACCATGGATAACAGTATGACACTCTCACGTAAGATGATGATCGTAAAATAACGCAGTAACACATCTTACTCAGTGTTTTAAAAAGGTCCTTCGGGGCCTTTTTTTATTGCATGAGCTATATTAAACAGAAAAAGCAATAGGTTATCAATGAACTTAGGAGCCTTGTTAAGAGTTGAGTTGCATACCTTAAAGACGAGGTAATGTAAATAGTGACTGAGGCCAGACACAATATGAAAACCAAATATCAAACTATAATAAAGAATGGATAAAGACCTTGATATTGCGTTAAAAGCCGCAAGAGCGGGCGTGAATACTGTGAAAGAATTCCGTGATAAATTTCTTAATATCAAACAAAAAGGCAGTCACGATTTAGTGACTGATGCTGATTTTGCAGCTGAAAAAACCATTTTAGGAGTACTGCTTGATAACTTTCCAGATGATGAAGTGCTGGCTGAAGAAACAGCTAATAGCAGCGAATTAAGCAAGTCGAGAACCTGGATTGTGGACCCGATTGATGGAACCACAAATTTTGCCCATAATTTTCCAATCTTCTGCGTTTCTGTTGCACTTTGGGAAAACAGGGAGCCAAAAGTAGGCGTCGTTATTGAAATTAACCGTAATGAAGAGTTCACCGCTGTAAAAGGGGAGGGCGCTTATTTGAATGGAGAAAAGATTTTTGTATCGGAAAAAAACAATCATACAGATGCATTTGTCGCCACTGGATTCCCGTACAACGATCTCTCACTGGTAGATCCCTACTTGAATCTATTTCGCCATTTGATGAGCGAACTACAGGGCATTCGGCGTCCCGGTGCCGCATCTTACGATTTATGTTGTGTGGCTTGCGGCCGGTTTGATGGATTCTTTGAATATTCGCTTCACGCCTGGGATGTAGCTGCAGCAGCTCTGATTATTCAGGAAGCAGGCGGGGTTGTAACCAACTGGACCGGTGGATATGACTGGCTGTTTGGTGAACGAATGGTCGCAGGAAATAGTCATATCCACACTTACCTTCTGGAGCAAATTGTAACATATATCGACGAAGATAAAAGAAAAAACGTGATCTGACGGACGCAGTGCCTTTTGCGATTTGAACCGGATCAATTGGTCCTGACGGATTGAACACCATCATAAAAAATGATCAGCATACTATAGCTAAGAAAATATTACATGTCAAAATTATCTAAGCACGACACGTTTATAGATCTATCAGACTACGGGCGACCGTTTGCTGTAGCGGCAGCGGACAAATTAAAGAACACATCAGCAACACCCATACAAGTCACTTTAGCGTTTGGTATAGCGGGACTGATTGCCGTCTATTGCATACTCGCCGGTTATTACATCATTGCAGGCATATTTTTGATATTGAAATCTATCATCGATGCGATGGACGGCGAACTGGCACGTATGAAAAAACGGCCGTCCTACACCGGCCGCTATCTTGATTCAGTATTCGACTTCATCCTGAACTTCATCATCTTCATTGCCATCTGGTCTGTTGGCAGCCACCCATTATGGGCAGCATTACTCGCAATATTTTCCCTTCAGCTGCAGGGAACACTCTACAACTATTATTATGTCATTTTGAGGCATCATTCGCTGGAGGGTGATCGAACAAGCAAGATATTTGAAACATCCGTACCTGAAGCATATCCTCAGGAAAGTCAGGCCGCGGTGAACTGGTTATTCAAAATTTACCGGGTCTTTTATTCTGCTTTTGACAAAATTATTTACGCTCTGGATAGAAAAGCGCCTGAAGCCGACCCGTTTCCAAAATGGTTTATGTGCCTGCTATCAGTCTATGGACTTGGATTTCAGCTCCTTATCATAGCGATACTACTTGCAGCAGGATTGATTAATTTGATCATCCCGTTTTTCATAATTTTTTCTGTATTCATATTTCTGTTCATAGGTCTTCGGCGATTTGTGCTGACAGGTGAGAAGCAGAAACAGATGATATACCGTGATTAACATATAAAAAAAGCCGGACCTGATTTTCTCAGAGCCCGGCTTTCTTCAGATAGATATCGACAGGTTTTTACATTGATGCCAAATTTCTTACTGTTTCAGTAAATTTGGTAACTTTTTCTGAACTGCCTGACGCCTGGGATTCAATTTTCTCAGCAAGCGATCTTAGAACTGCGCCTTTACGGCTGCCTGACCGTTGTTCAGCTTCATGAAGGCTACGACGAGCCGCAGATATTTCAGCTGCCGTCATATCCCTGTTTCTTGACATTTGATCGAGGTAGGCATGAGCCAGAGCATAAGATGCCGGCCAGTTAAACTGTACTTGTCCCTGCGGATTAAACTGATTCAGCTCTACCGTTCTGGAGGCGGCAATTTCATTCTCAGTGAGATAAGGGCTGGGTGATAGCTGAAAGATATCGAGACCGCGTGAGATTTCTGAGTTTACCAACACGCCGTTGTACCAGTAAATAGACCAGCTGCCGCCGCTTGCCATTTGATCCGCGCTAATTGGCCCGCGATCGTGAAAGGCGATTTCGATCGGGTTTTTCGGATCTGTGTAATCGAACACTGATACGCCGCCCTGGTACCAAGACTGAACCATAATATCGCGTCCCGGAATTGGTATTAGCGACCCATTGTGGGCCACGCAGTTTTCCTGCGCCGTTTGAGGAGCCGGCATTTTATAATAGCTTTCAAACCGCATCTCATTATTGCTGTTGATGGAATAAATGGCATTTGCACCCCATTCCATGGGATCTTCAGCACGGCATTTTGGCTGTCCGCCGCCGCCCCACTCATCCGTAAAAAGAACAGTGGATCCATCATTATTGAATGTAGCTGAGTGCCAGTATGCAAAGTTAGAGTCAGCTACTGCGTCGATACGCACCGGATTTAGCGGATCAGAAATGTCGAGAAGAAGGCCATATCCCTCGCACGCACCGCCTGCACGTCCGATGTCTGGGTAGAGCGTGATATCGTGGCACTGATTGGGACCAAGCGCCTGAGATGACTCTCCGCCCCGGGCTAATCGGGCATCAATAAATTCTGTCAGCCGTTCCCTGAGTTCTGTACTGTCGGCCGCTGTAGGCTGACCGGACCCGCCGCGTTCTTCAACAATTTGCTGAAGAAAATCACGAATCATGTAGCCGCGGATTATGCGTTCTTCGCCTCTGTACATTCCTATAAATGCACCACGTTCGCGGGCTGCTTCAAGTTCCTGGCGCTGTTCCTCAGTCATTTCACGAGTTGGGGGTGCTTCGAGATTTTCAAATATCCTGGGAGAATTGGCAATGGCCGCACTTGCTGGATCATCAAGCGGTACCTGAATCACTTCAATCCGGAAAAGAGGACTGTCTGGATCTTCATCAGGAAATGCACTGGTGCAGCCGGGAAGTTCTTCTTCGGGGCGAACAGTTGCCGAACCAGAGACGTAGATGTAAATATTTTCATCATCATCGGGATCTTTCAAAACAGAATGCGTGTGCGAACCACGGCAGGTTTGAACATTTGCCAGGTACTCAGGCTCCTGAATATTGCTGATATCAAATATTCGGATACCGCGTAGTCGCTCATCACTCACGGCTGATTCAACGCCTTCAGTTCCGCAGTCGAGTCGGCCTCCAAGTCCTTCACCTGATACAAACAGCAGATTTTCATACACGGAAACGTCGCTTTGAGATGCAGGGCAGAGAAAATCGATTACCACATCCGGATTTGCCGGATCGCTGATATCCCAAATGATAAATCCGTTGTAGTTCCCCTGGATCGCGTAATGCTCATAAAACGCCAGATCAGAGTTCGTTGACCCCACAAAATCAGAGGGGGGAGGAGTATTAGAGAGTAAATTCATGTTCCAAATTGCTTCTTCTGCATCAAACAGGCCGGCAGCAAGTCCAACACGGGGATCTTCAGACGGAGCCGGAATCTCATGAATCGGAGTGAGCAATTCTTCCTGGGGAGCCTGAACCTGGTCGGTTGTTGAGCAGGCGTAAAATCCCATCAAAAAAGTAGCAAATAAGGTAAGTATGACAGAGAATCTCGGAATACGTAAACGGCCGGACCCTGCGTCTTTTTTAGTGATTGAGTTCATAAATCTGGTAAGGATTAGTGTTTTATCTATGTGGTACTTTGAAAAAAAGGAAGAATCAATTAGCTGTCTGAATTTCTTCAAGCATCAGTTTCATTCGTTCAATTTCTGTAACCTGGTCTGCGTTGATGTCGGCTGATAACCGAAAAGCATCTTCATCCTGGGCTGCGCCATCTGTGCTGACCAACGTGTCGACCATTGTTACTGCACCCTGGTGGTGGGCTATCATGTAGGATAAAAATAAACGGTCAAATTCTCTGCCCCTGGCGTCACTGAGCTGCTGTAGCTGTTCATCACTAAGCATACCGGGCATGTCTGTATGATCGTGGCTGCCGTGGCCATTAACACCATGAATCATCAGGTTGAGGCCGTTGATGTGAACCTCAGGGACTGGTTGATCACGACGTTCGAGCCAGGTTTGCATCGATTGTATTTCGTCCTGCTGTGAATTGATAATTCGTGCGGCAAGCCGCTGAATTTCCGGACTCGCATTGTTTTTTGGCGCGAGGCGAGACATAATCAAAGCCTGGGCATGATGGCCAATCATTCCGGTCATAAAGGCAACGTCGGCCTCGGTAAACGACATACGATCGCTTTCAATTCGGGACCAGTAAAGTTCTTCCAGTTCATCATAGTTCTCAGTATCTGACGAATCTATGTCTTTTCTTTGTTCCGTTACAGCTGATGTTCCGGAACAACCGGAAAGCGCTAAAATAAAAATGATTGAAAGTAAAAGTGAAGTAAAAAAGGCCGATCTATCAAATTGTAACGTCATTCAATTGTGTAGATGGATATTAATTTTTTGTCGGTATGCTTCAATCAGTGAACATAATTCTATACTGTATAAAATGCTACAATTTTTAAAATCATGAACTTGGCTGATTTGAATTAGTCACGAGAATTAAGTTTTTAGACTGATCTTATATACTTTCATCAATAGTGAATGATATATGTTGTTTGCTCCGGATTGAAGACAGTCTGGCTTGTTGAACCATCAGGCCAGATTACCTCAATAGCCTGTGGGATCTCGGCGTAACCGAAAACCTGGATGGCACTGTTTTGTGACCGATATCCGGATCCCGCCTGGATAGTTCGTACCGGCCCATTGGTATTATCCTCATAAATGAGTCGAATGGCAGACCCAATGGCAGACCGATTTTGATCAGGGCCAATTAACTGAACTCTTATACCTGCCTTTTCTGTCTTATTCACGTAAAGTTTCGTTTGCCCGTTATTTTGTGATACGGCAAGATCAGTTTTTCCATCATTGTTGAAATCGGAAAATGCTGCGCCCCGCTGTTCACCGTACATTTTTATACCACTTTCAATGCCTGATATCGCTTCAAATGACCCAGTTCCGTCACCCTTCAACAGCAACCCACGCCCGGCATCTTGTTTGGCGACTGAGGACGGGTATTCAAATGAATTTTGACTGATAAAAAGATCTTCATTTCCATCATTGTCGTAATCCAATACCCCTACGTGGTAGCCAGTCGACATCTGAGCCTCAATCGGCAACTGTTTAGTCTCAAACCCGTTTCCTGTATTCAAAAATAATAGATGATGCACTGTGTTGATCTCTTTGTAGGGCACTCGGGAGATACTAAGATCAAATATTTTACCGATCGGTGCTTCTGAGAATTCTTCGTGGCTTTGAACATTTCTGAGAATCGTGGGTAGCGATCGAAAGTCCAAGAGCTGTCTCCGTGGTACGTAAGCGCTCACAGGTTCATGATAGTATGCATCAACAATATCGAGGCGGTTATTCAGGTTAAAATCATCATAAAATAAGCGAAGAGGATAGGACGCGTTGAGTTTATATGGGCTATTGCTTCCTATATTCATCGCCACAATATCAATTAGTCCGTCATTGTTAAAATCACCCGTTGCAATTCCATTCCACCAACCGCTGTATTGATCGAAACCAACGTCTGCAGTCACTTCCCGGTAACGGCCGTCCCTGTTTTCGAAGAGTTTCAGCATACCCCACTCAGTACTTACTAACAGATCCTGTTTTCCGTTTTGTGAGAAATCTGCAAAAAGAGCAGCATTTACCAAGCCTGCGTTCTCGAGAACGGCTGAATTCTGCTCATCAAGCCGGAATGTCCCGTTAGTATTTTTGAAAAGACGCGATGAGGCGTCCCGTGGATAACCCCCGGGAAGAAAATGCCCTCCAACAAACAGGTCAACAGATCCGGAATTGTCGTAATCTGCCGCGGCAATCGGCCCTGTACTTGAAAGAACACCAGGAATGCTATCTGTTAGTGCGAGTGCTCCATTTTGAAACGTATGGAGATAGGCAGACGGTACACCGGGATTTCCCTGTTCGTAATTTGAGCTGCCATACGCTAATGTAAACCCATCTGCCGATGCCCAGCCCGCTAATGCGGTTTGATCACCCAGAGCCTCATTCATGGCCGCCGTAACATCCGCAGATTTAAACTGAGAACTGCCCATGTTTTCAAATACTTGAAGACTACCGCCTTTTCCTTCGGTGACAATTAAATCATCGCGGCCGCTATTATTAAAATCGACCCATGCAACGGCAGGCCCTTTTCTTGAAAGTTCTTTTGGAAGTAATGGCTGAACCCGCTGAAAATCATTATAGTCGCTTTCATGATGAATATGATTAATTGTGTCAGAAATATCCTCAAATATAGGCGATTTGGACTTCTTGACCGTGTGTTCTGAAGGGATGATTTCAATGTCGTACTGATTGATTTCATAAATCCGGTTTGATACTACGTTTTCAATGCGGCTGGTTGTGCCATCTCTCCAATGAATTTCAATCACAAGGTTTTCATTTGATTCATCTGCGGCAAAAGTAAGCAGATAGTCTGAACCTGAGAGATAGTAGCCACCTGCAGTAATCTCGTGCTGTTGTAAGGTCGGGCCGCCTCTCAAAGTTACTTTTGCGCCAATGGCGTTGGTGTTAGGAGATCTGCCCTGAAGACGTACTGCTATTCTTGGCTTTGATGTGGTGTTTTTGTAAATAATGGCATTCTTATTGAATCTGTTGAACACGAGGTCCAGAGTTCCATCATTATTCAGATCGCCTGTGGCCATGCCCATTGAAATGTCATCCGCGGTAAATCCCAGCTCACTGCTACGGTCAGTGAAGGTGAGGTCACCATTATTAATAAATAGTTTGTTAGGGATCTCCAGTTTTGGAAAGCTCAGAAATTCATCACCTTGTTCCATCATCGCTGAGCCCATCTGCTGGTATCGTTGATTTATTGTTCTCTGGGCATCCATATCCAGATAATCCCTGTAAAAACCGGTCGCTACAATCAGGTCATCATGTCCATCAAGATTGATATCCATAAATGTTGTTGCCCACGACCATTCGGAAGCTTCAAGGCCACTTAGATAATTGATCTGCGCAAAGGTGGTATCACCGCGGTTTAAATAAACAGAGTTGTGATTATGATGTGTACTTCCCTGGTATTCTCCCATGTAGTCTGAATACTGACGGAGACGACGTTCGTGATTGTCGCTAAGCATTTCTGTCACCATGATATCCGTTTCCCCATCTTTATTCAGATCTGTCATATCAACGCCCATCGATGAAAAACTCTGGTTGATAATGGCATGATTATCTGCAGCGTGAAAAATCCCATTTCCCTGGTTGATCCAAAGGCGGTCCGGTGTCCAGAAGTCGTTGGTGACGTAGAGATCAGGAAATCCATCGCCGGTGATATCTTTGAAAATAGGAGTGAAGCCCCAGTCTTTAAACAGGCCTGGTCCTCCTTCCGCGTTGACTGGAAAATGTATATCACTGTCTGCTTTTTGAAATATACCCTCACCCTGGTTGATATAAAGTTCATCATAGGCACCCACTTCCTGCCTGAACTGGCGGCCGTTTATCTCTATAACCTTGTAGTAATCTTCAAATTCCGGCAGGATCTGCATTTGACCATTTTGAGTAGTCGTCGTGTTTTCTAAAGATAGCTCTTCAGGCCCGTAAAGATCCCGGACGGACCGAACTCTGTAGTTTGCAATGTACAGATCCGGTAAATTATCTCCGTTCACATCGGCAATTGCAGCAGAATGGGCACCGTTGCTTTTACCAAGTCCACTCTTGGTATGAAGTGAGAAATTTCCACTTCCATCATTTAAATAAATGGAGTTGTTATCGGACGAAGAGGTAATCAGCAAATCAGGATAGGAATCACCATTCAAATCAGCAAAAATCACCCCGGTAGAATTATAACCTTCATGAGTTACACCGGCCTGATCAGTTATATCTTTAAACTCTAAGTTGCCCAAATTTTTGTAGAGTCGATTTCTGCCTTCAATACTTGCAAAATAGATATCTGCTAATCCATCATTATCTACGTCTGCAATTGCCACACCCGAGCCATTAGCATAGTGTCGGTTTTCGGCGATGATATCATTACTAACACTATTAGAAAAATCGATTCCAGTATCTGATGAGGTTTTTGCTTCGAATCCATCATCACCGTAATAGTTTGGCGTAAGTTCAGCCCATCGGTACCCTTCTTCTTCATTCCACTGAAGCTCAGGTGTAGTGCTGCAACTCGTTAAGAAAATCAAAATTGAGAGAGGGAGGAATAAAATGAATATTCTTGAAATCATATAGATGTTATTCAAAATACAATGCAAAAAAAATGGTGATCAAGAGCATGAAGAACATACTCAAAATCACCATTAGTTTCATCGCTATCCGTCAGTTAGATAGACGGGACGTTTGTCAAATTAGTAAAGAGGATTCTGTACTAAAGCGTTATTCCTGTTCATCTCATCCCGTTGAATAGGAAGGAAATAAGTTGCAGGATTCCAGCTTCGTGACCAAACCGGACGAACACCAATATTTGGGTTTCCTGGTGCAAGCTCCACCTCAGTTGGGACATCCATTGAGGGGTCTATGACATAATCATAGTCGTACATTCCGCCAAATTCATCATTGGGGTCGTACTCATACTGAGCATGTAAATAAATGCCATAGGCATCTTTGTCTGCAGTTTGTGGTGCGATCATCCATCGCCGAACGTCGTAGTAGCGATGGTCTTCGAATGCGAGCTCAACGCGGCGCTCGTTACGGTATCGCTCCACTAAATCTTGTCCGGAATCATTTATATCAGGCATACCCGCCCTGTTTCTTACCTGGTTGATTGCGGAACGAGCTTCTCCTTCTTGATTGAGGTTGATTTGAGCCTCAGCATAGTTGAGCAGTACTTCAGCATACCGGAAGAAGTGCCAGGGAACTTCCTGGACGTTATTCCAATGCTCTACATTAGGACTGATGAACTTATTGAGAATATATCCTGTCCTCGAACCATTCCAGTCTTCAACCGGGCTTCTGCGTGAATCCAGGCCTGTACGTTCTTCAGGGCACTCAGCTGATCCAACGCACCGGAGTGATAGGAAAGTTTCAATTTTTCCCAAAGGATCTGTGGCACGAGGCCCTTCAGGACGTTCACGCCACTGATATCCATTGTACATAACGGTCGCTTCCATCCGTGGGTCCCGGTTTGCAAATGGATCTTCAGCATGATCTGGATTAGACCAGTCGAATGCTTCGCCGTCAAGTGTTTCGAAATCATCAACCAAGGCCTGCTGCGGTGTACTGCCGCCCCATAGGAAATAGCCATTGGGTCCAAACCATTGTCCCGGTGATACGATGCCCCAGTTACCACCGCCGGGATCATGCTCTTCAAGAAAGAATCTCGAAAATATTGCTTCCGATCCACCACCTTCAAGCCAGATATTCTGGAAATTTTGAGTCGGATTGGAATCCTGATCATAAAGAGAATAAGGCCCATTTTGAATGATTTCCCGGGCAGCATCACGTGCACGTTCCCATAGATCTTCCTGTGTCAGTGTAGATTGTGTTAAACCGATTAACTCAGGATTATTGTAACCACCGGCCCATTGGCTGTTGTGAATCAAATCGCTTGCCGCATAGGTGAGAACTCTGCTTTTAAGTGCTAAAGCCGCACCTTTACTTGCCCTTCCTGCTTGTCTCGGAAGCCAATCCAATCTGTTTTCAGCTTCTTCAATATCAGCTAAGATAAAATTCAACACATCCTCGTATGAATCTCTTGGCACCTGTAAATCCGAATCAAGCTGAAAAACTTCATCAACAATGGGTACCCCGCCATGAAGTTTTAACAGATCATGATATTTCATTGCCCTCAGGAAATGAACTTCACCGGTGAGTTGAGAAGCAAGATTCTGATCGGCGAATAGTTCGGGCTCAAAATTTTGGAAGAAAAGATTTGTCTTCCGGATTGAGCCGTAAGCGTTTCCCCACTGAAGATTACCTGATCCCGGAGGGCCTGTCCACCATGCCGAACCCCAGGTTGTATTATACACATTTGTAGGATTGATTATTCCTTGTGCAGCTTCAGCAGAACCGATATGTGTGAAGGCGGCTTCATCTGTATGAATTCCAAGCATCACTTCTGTATACCCATGAGCCAGATCACTATATATGTCGTTGACAAATGCCTCGGACATCGCCGGATCCGACCAGACAGCAGCATCAGAAGGCTGATCCAGGGGATCCAAGTTCAAAACTGAATCGCAGGCTGCATACATAAACAGCATAAGAGCGATCAGTGATAATTTCGTGTATATATGTTTATTCATTTTCATAATACTTGTGGATTAAAATTGTACTTGCAAACCTATTCGAACAGATCTTCTTTGCGGATAATACTGACCCGCACCGGAAGCAGCTTCAGGATCAAGATCTTCCAGACCGGTAAAGGTTAGAAGGTTCATGCCGGTAATGCTGAACTTTGTTCTTTCAAGTCCCGCCTTACTGCTTAATGAAGCGGGGAGTGTGTAAGCAAGCTCCAATGATTTGAGCCTAATGTAGTTTGTACTTTCTAAGAAGTAGGTGTTAGCATTAGATGCCCAGTACTCATCGCTGCGGTTCCAAGTACGCGGATGATCGTTTGTAGGATTTTCAGGTGTCCATCGGTTTTCTGCAAAACTTTGACGGAAGTTCCCAATTTCACCGGATTCAGTTTGGGTGTACACTGCTGCACCAGCAGCACCCTGCCAGAATGTTGAAAGATTCCAGTTTTTGTAGCTCGTACCCAGCTGAATACCTCCGGTCCATTTCGGAAACTGCGTTCGGTCATCACGGATTCTATCATCCGCGTTGATCTCGCCGTCATCGTTAATGTCTGCAAAAATCAGGTCGCCCGGTTGGGCTCCATCCCAGCTTGGTGTGTTCGCTATCTGCTGCTCATCCTGGAAAACACCTATCGACTTATAATAAAGGCTGGTGTTCATTGGCTTGCCCTCATTTTGTTGCCATGAAGGTATTCCGTCCGGTTCATCAAAAAAGAGGATTTCATTTGTTGCATAGCTAAGCGTAAAAGTAGCATCCAAGAACAGATCTTCACTTATTGCCTGCAGGTAACTCGTAGTAGCGTCAAAGCCAAAGCTTTTTACTTCTCCGATGTTTTCATCAGGAAGCTGGAAGCCCGCCATTAGTGGAAGCGCAGCATTTCGCTGCCAGAGAATTCCTTCTCGGTTATAGTTGAAATAGTCAAACTCGAATTTGAGCCTGTTATTCCAGAAAGTCGTGTTTAGTCCTACATTAAACTGGTTTGCGACTTCCCAGGTAATATTCGGGTTAGGAATTCTTGCTTCATTTAAAGTAGACTGAATAGAGCCGCCAAGCACATACCCACCGCCAAAAGCATACGTTCCAAGAAACTGGTAGGGATTAACCTGGTCATTACCTGTTTGTCCATAGGAGGATCGAAGAGTAAAATCATCGAAGACATCTCCACTGAGGTTTTGAAACCAATCTTCATTAGACAATCTCCATCCAACAGATGCTGATGGAAAAAATCCATATCGGTCACCTTCAGGAAATATATATGATCCGTCAAGGCGTCCGATCAATTCAAACAGATAAGTTTGTCCGTAATCGTAGTTAATTCGGCTGAAGAAATTTTGTCGGGCTCCATGCCAGGAATTTCCCCAGTTATTTCTGTTCTGTGCAGCTCCAAGGTCAAGCTGTGGAAACTGTTCACTCAAAAATCCTTCCCTGTAGGCGCCAACATTTTGTCCCTGCCATGTTTCGCGTTCAGTACCCAGCATAAAAGCCAAATTGTGTTCCTGAATACTTCGCTGAAAATTACCAACAATATTGAAGGTAATATCCTGCTGGTTTTCCCTTTGGCGGGTTAGTTCAGGTGTTCCCGGGCCGCGTTGCCCAGGGCTGAGTACGGGATCGCCGTTATCATCTCTGGAACCATCCCAGCTATATAGTGTCCAGGGTGTAGCCCATAGTTCATTTTCATTGAAGCGCCTGTCGTAGGAGAAATTTCCACGGAACGCCAATCCTTCGATCGTAGGAATTTCTATATTCATATAAACACTACTTTGAAAATAGTAATCATTGATATCATGGTGGCCGGTCGCTGGAGTGGCGGAAACGATCGGATTCGTTCCATTTTCAATATCAGGCCCTGGCTTCCCGTTTGGCCAACGTGCAGGTTGGTGAGGTTTTCCACGCATCAGAAACCGAAACTGGGCACCAGCTGACTGGGTCGGGTAAT
Source organism: Rhodohalobacter sp. 8-1 (assembly GCF_038150125.1). Lineage (NCBI taxonomy): Bacteria > Pseudomonadati > Balneolota > Balneolia > Balneolales > Balneolaceae > Rhodohalobacter > Rhodohalobacter sp. 8-1. The sequence goes on along the minus strand of NZ_JBBVMF010000002.1, from coordinate 214,573 downwards.
TTCGATCTTCCAGACGACCGGAAAGGTCGGCTCCCATTTGGATATTTTCACTTAAGTCAATATCAACGTTACTGCGGAATTCACCCTGGCTGTATCTTGTGGCACTATCTTCGTAATAGGCATCTTCTGTGAGGCCACGCATTGATACACGGTAGCGTATTGTTTCATTACCTCCACTAACCGCAACAGATGCTTCTGTTTCATTTGAAAAGTTTTTTAATCCTTCCTCATACCAATCTGTATCGTGATAAGCCCATTGATCCTGCTGTTGAATATTACGATATCGGTTAATTTCCTCTTCTGATCTCCTTGGTGTGCTGCCATTATAAATATCAATCTCATTGATCATTGTCAGGTACGTAGCAGCATCGGCCATATCGGGGATGACGGTAGGCTGATTGAAACCTTGAGAAGCGTTTACCGTGAACTGAGGAGCTCCTCTTCGGCCACGTTTAGTTGTAATGAGAATTACTCCGTTTGCAGCTCTGGATCCATAAATCGCAGCAGATGCATCTTTCAAGACACTGATATTCTCCACATCATTAGGATTGATACGATCAAGTCCGCCTTGTCGTGCGGGGACTCCATCAATAACAATCAGGGGATCATTATTTCCGAGAGTAGCATTTCCGCGAATTCGGATCTGTGTACCATCTGCTCCGGGTTCACCAGCCGTATTTAAACCAGCCAGGCCCGAAACCCGGCCAGCGAGAGTTTGAGAAAGGTTGGAGGTAGGCACCGATTCGATGCGTTCACCGGTCACGGAACTCACCGAGCCACTAATTGACTCACGTTCACGTACCGAACCGTAACCCGTAACCACGACTTCCTGACCTACAACCTGCTGAGTTTGCAGCGCTATATCAATCGTCGTTCGCCCGTCAATTGGAACAGTCATTGTTTCGTATCCGATAAAGGAAAATCGTAATTCACGATTTAGATCCGGGACCATAATGGAATATTCACCATCAAGGTTGGTTGTGGTTCCGGTGTCGGTTCCTACAATTAGTATGTTCACGCTAGGTAAAGTTTCACCTGTAACTGCGTCTGTGACAGTACCGGTAACTTCAATATCCTGTGCATAAACCATACCAGCCATCAGTATAATACCAAGCATAGAAGCCATAGTAAGGCATAATATCCTGGGCAGGCACCTGAAGAATTCGTATGGTTTTTTATAGTATATGTGTTTCATAAGAGAGTATTCGGTTTTTGTTTTTAAGTATTAGCCGTGGAGAGAGCAAGTTACAAGAGCAAAAAAGTGATTCATTTTTCAAGGAAGCGCTTTTATGCATTTATAAAAATACTCCCGTTTATAGAGACGAATGTAAATCACAATGATAGCGCTAACATTCTCGTGTAAATAATAGTATTTCCTCGCAAATTATGAAGCTGACATGTCCAAACTATGCTTGTGTTCTTCCACTTTAATTTATTGGAACACTTTGTTGGATACTAATTAGTGCAAAAATCACAACAATAATAAACTATGCATATGAAATCGAATATCAAGTATTTTTATTTTAGTAGTTCATATGAAGATTCAAAAATAAAATAAAAAAAGACAATATTAGGTGTATGAATTATTATTTAATAAAAACATAGTATTTCAATTAAATTATTTATTCAAAATTAAAAAATTTTGTTTGAAGTTCTTCCACAGTTGACACAGATACTAAATCCTTTCAGTAATTCGGCTCCTTATGCTAAAATTTCTTTACAGAAAGGTGGGGCTTGTATGAGATACTTTATACAGGTTTATTTTAAGTCCCAAGAGCTTTCCTGCTGAGCACTATATATTTAGCATTCAAGTTTGGACAAAGGCTATGTTTTTTAAAAATGTCTAAATAGAATCAAAACTGATTTATAACTCAAATCACCGCTTGGGAGAGGTACCCATCAAAAAATCGAGGTTTCGTGCAGGAAATGGGGAAGAGGCGTATTGAAATGCCTCTCCGTACTCAAAGCCCGCAAGATGGCCAAGGTGTTTTGCTCTGGCCCGAAGCGAATCAAAAAAGGACGGATCGGAAATATACGTTTCAGGTTCATCACCCGGATCAGCAACGTTGAATTGGGTTGCAAATGCTTTGATTGCCTTTTCTTTCGTTTCAAGTGTACCAGTAATATCAAAAATAAAATCAGGCTCAAAAGGTCTGTCCTGCATGTAGTGAATAATATGCGATGGCCTGTGAATGTCCTGAAGTTTTCTGTCTGAATCTTTTGTCTCAATTTTGACAAGACCGCTATAAAAAATGGCATCAATCAGCAGGGCAGAGGCGTTTCCATGATCCGGATGGCGATCAGCGGGAGCTGGCAGGATGCAGATATGTGGCTTATACCGGCGAACGACTTCTATGATCGGTATCTGAAATTCGCGGGTGTTTTCAAGCTGGGTATCCGGTAGGCCAAGATTTACACGATCAGCAAGACCGATAATATCTGCGGCTTTTTGTGCTTCCTGTAAACGAATTTCAGCCGTTCCTCTTGACCCCATTTCTCCCCGTGTAAGATCTGCAACAACTACTGTTTGTCCCTGTTTTACGAGCGATGCCAGCGTCCCTGAACACCCCAGCTCCGTATCGTCGGGATGGGCACCAAAAGCGAGTATATCAGCTTTCATATCGAAATTTCAATTGAGTAAAAATTTCTATTTTAAATTGCAACGAATGTCATTTTTTCACGTACTCCATCTGCGAAATGTCTGCATGCGCACCAAATAAATGAACTCCATGCTTAAAAGTAATCCGATCAATTTTCAAACCCAATAGCTTTTTAATGAAAAAACTTTATATAAGTTTAGTTGAAGGATCCAAGATTGCAATGTCTGCTCTTTGGGCAAATAAAGTGCGTGCGCTGCTTACCACAACCTGCATTGTTATTGGTATTGTGTCTGTAACGGCTATGAATACCATTACGGATGGCGTTGACCGATCGTTCGAGGAAAGTATGGATATGCTTGGTCGAAACGTAGTTTTTGTTGAAAAATGGCCATGGGGATTTGGCGGAGAGTATAAATGGTGGGAATATCGCAATAGGAGGGAGATGCAGCTCGAATATGTGGACCAGCTTCGGGAGCTGGTGCCAAGTGCGTCGGCAGTATCGGCATCTGCAAGCAGAGGAACCGCTATACGATTTCAGGACAGGTCTGCTGATAACGTTCAGTTAAATGGTGCCACCGCATCATATTTTGAAACGGCCGGCTTAAATATTGCTGAAGGACGGGCTTTTACAGGAGAGGAAAAGCAGCGCGCGGCGAAAGTCGTCATTTTAGGCAATAGTGTTGCCGAGGTTCTCTTTCCAAATTCTGATCCGTTAAATAAACAGGTTCGGATCCGAGGCCAGCGGTTTAACGTTATTGGGCTGCTTGAAGAGCAAGGAAACTTTTTGGGACTCGAGGACGGCGATAACAGAATGATTGTTCCTATTTCAGCCTACGGTACAATCTATGATCTGCGGTGGGGAATTCAGATATCCGTTCAATTTCCGGACGAGGAGACACTCCAGGAGGGGGAATATGAAGTTATTGGGGCCATGCGACTCATCAGGGGACTAGACCCCATGGAGGACGATGATTTTGCTATTAACCAGGCAGCACTCTTTGAACAGGAATTTCAGGGTATGAAGGTTGCCATTTACGGGATCGGTATATTTTTAACCGGATTGGCCCTTTTTGTTGGCGGCATCGGGGTAATGAATATCATGTTCGTATCTGTGAAGGAGCGAACTAAAGAGATAGGAATCAGAAAAGCAGTTGGCGCAAAATCATGGGAAATTCAGCTCCAGTTTCTCATGGAGTCAATTGTCATTTGCATCTTTGGCGGTGTGATTGGCGTGATTTTATCTATTGGGATCACTGAACTCATTAATCAAATATTTGTAGCCTACATGGACTGGACCACTGTTTTAAATGCAATACTTCTTTGTACGTTTATTGGATTGCTTTTCGGATATCTACCAAGCAGACGTGCGGCCAAATCTGACCCCATTGAATCACTCAGGTACGAGTAACTATGAACATTATAGAAGTTTTCCGACAATCTATTGACAGTATTCGCGCCAACAAACTGCGTTCATCATTAACACTGCTTGCAATCTCTGTGGGCGTGTTTGCAATTATCGGGGCGAACACTGCAGTGCTTGTTCTCGATACCTATTTTAAAGATACTCTCAGCTTGATGGGGGGCGATGTAATTACCATCACAAAAACTCCCACAATTTCGATGGGGCCGCAAGACTGGGAAAAACTCCGGAATCGTGAGGATATCACCCTTGAACAGATGGAGCGACTTCAGGACTACACGGATCGTTCATCCGACATTGGACCAAATCGAACCTACCGAACCACCCGTGTTACGTACGAGGATATTGAAACGGAACCTAATATTAGCATTAGAGGGGGTAACCAGTTTTATCTGGATAACAATGCATATACATTAAGTGAAGGCCGGAATATTCTGCCGCAGGATGTTGACAATGCACGAGCGGTTGCGATTATAGGTGCCGATGTTGAGTCCGCCTTATTTGACAGAGAAGATGCTGTGGGAAAAACGATTCGGATTGAAGGCCGACCATACACAGTCATTGGAATGGTTGAAGCCAAAGGAAATGTATTTGGAAATACGCTCGATCGGTTTGTAGTTATTCCCTATTCAAACTTGGCCGGGGTTTACGGAAAAAACCAGAATATAGGCATCCAGGTACGGGCCGGATCTGTTGTAAATATTCAAAAAGCGATTGATGAAATTACAGGATATTTGCGAGTCATTCGCAAAGTGGATCCAATTGAGGAGAACAATTTTGAAATTACAACAAATGAGTCACTCAGTAACTCATTTAACTCGTTTACGGCAATATTATACAGTATTGGGTTTGTGATAGGTGGTATTGTTCTGCTTGGGGCAGGCATTGGTGTGATGAACATTATGCTTGTATCGGTAAGCGAACGCACGCGCGAGATTGGGGTGCGAAAGGCTGTTGGAGCCACTAAAAAAGCAATTGTTTCTCAATTTTTGATGGAGGCGATAGCCATTTGCCAGATCGGCGGCGTCATAGGAATTATTTTCGGGGCCGCCCTGGGTAATGCTGCTGCTCTGTGGCTTGAATCGAGCGTGGTGATTCCCTGGAGTTCGGCTGTTGGCGGATTGCTTGGGATGACAATCATTGGGGTTGTTTTTGGGGTATATCCCGCATTTAAAGCTGCCCAGCTCGATCCCATTGAGAGCCTCCGGTACGAATAGCCTAAATTTACCGAACGATTACCGACAAATCTTCTTTTTCATTACATATCAGTCTGTTATCTTAAGTCAGTTAATTAAAATTAAAAGCGTGACATTATGGAAGAAGATATTTTAAATAGTTTGAATGAAGATCTTGAAGATGTAATTGATGAAGGTCGTCAGATGATCGAAAATGCTGAGATTCAAGACCGGTTTTATGAATTTAAAACAGAAACTGAACTTTTCATACGCAAAAACCCAATTCAAAGCGTACTTGCCGGTGCTCTTGCAGGTTATTTAATCGGCAAGATTTTCAAATCCTGATTCATATGGACTCTGATTCCAAAGAACAGCACACAAAGAAATCTGCATCTAACCGAATTACCCCCGGGCCGGATATTCGTAAATATGTGGAGAACCGTATTGAGCTATTTTCAATAACGGTTGCGGAGCAAATTGCATTTACGGTCTCCACATCTATACAAAAATTTATAGGGTTGCTTTTTCTCTCTTTTGGCATCGTGTTTCTATGGATTGCACTTGGTTTTTTTCTGGGAGAATTACTGAATAGCCAGGCACTGGGATTTTTTCTAGCTTCGCTGCCGCTGCTAATTCTTGGATTCATCTTCTATAACAGAAGTTCAAAAAATCTTGAACAGAAGATCCAAAGTGACATTATTGAGAAGATTGCTCTGAATTTTGAAAAGAAGACGGCATCACTAGCTGACCCTGACAATGATAAAAAGAAACTGAATTAGGTGAGAGGTTTTGAGTAAAAAGAAAAATCAGAATATTGATGATATTCAATTACGAAAGGAAAAACTTCAGAGTGAGATTGAACTCATTGAAGAGAAGTATTCCCGGAAAGCGAGTAAAATTAGCGGCGGAATTGATACCACGTTAAAACCGATAAAAAAAATCAGGGATAATCCCTTTAAAGCTATCGGAATTTCAATAGCTGTTGGATTAATTGCGGGCGTATCAGGGCGCAAAAAACGAAAATCCGCGGGTCGTCCAACAGACGTCGGAAGTAATTCGGGATCTAAAGGCACCGGTTTTACATCTCTTCTCATTAGCGAACTTAAACGCATGGCAGCTAAACGTGCAATGATTTACATATCAGACATTGTTGATCGCAAAGTTATGCCCGGACTTACATCATCTAAATCGGATTCATCTGAAGAGAATCCTTCATCAGATTATAAGTCAGACAGGTAAACCGGACCGCATCTTTGATGAAATGTGCTTGATTCATTTATGGAGTTGGAATGTAACTATACACCTATCTAAAAATTCCAACCGATTTTAAATTCACTTCTTTTAATCTAAAGTGGTTTAATTCCCCGACCCTCTGGGTCGGAAAGGATAAAAGTCCCCCTTTGAAGGGGGAAGCGAACGGAGTGAGCTGGGGGATGACTTTCTGAGTGTTGAGATGTCCTGAACTTGGTTCAGAAACTTAACTGATCATCCCCCATTGCCCCCTTCGAAGGGGGACACTCCAGAATAAGCTCAATATTGGACCAAAAATTATTGGTTCTAAGTTTATACCTCGTGGGCTCTGCCCCGAGGTAGTTCATTTTGGAAAAGCTGAATTGTTAAAAAAAGTTTTTATTTCTAAATCGGGAATAAAAATACTGTAACTCTCCTTACACTTCTTGCGTAGTACCACCCAAACTCGACTAAAAAACAATTATGATTCGCATATACACCATCATCACAGTACTGCTTTTCCTTCCACTAATTGGGCAAGCACAGACCAACATTTCTTTACAGGAAGCGATTGATATCGCTCTCGAAAATAACTACCAGCTGAAACAAGCCGCAAATAACAAGCAGCTTGCAGATACACGTGTCTTTAGTGCGAAGGCAGATTTCTTACCATCCCTCAGTGGAAACTTCAATGGCTCACTGAATATTGGTCGTCAGTTTATCCAGGAAGATCTTTCGTTTGAGGATGCAACTACTAAAGGAGTGGGAGGCAGCCTAAACGCTAACGTAACGGTGTTTAATGGTTTTGCAAACATCGCAAATTTACGACAGGCCAGGGTAGACAATCAGTCAACGGCAGAAGAAAATCAAAGGCTAAAAGAGACGGTCATCTTTAATACGGCCAGCCGATATCTCCAAGTCGTATTAAATGAAGAACTTTTGAAAATCGCAGAGTCAACATTGGAAGCTTCCAGAAGCCAGCTTGAACAAATCCGTGCTCAGGTAGACGTAGGCTCACTGCCAACGGTTGATCTGTTTAACCAGGAGGCAACGGTTGCCAGTAATGAACTGACGGTGATTCAGAGAGAAAATACACTGGAAGTAAGTAAAGCACAATTGATTCGAATTATGCAGGATGATACCATCACCGATATTGAAACTAACGTGCCTTCAGTGGATGAACTTTCAATTGCACCTGTCAACTTTAATCTTAATGAGATGATTGATACTGCATTGAATAACAGAAGTGATTTCAAGGCTCAGCAACTTGCAATTGAGAGTAATGAGCAGGCTCAAATCATCGCTCGTGCCAATCTGCTCCCGTCGGTTTCAGCGAGTGCAGGAATAAGTTCTCGCTGGAGTGATCAGTTTCGGGTGCCAGACCCTGATAATCCTATGATTAGAGAGGTTGCATCTTTCAGCGACCAGTTTTTCGATCTGCAGAGAAGCAGAAACATAGGCTTTTCTGTGTCTATACCGATATTCAACAGATGGAACAATCGTACAAACCTCATAAGCTCTAAAATACAGCTTAAAAATAGCGAGCTTGAGTTGCAAAATGTTCGATTCCAAATTAGTGAAGAAGTGCGACAGGCTTATAATGATTATACCTCTATCGTAAAAGAGCTGGAATCATCTCAAAAATCTTTAATAGCTGCAGAACGCGCATACGAAACTGAGCAACAACGATACGAAATTGGTGCAACGACACTGATTGAGCTTAATCTTGCCAATGCAAACTATGTACAGGCGCAGTCGGAGCGGGTTCAGGCGGTGTATAACTTCATCTTTCAGCAACGGTTGCTTGATTATTATATCGGCCGCCTTGATGAAAATATTGAGATCAACTAATTAAACAGACAGTGAGAGTAATACGATGACAAAAAGTAGTTCGGCAACAAAAAAACTTTTAAAAGTCGCGGGCATCCTGGTACTCGTGCTTGTAGCTGCAGGTGTGGTTGCAAACGCGATGGGATGGATGGATTCCGGAGAGAATGAAATTAGCGTAGAAACCGCCAATGCTGAGCTTCGGACCATCACTCAAATCGTGTCAGCTTCTGGTCGAATCCAGCCGGAAACCGAGGTAATTATCCGGCCTGATGTATCCGGTGAAATTATTGAACTGAACGTCAGAGAGGGAGATTTCATCAGGGAAGGCGATCTTTTACTGCGAATCAAACCTGATATTTACCAGGCCAGGATTGATGAGCTTCGTGCCTCGCTTCTCTCTCAGCAAGCAAGAATGGAAGAGGCTCGGTCTAACATGCTGCAGTCTCAGTCAGAATTCCAAAAAAGTGATCAGCTGTATCAGCAAAACCTTATTTCAGAGTTGGAATATAGCCAGGTTAAGAATACGTACGAAGCTCGCCAGGCAAATTTAAAAGCAGCCGAATACCAGATCCAAAGTGCCCAGGCTCAACTGCGTAGGGCTGAGGAAGAACTTCAGCAAACGGTCATAAGAGCACCGCGAGATGGCACAATCAGCAGGCTTTCAGTAGAGGAGGGCGAACGCGTGCTTGGAAATGCCCAGACAGCCGGTACTGAAATGATGAGAATTGCCCGCCTGAACCAAATGGAAGTTGAAGTTGATGTCAACGAAAACGATATCGTTAATGTGAGTACTGACGACCTTGTTGATATTGAGGTTGATGCGTATCCAAATCGTATTTTTGAAGGACGGGTGACAGAAATTGCCAATTCAGCTGATGTTTCAAGTAGTGGTTCTGCCGAACAGATCACAAACTATAAGGTGAAAATTCGTATCACAACACCTCACAATCTCGATTCGGGGCCAGAAGACTTTATCGTTCAGGTAACTGATCAGGAAACACCTACCCGGGCCGAATCTCCAAACTTTAAGCCGGGAATGTCTGGCACTGTAGATATTCGTACAAATACGGTGGTTGATGTTGTTTCAGTTCCCATTCAGGCAGTAACAGTTAGGGACTTTGCTGCGGACGCTGCCGAAAGTGATTCACTTGAATCAGATTCTACGGGCGCTGATACCAATGCCGGTGAGGCCATGCGAACCAACAGGAGTTCGAAGGAAGAAGATTTCAGGAAAGTTGTATTTATAAACAATAACGGCGTTGCAAAACGCACCGAGGTTGAGACAGGAATTAGTGACAACACGCATATCCAGATTCTGAGTGGTGTCCGGGATGGTGATGAAATAGTAACCGGTAATTACCGAATTTTGTCACGCGAACTGCAAAAGGATGATAAGATAAAAGTGTCAAATAACATTCAGACGAGCGAGTCATAATCACCTCCTGAAGAATATAATTTACGCCAGCAAACCTATACGCAACAAAACGAAGAAACAATGAACGAAACTGTCATAAAAATCCGCGATTTAAAGAAAACGTACCTGATGGGTACAATGAAAGTAAATGCCCTCAATGGCGTATCATTCGATATTCACCCGAATGAGTACATCGCTATTATGGGGCCGTCCGGTTCTGGTAAATCAACACTCATGAATATGATAGGCTGCCTGGATACACCAACGGAAGGAACGTATGTTCTGAATGGAAACGATGTAAGTAAACTGGATGATGGTGAACTGGCACAGGCAAGAAACCGTGAAATTGGATTCGTATTTCAAACATTTAACCTGCTTCCCAGAACTGATTGCCTCAGTAATGTTGAACTGCCATTGATTTATGCCGGCATGAAGACCCAGGAAAGAAGAAAACGTGCATCTGAAACATTGCACAAAGTTGGTTTGGGTGATCGAATGGATCACAAGCCGAATGAATTGTCCGGCGGACAGCGTCAGCGGGTTGCAATTGCCCGTGCTTTAGTCAATGATCCTTCAATTTTGTTAGCTGATGAACCAACGGGTAACCTCGACACCAAAACCGGTGATGAAATTATGCGCCTTTTTGAAGGGCTTTACAGAAATGGCAATACCATTATTGTTGTAACCCACGAACAGGAAATTGCCGATCACGCCCGCAGAATCATCAGGTTGCGTGATGGAGTAATTGAAACCGACGAGCCGGTCAGCCAGCCTGTACTTGCCAATGCAGATTTGGATACTGCGATTGTGGCTTAGTGATTCAATATTGCCGCCGTGTCAGCCGTCTTCGGATTAAATTTTGACTCTTTTATCTTCTTGAGTCAACCTTCCAATGTTATGTTAATTCTTATTTGTCGGATAAAGACCTGACAGCAATCCCGGTGCCAGTATTTTCTGGTCCCGATCCCTCGGGGCTTTGCCGGGCTTCTTTCAGCACCTCATTTTCCCATATAAGGGATCCCTTTGGGAAGGGTGTTTGAATCAGGCTTTTTGAGTCGTATTTAAGCTTAAAAACCTAATGGCTACCACCCCCAGCCCCTCCTTACACAGGAGGGGAGTGCTTTTGGTCCTGATTTATAATCGAACTCAGGTTTCAGCGGTAAAAAACCAACGCTGTCAGATTTAATGGGTGTCTCTAATCTCTCAGCCAGCAGAAACAGCGTCCAGACGCGCTGTATTGGCAAGCCCTCTTCTGTTCAGTTACTGCTCATCTGAGAAACTTAATTTTGTAAAATTTTAAGCTTTCCTCAGGAACCCATCAATCCTTTATGATTGTTTGAACAGCATGAATAAAGACAATATCATCTACGATTGCATCATTATTGGGTCGGGAATGGGAGGAATGACGGCGGCATCCTACCTGGCAAACGCCGGCTATTCTACGCTCGTGCTGGAAGCAGGATTATCTCTTGGCGGTTGCAGCTCATCCTACAAAAGAAAAGGGTACATTTTTGAATCAGGTGCAACAACCCTTATTGGTTTTGATGAGCATCAGCCGCTTAGAATTCTTGAGGAAGATCTCGGCATTACCATCCCAAAGATTCCTATAGAACCCTCGATGCAGGTTCACTTCAACGGTGAAAAAATAACACGATACCAGGACCGGCAAAAGTGGATTGACGAAGCTATCAAACATTTTGGTGAACGTGATGCTCAAGAATCCTTTTGGAAACTGGCATTTAAGGTTGCAGATGTTGTTTGGAAAGTATCAGGTAAAAATCACTTTTTTCCTCCTCAGAAACCGCTCGACTGGTTTCGGCTGCTGAAAAATGATCCCAGGGATATTTGGGTCTTGCCATACGCACTTCGCTCAGTCAAAAAAGTTGCTGTAGAGAAAGGAATATCGAACCCTGATTTTATCACTTTTTTGGATGAGCAGCTGATGATATCGGCCCAGGCAACATCTTCAGAAACACCTTTTCTGTTTGGCGCTCCCGCGTGTACCTATACAAACGCAACAAATTATTCTGTTCCCGGCGGCCTTGTTGTAATGATTCATACGCTCAGAGATTTCATTGAAAAAAATAACGGTAAGGTCCGAAATAAAGAGAAAGTTATCAGCATTGATAAGCGTGACAACCTTTTTACAGTAATTTCAGAAAAAGCACGAAAAAAACTTACTTACCAAAGCAGATTTGTGATTAGTAATCTGCCTGTCTGGAATATGAGCGGTATTACTCATGGCCGGATTTCGGAATATTTCGATAAAGAGAGCGGCAAGTACCAAAAAGCCTGGGGTGCCTTTACGATGGGAATGGCCATAAAAGATGTATTTGAACGCAACATCCCGCTTCATCACCAAATACACCTCCGTAAAGATGATAAGATAGAAGGCCTGAATTCCGACTCAATCTTCGTATCTTTGTCCCATCCGAATGACAGAGTTCGGTCGCCCGATGGGTTTCGTACAATAAATGTGTCAACCCATACAGACCCTGACTGGTGGTTTCAGCTCAACGGCAGCTATGAACATCATAAACAGATGGTTCAGGAACAGATTCTTCGGATTATGGTTGAACGGCTTGACGGCTTCAGTCGCGAAAATATTGAAACGGTATTTTCGTCTACCCCGGTTACATGGAATAACTGGGTGTATCGAAAGAAAGGACGCGTAGGAGGAATCCCCCAGCAAATGGATCGTTCGTTACTCGACTGGACACCAAATGAAACACCGTTTGGAGGACTATATCTCGTAGGAGATACTGTGTTTCCGGGTCAGGGAATTCCCGGCGTAACTTTAAGCGGAATCAACGTATATTACAGAATACAGAACTTTTTAAACCAATAACGATTTTTTGAATTTTCAAAACGACAGTTTTTCACCTAACGCACAGTTTTCAGTATTTCCACCGGCTGTTAAACACCTTATTATTGTTAATGCTCTTTGTTTTCTGGCAATCGCTACACCAACCATTGGGGATTTACTTTTCCGGTTTGGTGCGCTCTGGCCTATTGGTCATCCATTGTTTGAACCTTGGCAGTTAGTTACATATATGTTTTTACATGGTGGATTGGGGCACATATTCTTCAATTTGTTTGCTCTTTGGATTTTTGGACAGGCTATTGAAAATTTTTGGGGAACTAAACGGTTTACCGTCTACTATTTCCTGACCGGAATAGGTGCTGCCCTGATACATATGTTCATTGGTGCAGGCGGTGCTCCTACGGTAGGAGCTTCAGGTGCTGTTTATGGAATCTTACTTGCCTTTGGTATGATGTTTCCTGATCGCTACATCGTGTTACTGATACCTCCGGTTCCAATTAAAGCTAAGTATTTTGTTGCTATCTTTGGAGCCATTGAACTGCTTAGCGGTGTATTCAGGCCGGGCAGCGGTATTGCTCATTTTGCCCACCTTGGTGGTATGGTTGTTGGTTTTATTCTCATTAAGTACTGGGGCTTAAAAGGCTCAAAACAGAGTTACTAATTATGTCAAGGTACGACTACGATTCTTTCTGGAATACACTCAAGCGCGGATTCATGCGAATCCCACCTGTTATACGAACAATTATAGCGATAAATGTTATCGTTTTTTTGTTGATGATATTCGCAGGCCAATTAATCGTGAATGTTTTTGGGTTTAATCCTGATCCATTTACAGCCCTTACACAGCCTTGGCGAATCGTTACCTATATGTTTGTTCACGGCGGAGCCTTTCACCTTATCTTTAATATGCTCTGGCTCTGGTGGATGGGACGTACGGTTGAAGAGACTATCGGGCCTCGATCCTTTTCAGTTATTTACTTTGGAGCCGGTATTGGCGGCGCACTTTTACAGATTGCACTTGCATCCATAGTAGGATCAAATATTGTGATTGGAGCTTCAGGTGCTGTTTTAGGTACACTCGTTGCTTTCGCATATCTGTTTCCCACCACTCCCATCATGCTGCTGTTCCTTCCCCCGATCGAAGCTCGTTTCTTTGTGGCTGGACTTGTAGCACTCGACGTTTTGCTAATCGGAGCAGGAGATAACATAGCACGTCTTGTACACCTTGGCGGTGCCGGCACAGGTTATTTGCTTGTAAAAATGCACTACGAAGGATATGATTTAAGCTCTTTCATTCGTCCTATCGAACAGATGTTTAAAGGAAAAGGGACGAAATCGAAAAAGAAAAAGCGACAGAAGAATAAAGATATGTACGCCGTTGCAGATGTGGAAATAATGGAAGAGAAGGATGCCGATGAACTTGATGAAATTCTCGAAAAAATTTCTAAAAAAGGATATGACGGTCTCACTAAAGAGGAGAAACAGAAACTTTTTGAGCTGAGTAAACGGAACTAAGTTACTCACGATACTGCAGGCAAGAAATATTGTTAGGGTGTTATTTTTAAACTCTGAATTATTCTCATTTACACACGGTTTGAGGTGTGAAGACGTTAGGAAATACAATTTTTGTTAGTAAACAGAATTTAGCAGCAGACTTTTCGATACAGAAAATTCAAATATCTGATTAATCATTATGAACACTATTGAACGCAGAAAATCTATTACCGTTAATGTTGGAGATGTTCCCGTAGGCGGAGATCATCCGATTGTTGTACAATCTATGACAAACACTGATACAGCGGATATAGATGAAACTGTTGATCAGATTGATCATCTGCACAAATCTGGATCGGAACTTGTTCGGATAACCGTGAATAATGATGCCTCAGCGAAGGCGGTCCCGTACATTAAAGAGAAACTTCTGAACAGGGGAGTGACGGTTCCCATTATTGGCGATTTTCACTACAACGGGCACAAACTTTTGCCGGCTTATCCGGATATGGCTAAGGCTCTGGCAAACTTCAGAATTAATCCTGGCAATACGGGTACAAAGACAAGAGATAAAAACTTCTGCACAATTGTTGAGCAGGCCATTAAATATGATAAATCGGTTCGCATCGGGGTGAACTGGGGCTCTCTCGATCAGCAGCTGCTTGCACAATACATGGATGAAAACAATAATCGCCCCAACCCAAAAACATCGAAGGAAGTGATGCTCGATACAATGGTTGAGAGTGCGCGTCGTTCAACGGCTCTTGCAGAAGATGTAGGTCTTTCGTCCGATAAAATTATTGTTAGCTGCAAAATGTCCGGCGTACAGGACCTCATCACGGTATATAGAAGAATTGCCAAAGACCTTAAATATCCGCTGCATCTTGGCCTCACGGAAGCCGGTATGGGAATGAAAGGCACTGTGGCTAGCTCTGTTGCACTCGGTATTCTCCTGCAGGAAGGAATCGGTGACACCATTCGAGTATCGCTAACCCCCATGCCCGGAGCCGACAGGGCAGAAGAGGTTCGCATAAGCCAGCAAATTCTTCAATCGCTGGGCATTCGGAGCTTTATTCCGCAGGTAACATCCTGTCCGGGATGCGGGCGTACCAAAAGTACCTATTTCCAGGAGCTGGCCGATGAAATTCAAAACTACATTGTGGAATCGATGCCGGTATGGCGTGAAGTTTATCCGGGTGTAGAAGAAATGGATGTGGCCGTGATGGGTTGTGTTGTGAACGGCCCGGGTGAATCGCGCCACGCAAATATTGGAATCTCACTACCCGGCACATTTGAAGAGCCTAAAGCTCCTGTATATGTTGATGGTGAACATTACAAAACATTGAGGGGTGAAGGAATAGGAGCAGAGTTTAGAAAAATTCTCGACAATTATGTTGTTAAGAATTATAGCAATGGTTCAGTTGACCAAGACGAGCAAAAAGATTCTCAGCCTGCATCATAGAAATCGACCATTCAATGTGAAACAGCTTTTTTAACTATTTGTATAATACATCGTGCTGTACCTACAGCAGAATGGTGCTTTGGCTGCAGGTTTTATTCATATCGGTATAGCTTTTCCTAAATACCACCATTTTTTCGCATTACTTATATATGCAATCAAAAAGGTTGACCTTGAATTTTTTTATTCAGATATTATGTAAGCGCTTACATTAATAATCGGTAAAACAGCTCATGCACTATTTTGCTGTATCTTTCAGGATTATAAGATAAGACAGTAGTTTTTTCGTATGATTTTAAAGAAAGATAATATTGTCAGACTCCGAATTCTTCAAATGTATAGCGCACAATGAATCGGAACATAAAAACGACAAGATTTTCAACTGACTTTCAACCAGATCAACTCAACCATTGCCTAATACAATCTACGATATAGCCAAAGCAGCGGGCGTCAGTATTGCTACTGTTTCAAGAGTATTCAATGAAAAAGGCAGAGTTCGGGAATCGACACGTAATAAGGTTTTGGCCGTGGCTGATAAAATGGGATATCATCCACAAGTATTTGCACAGGGCTTAGCCAGGAAAAAGAAGAACAGTATTATGATGTTTATTCCCATCATATCGAACCACTTTTTCATGGAGGTATTAAGTGCCATCCAGGACAAATTAACTGCAAAGAATTTCGAGCTAAATATTGTTCATATAACGTCTGATGAAGACCCGTTCAAACAAGTGGAATACCAGATTAAACGTCAGTGGGCTGATGGTTATCTATTTGTCTCCCTTCACTTTGAAAAGAATAAGTGGGAAGTTTTCAAGAAATTTGAAGTCCCCATTTCCGTCATTGATGATTCCAATCCGTTTTTTGATTCCGTGAACGTTGACAACGTTGAAGGGTCTTACCTGGCAACTGACTATTTCATAAAAAAAGGATTCAAACGAATAGCTTATTTATCAGCAGCACCGGATTCAGTTCCCGTAATTGAAAGGCTGACAGGGTATGAAAAAGCATTGTCTGCAGCTGGAATAGAGATCGATGATTATTTAATTCAGCGTGGTGATGATATGGCACGGGATGGATTCACTGAAAAAAGCGGGTACCAGGCAATGAAAAAAATCCTGTCCATAGATCCGCTACCCGAAGCTTGTGTTTGTGCATCAGACATTAAAGCAATCGGTGCGATGAAAGCGATGGAGGAGACCGGCAAGCATATCCCGTTAATTGGATACGATAATCTTACAATTGCCGAATATATCGGGCTCTCCACCGTTCATCAGCCAATATACAAGATGGGAGCTGAAGCAACAGAAAGTCTGATCAAACGCATCAGCAAGCCAAAAGAGGAACCCACAACACTGATTTATAAACCTGAACTTGTTATCAGGAGCTCATCTGAAGTTCTTGCTGATAGCAAAAAAATAGCATAGAATATGAACTACAAATACAGTTTACGCACCATAGTCACTACGCTGATACTGCTTTTTATTCCGCTATCCCTTTTTGGGCAGGCCATCAAAACCGATCCGGCATTTCCGGCAGAGGATAAGCCACTGACAATTGTGTTTGATGTGTCAGAGACCCAGAATAATGATCTTCAAGGCTACAGCGGCAGCGTGTATGCCCATACGGGTGTTATTCTTAACGAAGCTGATAAAAACAGCGGGAGCTGGTCCTACGTCATTGCCGATTGGCCGGTTAATATTTCTCGTGCACAACTAACGTCGCTGGGTAACGATCAGTGGGAACTACAAATTGACGATATCAGGGAGTATTATGAAATTCCTGATTCTGAAGGTGAAGTGCTGCAATTGGCGTTTGTCCTTCGAAACAGTGACGGCTCGCTCCAAACCGAAGATCTTTTTGTTGACTTGTTTGATGATGAACTCCAGGTTCGGTTTACGAGCCCGTCGATCGTGGGTCTAAATCCTTTTTTTGCGGACGACGGTCAGAGCATAAATTTCGAAATTGCGGGTTCCTCTGAACTGGGGACGCTTTCCTCCATAACGTTATTACAGGGTGATACCGAAATTGTAAGTGTTTCAGACACTGACATGCTCTCGACTACATATGTTGTGACAGGATCAGGCCGTACTGACTTTTATGCTGTGGCCGAAGATCAGCAAGGAACCACAGCATCTGATACGCTCAGTATTATCATCAAACCTGATGTTGTACGGCTGGCAAGGCCACAGGGGATTGAAGACGGAATCACATATCACGCCTCTGACACCGACAAAGTAACGCTATCGTTTTTTGCCCCGGGCAAAGAGTTCGCTTACGTGATTGGGAGTTTCTCTGATTGGGAAGTACAGGATGAGTATTACATGAATCTTGATGAAGCCAGTGCAGACAGTGCCCATTTCTGGATCGAAATTGATGGCTTACAGCCGGGCGTGCAGCACACATTTCAATATCTGATTGATGGAGAATTGCGTGTGGCTGACCTGTATTCAGAGCTGGTTTTGGATCCTGACTTCGACCAATACATTCCGGAAACGATCTATCCTGATATGCCTGAATACCCAGCGGGGCTAACAGAGGAAATGGTTTCCGTCATTGAAACGGGACAAACAGACTACCAATGGCAAGTTCCTGACTTTCAACGTCCTGCCAAGGAAGAGCTCGTCATTTACGAGCTGCTCCTGCGCGATTTTCTTGAAGAGAGCTCATTTTCGACCTTGCGCGATACACTTAGCTACCTCGAGAACCTGGGAATTAATGCAATTGAATTGATGCCGGTATCGCAGTTCGACGGAAACATCAGCTGGGGCTACAATCCAACATTTCATGGAGCACTAGAGAAATCATATGGATCTCGTCAGGCATTCAGAGAATTTGTAGATGAGGCACATCAGCGCGGCATGGCTGTTTTGTTGGATGTGGTGTATAATCACGCCCATGATAAATCACCTCTGGTCCGTATGTTTGGCACAAATAGTTCGGAAAATCCTCTGCTTGGACCAGGCCACGCCTACAATGTCTTTTTTCATCTGAATCACGACAATAGCTACATCAAATACTGGCTGGACCGGATGAACCGGCATTGGCTTGAAGAATATAATATTGATGGTTATCGGTTTGATTTAAGCAAAGGATTTGCATCAAATGTTGATAACCAATCGCTTCTTGATGGACGCAATGAACAGCGTATTACAAATCTCAAACGGATGGCTGATGAAATCTGGTCTTACGATCCTGAAGCCTATGTTATTCTTGAGCATTTTGCTGCGAATTCTGAGGAAATTGAACTTTCCGATTATGGAATGATGCTATGGGGCAACCATAATCACAATTACAGCCAGGCATCGATGGGCTATACGCAGGAGTCCAACTTTTCAGGTATTCACTTTGCCAACAGAGGATGGAGCAATCCTCATCTTGTAGGCTATATGGAAAGCCATGATGAACAGTGGATTATGCTCAAAAACCGTAAGTTCGGCAACAGCGATACGGAATACGATGTAACAGATTTCAGGACTGCCATTGACAGGCAAAAGCTTACAGGGTCCTTCTTTCTAACAATACCGGGGCCGAAAATGCTTTGGCAGTTTGGTGAACTCGGCTATGGATGGGGAGAAGGCGAGTGCCTGAAGCCCGGTGGCAGCGGATCGGGAGATTGTACGCCATCCGATCCCGGCCGAACAGATGAAAAACCAATTCGCTGGGAGTATGCAGACAATTCAGTCCGGTATAATCTTTACCGTACCTGGAGCGAACTGTTACGATTACGGGAGTCAAGTCCGGTTTTTACGAGTGCTGAAACGCAGTTTAGCTCATCACTTAGTGGTGAAATCAAATCGTTAGAACTGCTGCACAATGATATGAACGCTGTTATCGTGGGCAATTTTGGAGTTTTTGGCCAAAGTGCATCTATTACACTTCCGGAAACCGGCACATGGTATGATTTTGTGTCTGGTACCGAACTCAATGCGACAGAAACCAATCAATCGTTTGAGATGGCACCAGGTGAAGTACGTATCTATACGTCACAGGAAATTCCGGCATCGGAAGAAGGAGTATTTGTGAGTAATGAAGAGATTGCCGGTGCTGATATTCCTGAGAATTTCCGCCTCCGACCGAACTATCCAAATCCATTTAACCCAACGACCACCATTTCGTATGATATCCCACAGGCCAGCCCGGTTCAGCTGAATGTTTACGATGCGCTGGGCCGGCAAGTCGCAACGCTTGTTCAACGTGAAAATCACCCGGCCGGAACATTTACGGTCACCTTTGATGCGTCTCAATTAAGCAGCGGCATCTATTTTACACGACTGGAAAGCCAGGGGCTTACACGAATTCAGAAAATGTCGCTCATTAAATAGTGCGTCCTTTAAAGCAGGGTGAGTTAATCTCATCCTGCTTGATGGAGTGTTGAATAATAATTATGACATCATGAATATATCATCTTCAAGATTTACCCTGATATTTACTCTGCTATTGGTTGCCTCATTCCTGATGTCATGCGATGAGGAGACACCAGCCGCATCAGCGTACGTTCCCGAACCACCGGAATGGTCTGTTGACGCCTCAATTTATGAGGTTAACATTCGTCAGTATTCACCGGAAGGAACATTTAACGCCTTTACGGAACACATTCCGCGATTAAAGGAGATGGGCGTCGAAATCTTATGGCTGATGCCTATACATCCCATTGGAGAGAAAAACCGAAAGGGAAGCCTCGGAAGTTATTACTCAGTGGCTGATTACAGAGCCGTAAACCCGGAGTTTGGCACAAAAGAAGAATTCAGGAATCTTATTGAAACGGCTCATGAGTATGATATGAACGTCCTTCTCGATTGGGTAGCTAATCACACCGCTTGGGATCATGTCTGGACGGAGACAAACCCCGAGTTTTATGAAACAGATGAAAATGGAAACTTCGTACCACCTGTAGAAGACTGGGAAGACGTTATTCAGCTTGATGTAGACAATCCCCAGATGCAGGAGCAGATGATCCAGGCGATGGAGTACTGGGTAAGTGAGTTTGGTGTGGACGGATATCGCGCAGATGTTGCTTACATGGTACCCACTGACTTTTGGGTAAGAGCAAGGAAAAGGCTCGACGAGATCAAGCCGGTATTTATGCTGGCTGAGGCAGAAGTCCCTGAACTTCATCAGGCATTCGATATGACCTATGCCTGGGATTATGCGGAAACCATCAGGAATGTTGGGGCCGGTGAGGCTGAACTGTCTGCTATTGATGAAGCACTTAATGAAAATTTTGAGCAATTCGATAAGTCTGATTATCGCATGTTTTTCACAACCAACCATGATGAAAACTCCTGGACGGGTAGCGATCCTGAGATGTATGGCAAGAATTTCGAGAATTTTGCGGTGATGTCGGCTACGGTCTGGGGTATGCCACTCATTTATAGCGGTCAGGAATCACGCCTTGATCAGCAGCTCGATTTTTTCGAGAAAGACCTGATTGAATGGGGTAATTATCCACTGGAAGATTTCTATAGAACACTGTTGACGCTTAAGTCAGAAAATTCGGCACTGTACAACGGTGACGAGGGTGGAAGTTACTTAAAGGCATCTACCGATAGAAATGATGCGATATTTTCATATAAGCGAATCAAAGATGAAGACCGGGTATTTGTGATATTAAACTTCTCAGATGAACCCGTCAATTTCACGTTCGATTCAGGCGACCAGGGTCGTTGGTTTGATGAGTTTAGCCTTGATTCGGTCAGCGTTTCTTCAAACTACGAAATGGAGCCCCACCGCTATAAATTATTGAGCCGCTAATACGGTTTTCATCTCCAAAATTAATAAGTCACCTACTCAAAAAATATGAAGCCTCAAAAACGTCCAAAACTTAGCTTTTGGGAGATCTGGAACATGAGTTTCGGTTTCCTCGGTATCCAATTTGGGTTTGCATTACAGAACGCAAACGTCAGCCGTATTTTTGAGACGCTCGGGGCAAATGTGGACGATATTCCGATTTTATGGATAGCCGCGCCCTTAACAGGACTCGTGGTTCAGCCGATTATCGGGTATTTTAGTGACCGCACGTGGACCCGGCTTGGACGACGACGGCCCTATTTTTTATTTGGGGCAATAGCTGCCTCAATCGCACTCATCTTTATGCCAAATTCACCGGCATTGTGGGTTGCCGCAGGTATGTTATGGATTATGGATGCCTCTATAAACATCTCTATGGAACCGTTCCGGGCATTTGTCGGCGATATGCTGCCGTCGGAACAGCGAACGAAAGGATTCGCCATGCAGAGTTTCTTCATTGGTACAGGTGCGGTAGTGGCATCCGCGCTTCCTTGGATCTTAACAAATTGGTTCGGCGTGGCCAATACGGCCGGTCCCGGACTGGTTCCGCCATCAGTCAAGTGGTCGTTTTACCTTGGTGCTTTTGCATTTTTAAGTGCTGTACTCTGGACTGTTTTTCGCACAAAAGAATATACACCGGAGGAACTGGAAGCATTTGAAGCGGCTGAAAAAAATGAAATAGAAGACAAAAACGCCATTCGGGATGTCCCTATCATTGCCGGCGAAGGTCAGAAGAAAATTAATCTTGGACTTATTTTCACAGTCATTGGCGTAATTACAACTTACCTGACCTATGAATATGCTCTGGATAAGGAAGTTTACGTTGCTACAGGCGGATTAATCGCAATTGGTGTGGTTATGTTTTTTGCAGGTTTGTTTCAAAAGAATGGAAAAACAGAACAGGGGCTGGTAGTGGTGATGCACGATTTTATTCACATGCCCAAAACAATGAAGCAGCTGGCCTTAGTTCAGTTTTTCTCATGGTTCGCCCTGTTTGCCATGTGGATTTATACGACAGCCGGCGTGACGGCTCATGTTTACGAAGCAACTGATACAACGAGTGAACTATACAACATAGGGGCCGACTGGGTTGGTGTGATGTTCGGCGTTTACAATGGGGTAGCCGCCATCGTAGCATTTGGCCTGGCACCAATGGCAAAACTGCTGAGCAGAAAGTGGGTACATGCGCTGTCACTCATACTCGGCGGAATAGGATTGATCATGATCTACTATATATCTGACCCGATACATCTCATTTACTCCATGATTGGCATAGGTATTGCCTGGGCGTCAATTCTTGCAATGCCATACGCAATTTTGGCTGGCTCGATTCCATCTCAAAAGATGGGACTCTATATGGGAATTTTTAATTTTTTCATTGTCTTACCACAGCTCATAGCTGCGACTATTCTTGGTTACGTTACCCGAACGTACTTTGAAGGAGAGGCCGTTTTCGCTCTTGTTTTGGGCGGAATTGTGATGATTATTGCTGCCGGCACCATGTATTTCGTTGATGATGTAGATGCCGAGTCTTAAGATTATGAAAGAACAGCACATTTTATTGATAGTAGATTAGTAAACCCCTATATTCTTGGCTTGCAAGTTTTCAGGAACAACTGAATTCTTCACCCGGAGAGGTGCCAGAGTGGTCGAATGGGCTCGCCTGGAAAGCGTGTGTACCTCGAAAGAGGTACCGAGGGTTCGAATCCCTCCCTCTCCGCATTTTACGATTTCCATCTTTATATTTCCCGCCTTTATAGTACCTCGAAAGAGATACCGAATGGATGCCCATAGCAGAATCTCTCCCATTCCGCATTTTTTTCTGAGAGATGGTATTTTTCTTAGAGCTGCTTCCTTGAGTTTCAGCAAGGCACAGTTTTAAAATTCCTCGCTTAATTTTTTCTCTAAAAATGCAATGTCTGACGAGGTCAATCAAAATCTCGAAAGAGATGCCGACAGGTTCCTCATCGGATTGCCAAGGTAGATCCATGTCTCTCTAATATTACAGATCAACAAACCCACCTCTGGCTCGTTGCTGCTCAGCAACCGCCTGTCGCTTTGGAGTCTGTCTCGTTTTGGTGAGGTTGTGAAAGAACTACCAATTAAACCCTTAGATTAGTCATTTTATCCACAAAGGTACAAGGTCACGAAGATACACTAAGTTCCATAATTTCAACCATTAAACCTTTGTGATCCTTAGTGTCCTCGGGACTTCGTGGCTATATCATGTAAATTAATTTACAGTTGATACATTATTTTTTTTTAGCCTTCGGGCGAGGAGAGGTCTTTTCAGCAAATCGCTATGTCTCAAAAAAGTGGGGATAAATTCATTCCAAAGGGTTTTTATTATTTCCATCCCAGTGAGGGTTCGGACCTGAGAAAACTTCCGAAGCCAGTTATTATTGGGGCAGGGGTGGGGCCCTCAGTATTTCACAACGTCTACGCACATCGTTTCATAAGAGAGAAAATCTTTCACAATTTATCAATTTTCAGTTCTCTAAAAACAAAAATGGAATGTCGTGGGTAATTTTCGTTTCAGCAGTAGCCTTTCATTATCAAATATGTGCTGCTTTTAGTGCCGGTGATTCAAACTTCATTTTAAATATCCTGGTACTTACTCACCTCATCAAGCCCACTTTAGTTTCCCAGCTGTTTGACCGATAACATTACAAATACTATTAAAACCGTCAAACGCTGTGTAATCCCAACTACCCTCAAATAGATAGTTCAAGGGTAGTTTATCGGCCGGTTTGCATTCCCAAAAGTGTACCGGTTTGAACAACAACAAATTGATTGATCAGAGGAACTTCCAGATTGTATGGGCAAGGTTAATACAAAACAACACATCGGCAATCTACTGTTAAGCAGAGGTGTCATAAGTGAGAAAGAGCTGAGCCTTGCGGTACAAATTCTCGATGAGGAGCCGGCAGGGTCAAACCGACGATTGGGCCAAATCTTGCACCAGGATCTCAACCTGGACCGTCACGCTATTATGCGTGAAATCGCAAGTATTTATGCTTTCGATGAGATTTATTATGGGGTTGATGCCCTGCCGGAAGATCAAATAGAGTCGATAAAAACATATCTCGAAAAAGTTCCCAAGGAAACACTTGATGAATTGGTTCATCAAAAAGCAATACCTGTTGCTGTGAACAGCACTTCGCTCACTATTGCAACACCCGATCCTTCCAACCCTGAATTATCGAATCTTATATCGAACCTCAATTATAAAGAGTTCGACATTCGTTATTGCCGGTATGAATTGATTGATGATATCCTCTCCAAAGTTTACGAGCAGAAAAATGAGTTTTTGGATCTGCTCGAGGATATCGACATGGAGGATGGTGATATCAGCGAGGTAGAGGAGGAGGTTGATGAGGACGAAATTGATGCAGAAATCAACCAAAGTATGCTTAATTCCCTTGTTGAGGGAATGCTGGTTGAGGGGGTTCGGCGTGGGGTAAGTGATATGCATATCATCCCCAGCGGCCCAACAACAACGGATATACGATTCAGGACAGACGGTAAGCTTCAGCTCTGGTATCAGCAGAAAAATGTGAAACCGGAAGCGATTACGGCTGTCATCAAAGATAAAACACGAAATGTAGACCGCTTTGAAAGAGACAGCTCACAGGATGGGTTTATCCAGCGGGCCGTAGATAACTACAACATTCGGTACCGGGTGTCGATTATGCCGATGGTTGGGGCACAGTTTGATCGTAAATTCGAATCAATTGTGATTCGGATCTTGGATGACCGTGAGGTAATTACCGACCTTAACGTACTTGGTCTCCAGGAGCAGGCCAAGAAAGATTTTGTGAAAGCGATAGAGAAGCCGTCTGGTATAGTAATTATTACGGGACCAACCGGGAGCGGTAAGTCTACCACGCTTGTGGCCGCACTCTACTACGTTATTGATCCCACTAAGAACGTGCTTACCATTGAAGAGCCGGTGGAGTACCTGATTAAAGGCGCACGTCAGCTTAAGATTGGTAAGAATATGACGTTTGAACAAGCTATTCGTGGTATTCTTCGGCATGACCCCGACATTGTGCTGGTGGGTGAGATGCGGGACCTTCAGACGGCCGAGGTTGCCATTAAAATGGCGAACACCGGTCACCTTACGTTCTCAACGCTTCACACGAATGACGCTCCAAGTGCGGTTTCTCGACTATACAAAATGGGAATTGAGCCGTTTTTGATAGCAAATGCGGTGAATCTTGTGATGGCACAGCGACTTGTACGTCGACTTTGTAGCTGTAAGGAAATGTATAGCCCTGAGCATGAAACTTTGCGGGGAATTGGATTCAACGATACTGAAATTGAAAATTCCAGATTTTATAGAGCAGCCGGCTGTGAAAAATGTTATAATACCGGATATAAGGGACGAGTGGCAATTATGGAGGCGCTCTATTTTTCCAAAGAGATAAAACGTATTATCCTGCAGTCTGGCGGAGAAATTGATGAAGAACACATTAAGGAAACGGCTATAAAAAATGGTATGCTTACTCTTCGGGCATCGGGCAGAGAGCGAATCAAGAAAGGGGATACCACCGTTGAGGAAATTATGGCAATCACAGTAGACGATTAGTACATTTGAGTATGAAAGAGGAAAAACAATCGGGCACAGATATTATGCAGAAGCATTTACGGGACTTGTTAAAAGATCCGCCGCATCTGTTGAAAAACTTTCATTATGAAGATACGCTTGCATTTCTCGAACTGGGAGAACAAATTCGGTTCGTGGAAGGAGATACGATCATCAGGGAAGATGAATATGTCAACTCAGCTTATTTGATTGCAACGGGTAAAGTTTCCATCTGGAAAGAAAATATTCAGCTGACCACCCTGGGCGAACGGAATTTTATGGGAGAAACCTTTCTGTTCAGCAAAAACAACCGGCTTGCCAGAGTAACCTGCGAGGTGGACTGCATTATGCTGCAATATGATCGATATGAGACGCTGAATTATTTTCGCAAACGGCCGGAAAAACTTTTCAATATTTTTACCAAAAACATCATAGAGATCCAGCAAAATAAAATCTCGAATATGAACACTCAGCTGTACTATTTAAAGAAATCAATGCTGCCTTAACTCAAAGGTTTAATTGGTTGGCTAATAGATTCCTCATTAATTGGTGAATATTGTTATTAAAAGTTTTTTCATTTCTATGAGGATATGATTCGGAAATGGATTTTGACATAGATGTCAATTCAGGGTTTTTTTAAAGCCTGCATGAAGTCAACAGAGATTAAAATCTTTACCAATCATGAAAGCACTTTAAATTTTATCCACACAAATCAACAAAGAGCCAATTGATTTAGCTTGTCGTTAGGCAACAGCAGCAATTCATCCAGGTTAGTAGCTCACCTCCTAAATGCTGCTGATTCGTTTTCAGACAGTACAGACATACGACATATCTTTTCGATCATCTATTACACTCCTTTCTTTAGAAAAAACCATTTTGGACGATAAGTAATAGTAAGTAGATCTTGCCCGCCCGGTAAATGCTAACTATCGGGCCGCAGTCTTAAAATCGTCTTTGATCAATATCACCATTCTTCAAATTATTTTGTAACAAACTGGTTGTGAGTTGGTCTATATAAGTAAACATTAGATTTTTTTAATATTTAAAAATCACTGCTTCATGGTTGAGTCAGAAACATCAACAGTATCGTTGGCACCGATTCGTTCAATTGCGGGAGAGATCCTTCAAAACATACCGGATTCCTTCCGGGGACTTGACTATCACGCCGAGCTTGGAAAACAGATCAAACAGCTTGATGATCTGAAACGCAAGCAGCTGATGAATTCGCTGCATACGTTTTTGCTCCACATGCGAAAGAATGAAGCATCGGATATTGATATTGGCGGCGGCGGTTGTGATGGTAAGATTTGGTATCGGGTATTTGGCAATAAATCACCCTTGAATATTCCTGAAACGCTCAACCACAGGGAAACCGACCTGCTCATTCACAGTATTATCACCGAGGAGCAGCGTCATCAGTTATTGCAGAATCGAAACCTTGACTTTTCGTATTCCTTGCCAACCCAGAATGGCGAAAAAGCCCAGCGGTTTCGGGCCAATGCCTATTTCGACCTTGAGCACCTTGCGCTGAACATGCGGAAAATTGATGAAGAAATCCGTCCGTTTAAAACACTTGGTGTACATCCGGGAGTAGCCAAAGCGCTTAGCCTGAAATATTATAAATATGGGCTGACGCTCATCACAGGAATCACGGGGTCCGGTAAATCAAGTACGCTCGATACGATTATTGACGCCAACAACCGTACGGTTGACTCACATATCGTCATTATCGCCTCACCGGTTGAATTAATTCACACGCCGATACGCTCCGTGGTTCGCCACAGGGAAGTTGGTAGGGATGTAACGTCGTTTAAAAACGGGGCGATTCAGGCGCTGCGGCAGGATCCGGATATTATTGTAATTGGTGAGCTTCGCGATCCGGAAACCATCATGACAACATTGGAAATTACAGACTCTGGTCACAAAACATTTGGCACGCTCCACACCTCGTCCGCAATGGAAAGTATAGAGCGGATTTTGGGTGAGGTTCCCACCGAGGAACAAAACAGGGTGCGATCAAGGCTTGCAGATGTTTTAACCGGCGTTATAAGTCAAAAATTGATTCCGAGCCTTGATGGCAAACGGGTGCTGGCCAAGGAGGTTTTACTGGTCACACCGTCAGTTCGCGCTGCTATCCGTAACGATAACGTCAATGAAATTTACCAGATGCTTGCCGAAGGCAGCGAAAAAGGAATGATCACGATGGAGCAGGATTTGAAACGGCTGTTTGATGAGGGCATCATCTCGAAAGAGGAAGCTATCAACAATGCCAATAACAAAAAGAGACTTTACCAGCTCCTTAACGACTTGGATTACTAAGCTATGTTTAAACCTAAAGAATATATTGGAATTAGCCTGGAAGGGGACAGCCTCAAATTTGCCAGGGTAGTATCTGAAAAAAATAAGCTTCGCGTTGTGCGTGTGGATCAGTTAACGCTTGTGAATCCCATTAAACAAGCAAATTCGCCTTTACCAATGGAGGATGAGGAGAGTGATGCGTTTGAAGATGAGCTTGATGCTGACCTCATTTTTGGCCTTGATAACGGCACTGATAAATCCCAACCCGAAGAAACAGCGAAAAAGAGCTCAGCTAAAGAAGAGACGGATGAACTGTTCGGCGAAATTGATCTCGCTGAGCTCGATGAAGAGGAGTTCGGGGAAGATCCACGGGAAGACCTGATGGCCGAGACCGATGAATCGATTTCGAATGAGAAACTGGTTTATGACTATCTGTCGTCGGTTGATTCAGAAAGAAAATATGTTGCGGTAAATATCCCTGCCGGCGATACTATTTTCCAGTTCCTCAACGACCTGAATTATTCTGAACTCAAGAAAAAAGAGCTCGTTGATATTATTGAAGACAAGCTCTACTCGCTGTATAACCGTCAGCCGAATGTAGATCTTTACGATTTTGAGATTCGCGACGACGGCACACTGGTCATCGGGTCTCTTGAATATGAGTCGCCAACGCTTTCACTTGTTTTCAATGCCGGTACCAATAATAAAGAAAAGTACCTGATTGGTGATGTCACCCCGGATGAATCTGTGATGGCGGGGCTCTACCGAGAGCATTATGAGATGAATCCCGAAATTGTTTCGGCTCTTCTCCAGGTGGGAAAAACAAAGAGCAGACTCCTTTTTTTGAAAGGAGAACAGCTGCTACAGGTATCTCCCGTTATAAATGAAGGGTATGATGATAAGAACTATCTGAGTACTATTTTTTCGAAAATACTTTTCCAGATAGATACAGGAGAGGTACCCGGGCTTGATCAGCTGATCATTTTTAACAACGGAAAAGGCACACCTGTTCTTGACTTCTTTCGTGAAAGCTTTAGTGAGCTGAAGGTTGAAGAGTTCACTTTTGATGATGAAAAGGTCATTTACGGAGATACATTAAGTGCAACTGTACCCTTTTATACAACAGCCATTGGTCTGGCCGAAATAGCGGCAAAATCGGAGATCACCAAAAAAATACGACTCTCTTTTTTACCCTCTTACGTAATTGATCAGCAAAAGATTTTCAGGCTTCAATGGCATGGTATTCTGCTTCTGATTCTAATTGGATTGAGTCCTGTTGTGCTGAATCATTTTTACCAGCAAAACCAGTCTCAAATTGAGTCATTGGAATCAGAATCATCACAGCTCACGCAGATGATTACCAATGTTGAACCTCTTGTAACCAGATCTGAACAGCTTTCGCAGGAGTTGAGCACAATGCAGGAACAGCTTACACTGCTGCAGGAGCTCAATGAAAATAATATAAAATGGACTGTAACTCTCAATGAGTTTAACCGCGCCGTTCAAAATACCGGAAGTCTGTGGGTTTCGTCGTTCAGACAAAACGAAGATTTGATTATGGTAGACGGCTTTTCTCTCTATCAGGAGAGGATACCGGAACTTGCGTCACAATTTGAAACCGTGACGCTGCTAAATGTACGCAAACAGGAAATCCGCGAGAGAGAAATTTACGCTTTCTCCATGATGATCCGCGACGTAGTTGATGATCCGTCGCTGTTCACACCTCAATGGAATCCTGAAATCTCAGACGCTTCAACACCTTAAATTATGTCGTACGCATTACGAAATACTCTCATTCTGCTGGTGGCTCTAATATTGATTGGAGCAGGTGGTTATCTTTTTATCCGCTTTTATCAGCAGCCAATAATTGAACAGCTCGAGGCAGAGGTTTCTTCTCTTCAAACGGAATATGACCGAAAAAAGGCCATAGCCGATCAATTACCCGAACTGGAAGTTAAGTTTGAAGAATCCAGAATGTTTATCGAAAATTTTGATAAAACTCTTTTTAGAACCAATAATCCTGATCGTATCTACCGGTACCTGTCGCTGTTGAGTGACACGGCGCCGATTGAATTCGATTATGTGTTTAGCGATTCCACAAGCAACGACCGGTATGGTATTGTTACATCACAACTTTCAGGAAGAGGGCCATATACATCCGTTTTGAACTTTCTGACTCGTATTGAGAATAGTGAACCCGTTCAGAAGATTGAACAGCTTGTAATATCACCTGTTAATGAGGCAGAAGAATATAGCTATGTAACATTTACAATGCGCTTGTCCAGCTATTACGACCGGCTCAATTACTTTAATGTGTCCGGCACACCGGGAATCTCGGGGCAGATTACACTTGCATCCCATAACCCATTTTATCCGCTGATTCGAAATGTTGAGCCGAATACGGAAAACAGAATTAACATTGAACAGAGTCAGCTTGTGGGAATAGGTAACGGCATGATTTACCTGCTCGATCAAACCGGCTCGCTACAAACACTTCGAGAGGGCGACAGAGTGTATCTCGGTTTCCTCGAAACCATAAATATTAATCAGGGTATCGCCAATTTTCGCCTGAATAAGGGCGGTATAATCGAATCAGTATCGCTGGAGGTAGAACGATGAACAGTCCAAAACTTATGATCAAATCAGTCATTTTATCAATTATATTCCTTTTAGGTTTCACCCAAATTGCTTTTTCGCAGGCAGCAGCAGAACGACCGCCGCGGGAATATACTAATCCAGAGGAGATGATATCGTTCGATAGACGAACCCAGTTCCAGGATGCAATTGAAGTTCTCACGAACTACGCCCAGCAATACGAAAATCGATTTATCATCGATCGTACTAATACAACCGGCCCAATAGGTGTATCATTACCAGCTATGCATTGGAAAGACGCGCTTAACTACATTATGCGGGTTCAGAAACTTGTTGTACTTGAGTCAGAAGATATTCTCGAAATTGTTACCGAGAAGGAGGCAGCGGAACTTACTTCAGCTACAGACGAAACTGTTCAAAGTTCCGGAATTTCGGGCGAAGAGTTCGACGGATTTACCGTTAACACCGAAACACGGGAAGTTCGTATCAATGCCACGTTTTTTGAGGGTAACAAACGTGCATTACAGGAAATTGGGGTCGACTGGTCCACCATATCGAATAGTGTTCCGGATAACCTGGGTGATTTTGTGGGAGAAGAATCAAGCGAAAGCTTACCAAGCACTGAGTTCGATGGCCGATTTGTAGCCGTAAATTCTAAAGGCGCACAAAATGTGTCTCAGAGTGTCTTCAATTCTATCGTAAACTTTGGAGATATTGGCGGAGGTATTGAAGTTCAGGCTCTGTTCAGTGCCTTTGAGGCCGACAATCTCGGGCAAATACTTGCAACACCAAGCGTAAAGGTAATGGACGGCCAGGAAGGACGAATCCAGGTTGGACAGGATTTCTCAATTAAACAGCGGGATTTTGCGGGCAATGTCACTGATCAATTCTTTAGTACGGGAACCATTCTGCTGGTTCGTCCACAGATTGTAGAAATAGGGGATACCACGCTTATCTACCTGGAGCTTGAGGCAGAACGATCATCAGCACAACCCGATCCTGTCAGCACCATCATCAATAAGCAGCAGGCTAATACGCATGCACTCTTACTGGATGGTGAAAGTACAGTTATTGCAGGTCTTTACAGAACAGAGGAATCAGAAGTTCGCCGGGGAATTCCCATCCTGAAGGATTTACCCGGATGGTTTTTTGGCCTGAAATATTTATTTGGATACAACTCCGTAGATCGCCAGGAATCAGAACTTATCGTATTGCTGCAGGCGGAGCTCGAGGAATCTTTGGATGAACGACTTGAACGATCATTTCAAAGTAAAGGTGAACTACTTTCTCAGAAGCAAGAGCGACATCGCAACAACATGGAATATATAAGCGATAAATCTCCGGTACCGCCATCTACGTCACAAAACAGTGGCATGAATGGTCCGGCTTCTGGGGCAGTAAACGATTCGGAAGACGTAACATCAGCATCAGATAACAGTAATCGCCGTATTCTTGAAACTGTTGAACGTGAAGAAGTCGATATGAATGAGATCAGACCGGGGTCGGAATACGCAGGAGTTCAGCATACACCGTTGCATAAACGTGATTTGTCGGGATATGATGGAGCCTATAAGGAGATGGAGATGCATAATGTGAATAGCAATCATGGCGACTATGAGTTTTACGTGATCGGCGGGTCTTTTAAAGTTAGAAGTAACGCTGATCGACTTTATGGTTCTTTTAAAGAGGAGGGTCTGGATGCTCATATGCTGTACAACCCGGTGACCGGTTTTTTCTTTGTCGCCTATAAAGGGTTTGAATCAAAAGAGAAATCTATAGAATATGTAAAACAGATTCAGGCAAATCGACAGCCTGAAGCATGGTTATCAAGATTGATTAAGCAAGAGAGAAGGCTCAAGTTAAACGGAGAGTAACTTGTAAAGAAGTATAGCCCATTTCGAGAAAAGCCCGAATCATTCGTTCGGGCTTTTTTTTTGATCAAGGTCTGTAATCTTGTGCAACACCACGTTTGACCAGACCAAAGAGTTATTCAGAATAGTAAAATGATGGAAAGAGTCCTTTAAAAAAATTGATGTAATCTGGATTTTATAATACAACTTTTGTCTTGTGTATCAACATCTTGTAGCGTTACTATAAAATAATTATCAGTTGGCTAAAGTATCCTGGTGAACATTGGAACTTTGCTTGATCAAGTATTCAATAGAGATCTTATTAAACAGTTCCGGTTCTTCAATATTACAAACATGCCCGCAGCCTTCAATAACTTTAAGCTCGCTTCGCTCAAAATTCCCAATCATTTTTTTAACAGGAGGGAGGAACATATGATCCTCACTGCCCATCACATAAAGCGTGGGATTTTTCATCTCTTTCTCTTTGAAATATTTTAACAGTGGATTGACATCATAGGTTAGCCGGAACCATTTAAGAAACTCCTTTTTAGCAAGGTTCTTTGCATCACTTATAAACATACTTCTTGATTCCTGGTGATTTCTTTTTGGCATAATTACCCATGCGAAGAGTTTATAAAGCCATATGAAGGGAACAATTTTCTTGAAGGTATGTCCAAGCCAAACAAGAATGCGGGACCTGACGTCAAGCCGTGTGATTGCACCGCACATTACAGCCGATTTTACGACCTCGGGCTTTATTTCCGCAATTGACCTGATAATAATTGTTCCCAGAGACACACCGACGAAATGGGCAGATTCAATTTTATTTTGCTTGAGTACTTCCAGTACATCGCGGCTGACAGTTTTAAACGTATACTTTTCTTTGTAATACGCCTTCATCGTACTCATTTCTTTTGATTTACCATGTCCCCTTAAATCAACCAGTAATACGTTAAAATACTCCTGGTATGCACGAACCTGTTTGAACCAGATGGAAGACGAACCGCCGGCACCATGGATGAAAACTACCCAGTCACTTGAGTTATCTTTTATAAATTTTTTGTAGTGAAGCATAATTCCTGAAGCGCTAAGCTGGCAGTTTAAAAAAGATCAATAATTAAAATCCCGGGTTCAGTTCAAATTTAAAAATGTATATATTTCATAACCCGTTTAAGGTGATCGCGCAACATTCGATAAAAGATATACGACGAGGTAATGAACTCAGATTGCTAATAACAGAAAACTAAAATAATCAAACCTTTACCATCAAAAAAATTGGTTTAGGTTTTTATGGACTAAAAAATCGTTTGATAACTGCAGATTTACCTCTTAAACATTAGTACCTTTAGTCAATGAGATCAATCTACGCCTTCTGTAAGATCATATCTGTTGTTGCAGTTACCCTTGGAGTGTATTCGGCATTTATCGCCGGCTATGGTGTCTTACGACTTTTTGATAAGCCGGTAGACAATTGGCGCAATAAAACTCTGTCTACCTGGGGCCGATGGGCAGCCAGAACACTCTCAATAAAGGTGCATGTTAAAGGCCATGTACCGGAACCACCTTTTTTTATGGTCAGTAACCATCTGAGCTATATTGATATTATAGTTCTTTTTAGTCAGTTAAAAACCACTTTCGTTGCAAAATCAGAGGTTGCTGACTGGCCGGTACTTGGCTTTATTGCCAGAACGATTGGTGTTGTGTTTATCGACAGAAAAAGACGGTCTGATGTAGCCCGTGTTAATGAAGAGATTTCAAATTCTGTAACAGATAACAGAGGACTTACTTTGTTCCCGGAAGGAACGACAAGCCCCGGATGTGAAATTTTGCCGTTTCGCGCGGCTCTGCTTGAGTATCCGGCACGTTCAAAGCTGGGTGCCCATTACTGTGCACTCTGGTATTCCACAGAAAATGGAGACGATACGGCCTACAAAGTCGTTAACTGGTGGGAAAATATCTCACTCAATTCACACCTAACCCGATTGGCAAAGGAAAAAGTTATACACGCAACCATTTCTTTTGGAGACAAGGTGATAAAAGATAATGATAGAAAGATTTTATCTCGAAAACTTCACAA
The DNA here is from genome assembly GCF_038150125.1 of Rhodohalobacter sp. 8-1. Taxonomy (NCBI): domain Bacteria; kingdom Pseudomonadati; phylum Balneolota; class Balneolia; order Balneolales; family Balneolaceae; genus Rhodohalobacter; species Rhodohalobacter sp. 8-1. The sequence goes on along the minus strand of NZ_JBBVMF010000002.1, from coordinate 179,932 downwards.
AAATATTTCACAGCTATTCAATCCGATGTGCAGTTCGAATGACACAAAATTTGAACCCCTCCAGTTTTAAAGGTACTAGTTAGTAATGAGCCGCACCTACAAAAAACTCCTGCTGGTACTCCTTGTTTTGTACTCAATTTCTCTTTTGGTTCAGCATTTTTTTCCAGTAGAGAATAAGTCCTATAAATATGAAGTTGCTGAAACGCTTGAATGGGAGGGATCAGCACTTCCATTTTCGTACTTAGACTTTGGTCCGTCAAACGGACAATCCGTAGTTTTAATGATTCCTGACCCATTTATACCTATTCAAAAATTTGAGAGATTCTCCCAGACAATTTCAGATTCACGACGGGTTATTATTCCACTTTTCCCATCAGAGAACAGCGAGGGAGAATTGATAACCCACTCGCCGGAGGCCCGGGCTGATATTCTGCATCGTTTTTTAGAAAAAAAAGGAATTGACCAAGTTGATCTTATTGGCCATGGATTCGGGAATGCCGTTGCAATCCAGATGCTCGAAAAAAATATGAGACGAAGCATAAGGAGTTACTCGATGATTTCGGCGATTGGTGTTCAGGAATTTCATTTTTTGGGCTATCATGTGCTTAATCAACCGATCTACACAATTTTGTACCCTGTTGGCTGGCTGGTGGATCATGGGTTACCACTCGCACACTGGAAAAAACATATTCCCATCGATCTTGAGGGAGCTCGATTTCTTAACAAAATGGATCAACGGGCTTTTCGTGATATTCTATCGTCTGTTAAATTGCCGGTACATATTCTGCATTCTGAAAAAGACCGGCAAATTTCAGTTAATACCGCCAGGGAGCATCATCGTTTAATCCCACAAAGTTCAATAGTAATAAATGAAGGAGACCATTCTGCAATTCATGATAAAGCTGTCACCTGGGCCAGGAGCTATAACGAGTTTCTATCAAACGTTGATGCCAAAACCACACCCGGGCCGGGCGAAATTTCCGCCGAACGGATAGAGCTTGCAAAACAGGATTTCAACTTTGGAGATGTTCCACCGGTAGCCGGCTGGGCGTTTTTCATGTTAGTTTTGCTTTTGACCATTGTTACACTGATCAGCGAGGATTTAGGGTGTATTGGAGCCGGGTTACTGGCTGCCGGCAATGTTATTACAATTTGGGCAGCATTCCTGGTGATATTTGTAGGTATTTTGGTTGCAGACTCAGGTATCTACTGGCTGGGAAGAATATTTGGACGGCCAATCATACAAAAAGCACCATTCAAATGGCTCATTTCTCGAAAAGATATTGATTGGACAGCGATGTTATTCAAAAACAACGGTTTCAAAATTATACTGGGAAGCCGATTTTTGCCGGGCACGCGATTTCCAACCTATTTTTCTGCAGGCGTTCTTCAAACTGCATTTCCGACATTTTTTATTTATTTCTTAATCTCTATTCTAATCTGGACGCCTCTGGTGCTGGGAACATCTATTATTGTTGGGCAGCAGATGCTCGACTACCTGCAAATTTACCAGGAGTATGCAATACACATTTTCTTTACCCTGGTGATTGTTCTCTATTTTGGGTTTAAGCTTCTTGTACCGCTATCAACCAAAAAAGGAAGAAAAGAGCTTGCTGTATACCTGATTCGATTGAAGCAAAGGGTAATAGGCAAATAAATTATGCCCTCTCGCTTTTGAATTTATATAGCTATGACTAAAGTCTGTTACCGTTTCGACTTAAAAAATCGCTTTAAAAGCTGACTGCTCTCGCTCTCAAGAACTCCCTGAATAATTTCAGTTTGATGATTTAATTTATTATTCGACGCCAGATTAAAAACGGTTCCGCATGAGCCTGCTTTCTCGTCCATTGCTCCAAAAACGATTCGCTCGAGCTTCGACCAAACGGCAGCTCCGGAACACATCATACAAGGTTCAAGTGTTACATAAAGCGTGCAGTTACGCAGGTATTTTTCTTGCAGGGTTGTACAAGCAGCCGACAAAGCCAGCATTTCGGCGTGTGCCGTGGGATCACACAGCATCTCAACCTGATTGTAGCCCCGCCCAATGATTCTGTTTTGGTGAACCACCACAGCTCCCACAGGAACTTCATCTTTTAGGTAAGCAGTCTCAGCAAGCTTCAGCGCTTCTCGCATAAATCTTTCATGAGGCGAAGACATATCTCCGTTAAACATAAGCTAGAAAAATGGTATGTTATGATTGAACTATGTTGATGGCTAAAATACTGAAATACACAGATGAAAAACGAACAGCTTAAAAAACTGTATAGTAAAATCCGGACAATACCGGACTTTCCAATGCCGGGCATTCAATTTAAAGATTTCACACCCCTGCTTGCAGATCCGGAAACCCTTTCGATGACATCCGAGTTGCTCAAAAAACCTTATGACGGGCTGAAAATAGATATTGTCGCAGGGCTGGAGTCGCGCGGATTTTTATTGGGACCGCGATTGGCCCAGGATTTAAATGCCGGGTTTATACCAGTAAGAAAATCTGGTAAGCTCCCCGCAGAGACGTTTGCTGAAGAATATGAGCTGGAATATGGAGTTGATTCTTTGGAAGTTCACAAAGATGCACTTTCAAAAGGCGCAAATGTAATTATACATGATGATTTAATTGCAACTGGTGGAACCGCAATGGCATGCGCCAGATTAATAGAAAAATTAGGTGGTAATATTATTGCTTTTTCCTTTATCATGCACATAGATAGTTTAAAAGGTTTGGAACTCCTTGAAGGTAAATCTTATACTTGTCACACACTTTTATCAGTATAAAGAAACAATTTTAAAATTTTACCATATATAACCAATCACCAAAACATCACAGAAAACATAACTATTATGGCAAAACCAAAACTAATCACACTTTCAATGTGTGTTGCATTACTGTTTGGCGCTGCTGCATGCGGTCCATCACTTGTGCTGCAGGGAGTTGATTACGCACAACCCATTGAAAGCGTACTAACACCTGACTCCAATGCGGAAGTTCATGATCAGCGATATGCAGTTCAATTTAATATTTCACCTGTACTCGAAGAAGAGGGCGTAGATTCTGTAGACCAGGTTCGTCTGATTCGTAACAGTGCCGGATATTATTTCTTAACAGCAGCAGGGTTTAACAACGTATATGTGTTTGCACCTGCTGAAAGTAAACTCGAGCTTCAAACTAAAATCAATATAACAGGTAACGGACTCCAACAACCGGCTTTTAATCAGCGTAGCGGCCGTATTGAGCTCGTTGATATTGCAACAGGAGACACGTACAACCTAGATCAAAACGGACTCAGACAATAGGGATAGATATGAGAAAAGTAATGAAACCAACAATTTCTACATTGGCAGCCCTTTTAATGATCGTTGCAGGGAGTTCGGCATTTGCTCAGCAATCCGACTACCAAATATGGCAAGATTTCAGGGCGGAGTATAATGAAATAACTCAGGCTATTGACAATGCAGTTTCATCTGAAGACATAAGTCAAATATCAGATGATATTGATCAGCTTGAAGCCGATTATTCGGGATACCAGGATTTAATAAATGGAGCTATGCACCCTGAAACATTTCAGGGACGCATTGCTGATCTGCGTGATCGTATCTCCGGAACAGGAAACAACATCGACATTGTCGAAGAGTTGAATGAAAGAATAGCTCAGCTACAGGCAGAGATGGAGGATTTGAGAAATCAAGTTACTCAAATGGATGAAGAGGCCGTTGCTTTGCGTCAGCGAATCGAAAGATCAGCATCCAACGAGCGACGATTGTCAGCTTTAGTCACACAATACCGGCAGAATATCGAGGCAAGAGACAGCTTCGTTATCGAATTTCTTGAAGATCTGCTGAGCAGATATCAGGCAATGGATGCTCAAACTCAGTCTGATATTGCTGAAGCAAGCGAAAGCATGGACGATAATCCACTCGATATTGTCCAAACGATTCTATCGGAATATATTAACCAGGCTGACCAGGAAGCAAATCTTGAAGCTCCGGATTATATTCGCATGCGGGCACAACATGCTTATTTTGCAGAAGTTTGGGATGATATCGGGGAAAGAATGGCAAGTACCTATGCGTCTGAAACGCCCGTTGAGGCACGCCAGGAAATAACTGACCTGTTATCAACCTGGGAATCAAGCATTAATAACAAGCTCTGGAATGCAATAAGCACTGCATTCAATCAGAATGGTATTGAATTACCTTCTTTCTCGAATGAAGATGCCTTTGTAACCGCGTTAAATCTATTTGTTGATAACGCCATTGAGACTGCAATAGCACAAAACGAGCAGGCCGATTTGGAACTTTATCAGAGCTTTAGCGACTACTGGAATAGTACTGTTAAAGGTGACTGGGGCGAGTATCTAATCAATGGTGAGGTAATGACTCAGGCTGAAATAGCAGAAATTGACATAAAATTAGGTGAATGGGCTCGACACGCAGAACCCGTATCTAACCTGATGTTTATTCTGTTTCTGATCAGTCTTGCAGTAATTATTGGACTCATTGTTTTACTTGTTACCAAGAAAAGCTAAACAAAGATCTATAAGTCATTCAGCTGTAATGGCTGAATAGGCAATGCATATAAAAAGCCCGCACCGAAATTTTTTCGTGCGGGCTTTTTTTTGCAAACAACTAATTGTTAATGCTTTGATAAAGTGAATCCATATATGGAAGTTCAGTCGAGAGAGTGATTCACTTATCGTAAGCAGATTTCTCAGACGTAAGGCACCATTAAAATATCTGATAAACTCAAAAATAAAATCAGACTGTTAAAAGCTGAAACAGGGCAGATGGATGATACATTAATACTGGTTCAGATATGACCCGTATGGTCATGCGAATTTAACTTTACATAATATATATTATACGACATAATTATTCAGCTTTAGTTAGTGGTTCAGCAATAATTACATATTTAAACTTTTCTTGGGGGTTACAGCATTATAGATTTGAACTACTCATGTTGCGTCATATTTGAATGATCGTAGCAACTTGTCCGCGGATGGTGCATCCATAATCCATAGCTGTACACACATTGGATCTGCCAGCGTTTATTTTTGACCCTGACAGAAACCCGGTTATGAAACCTACTATACCAACGAAATACAGATCGTAATCACCAATGATAAAACCAAGCTATAGATATCGATTTAAAATTTTATCAATACTGCGGAACAAAATTTTTCATATGAATTACAAGCGAATTGAAAACAAAAACGATATCCTATCTAATGATTCTCTGTGTGTAAAAATGAAATTATTTATTGTTGAAGACGATAGAATTCAATCACTAATTCTTGAGATCATGGTTAGCAAACTCGGGCTTCAGCATATCGGAACTGAAGCGTCCGGTGAAAATGCAGTTAAACAAATCGTAAAGAATAAGCCCGATATCGTACTCTTAGACATCATGCTAAAAGACTCATATAACGGCATAGATGTGGCCCGGGAAATAAAAAAAGTGTATGAACCCGTCATCATTTATATCACGGGGAATTCAGATTTTGTCCACAAGTCACGAGCTCGTGAATACGGATTTCACGATTATATTTGCAAACCGGTATCTATTTATAAACTTAAAGAGTCAATTGAATCCATTAAGGTGATTTAGCGTACCGGAATTTTTTCATTCCCGGGATTTACTAGAGGCTATGATTATGTAAAGCTCTTTACATTGATATCAAATTCACCTTTTTCGTTTGAATCGAGTTGTATTTTATCCAGAATGGCATCAATATTTATGGGCTGATGCAGGGTGACATATCCCCCCTCTTTTCTCTTTTTCATATTCGTTGCCAGCCTGGATACATCGATAACTAACAAAAAAATATTTTTTCGTCCGCTATATTCGGTATTCAGATACTCTTCCAGTGTTTGAGGTAAAGCACATCGAATTCCTTCTTCCGGATCAAAATCTTCGGGCGCATAGACCCCTTCTTTGTTTAATTTTGGCCATTTTCGCCTTGAAACAACATGAAATATTAAATCTTCCTGCATGCGGTACTCATCTTATCATTTAAGTTCTGATGTTGCTATATGTAGTATTGCGTCTCCTTTGTGAACGACCGGACTGTTATTTAAACCAATTACGCGCCCTTCGTTGCGATTGATAACCCGAAAACTTTCATTTCCATACGGATCAGTAATTTTCCCCACAATCTGGCGCGGTTTCACTATGTCTCCGAGCTTTACTTTGGGATTAAATATTCCGGCAACCTTTGACCGAATCCAGCTCGACTTTTTGAATACCGCCGGTTTGTAGGGAGAGTCAAGTTTACCTTCGCGCATTCCAAGGTGGTTTAGCAGACGATTAGTACCCTCAATGGCAGTTTGTATGCCGTGTTCATCAAAGCGCATAGATTCACCCGTCTCATATACGATGATTGGTTTGCCTTTGCGCTGGGCGGCTTTACGAAACGATTTATCAATTAACCTTGAATGCAAAATAACCGGTGGTGCAAATGCTTGTGCAAGCTCAAGGTTCATTTCATTATCGAGAACACAGCGAATTTGCGGATAGTTTGCCCGGCTCGCCCCGCCCGTATGAAAATCGATTCCGTAATCAATCTTTGGTATGATTTCTTTTACAATTGTATGGGCCACAAGCTTGGCAAGAGAACCGTTTTTAGTCCCGGGAAACGACCGGTTGATATCTTTCCCGTCTGGTACGCCACGTACGTTCTGAATAAAACCGTAAACATTCATCAGCGGAATCGCAATGATGGTACCGGAGGTAAGATTCAATTGATTTCCAGATATGAGCCGGCGGACGATTTCAATTCCATTAATTTCATCACCGTGAAGCCCGCCTGTCAAGAGAACAACCGGACCATCTTTTTTTGCCCGTATAATGCGAATCGAGAGATCTATACTTGTGTACGTCGGAAGCCTGGCGATACCAATATTTACCTGCTTGTCTTCACCGAGATGAATTTTCTCGTCGTTGATTTCAATCTCTTTAGGCATTACTCTTCTTGTTTTTTGGGGATTTTTTCTTTGATTTTCCCTTTTCAACTAAATTTTCTACGTAAGTAATAATATCCGAAGCAATGTCCTGGTTTGTTGTCTTTTCAATGCCTTCAAGGCCTGGTGATGAATTCACTTCCAATACGAGCGGTCCTCGTTCAGACTGGAGCAGATCAACGCCGGCAATCGATAATCCCATTACCTTAGCAGCTGTTAAAGCGACTTGACGCTCTCGCTTACTGAGCTTTATCAGTTCACCTGTTCCACCCTGATGCAGATTAGAACGGAATTCCCCCTCCTTTCCCTGGCGCTTCATTGCGCCAACAACTTTATTGTTAATAACAAACGCACGGATGTCCGCGCCTTTTGCCTCCTTGATAAATTCCTGGACTATTACGCGTGCTTTCATGCTGTGAAAAGCATCAATTATGGATTCTGCTGCTTTTTTAGTTGGTGCAAGCACAACTCCATAGCCCTGTGTGCCTTCAAGAAGCTTTACAATTAAAGGTGCGCCACCAACACTGTCAATGATTTTCGCGACCTCTTTTGAGTAATTTGTGAACACTGTCTTTGGCATTCCAACATCAGAGCGGGCCAGAACCTGTAAACTTCTAAGCTTGTCGCGTGAGCGTACCAGTGCCTGTGATTCTACAGCAGTTGGAACTCCCATCATTTCAAATTGCCTGACAACTGAAGCTCCGTAAAATGTTACGGATGCGCCAATCCTCGGAATCACAGCATCCACATCATCTATGAGTTCTCCTTTGTAGTAGATTGATGGATTATCCTGCTCAATTACGATATCGCACTTCAGGTGATCAAGAACGGTTGCCCTGCTCCCCCTGTTTTCAATCGTTTCAACCAGCCTTCGGGTTGAATACAACGAACGGTTTCTGGATAGTACAACAATGTGTAACGGTTTGTGCGACATTATCTTAAGATTAAGATGTTAAATATTTCTTTGATACATCCACCAGGAAGTATTCCAAAAATTTTCTACCAAGCAACAGGTCATACTTCATTGCGCTGCGGTCGGTCAGTGTAAGTTCAATTGAACGATTTTTACCACAAAACCTTGCTGTCTCTTTTATAGTGTAGCGTTTTTGGACCGTCCCATTGGAGCTTTTAACTTTTCGAATTTTTACAAGTTTGGATTCAAAAACCCTCTCTTGGTATGATGGATGTTCTGGATCGAAAAGTGAAAACTGAACATACTCACCATCACTCTTCGATACAACGTTTATTTTGTGACAGTGCAGGCTGGAAGTGTACGCCCCGGTGTCAACCTTGGCATCCAGCTGGTCGATAGCCCAGTTAGGGAATCCGATTTTTTCAATTCTGCCGATAACTTTTTTCACGCCATTCAATGATTTTAAAAAACCAAAATAACAGCTTTTAAACTCGGTTGCATTTCATATTTTGATTTAATTTGTGAACGTCTACAAACAGACCAAAAAAATTACTACTTATATATATAATGCAGATATTAAACCGGCCGAAAGCTGTTGTTTTTGAAAATAATTGTCGAGAAAATATCAAAAAACTGTGTAAGAAAGCTGATTATTTAGGAGCTGATTTTCGGCCTCATTTTAAAACTCATCAGTCGCATGTTGTCGGGCAGTGGTTTGCCGATCAAGGTGTTCACGGAATTACGGTATCTACACCTGAAATGGCTGCTTATTTTTCAAAACATGGATGGAATAGCATTACTATTGCATTTCCATTTTACCGGCAGCAAATAGGCGACATTAATAAACTTACTGAACACTCTGCGATTCGACTCTTTGTTCAAAATTCTGACGACATACATTTTCTCGGTGAATATCTCATTCATCCTGTTGACCTAATGATAGAGATCGATGCCGGATATAACAGAAGCGGGATATCGTATCTTGAAAAAGATAAGATCAACGATTTGATTAGCACTATAAACGAATCTTCAAATGTTTCTTTCAAGGGATTTTACATCCATGACGGTGGCACCTACCATGTACAGGGAGAAAAAGATGTGCGCAAAACCATTGAACGTGATTTAAATGCATTTCGAGAGTTACGGAAACAATATCCTGGGGTTGAATTTGGTTTAGGTGACACTCCTTCCTCTTCACTGGTTGAGGAGTTATATCCTGTTACTGAGCTTTCACCGGGAAATCTTATTTTCTATGATTTGATGCAAATTGAGATTGGCAGCTGTTCATATAAAGATCTCGGACTGCTTGTTCGCGTTCCGGTTGTTCAAGAGAAACCGTATCAGGATTTATGCATTATTCATGGCGGAGCCGTCCATTTTTCCAAAGAACGACTAAGGATAAATGGAGGTGACACATATGGTCAGCCTGTCGTAATTGATGACGACGGTAACATTCAAAAAATTGAGGGTACCTCTGTCACTGCAATTTCACAGGAGCATGGAACAGTCACAGGTCTTAAGGCTTTGAAAGCTGCCTACAAAACGGAACATCTAAGTGAATTGTGGGTCTGTCCGGTTCACTCCTGCCTGACGGCAAATCTGTTTGAAACGTACATCACTCCAACAGGCGAATCGATAGAAAAACGAGTGCTTTCATGAGAAATCAGTTAGAAGTATCAGAAAAATATTCCCGCTACTGGCCGGCCATTACCCTGGGAAGCTTGATTGTATCAGCTCTTTTCTTAGGTGGTTATATCTATGCAAATAGTGCTTTGTTGGAAAGCTATCTGCGGCTTGCGGCATTCGCCTTCTTCGTGATTGGCTTTTTGAGCTATTTTAAACTACGTGAGGGACAAATTACGATAACCTATAATCTCGCGGATGAGAAAAATGAGATGATGATTACGTACTCTGTAAGAGATCAAACTATCCATGAAGAATCAATTGACCTGTCGGATATTAAGAGCATCAAAGTTGACCAGATGCCGAATCGATCGCTCTATAACGACTTTTATAAGATTGACAGATCAGTGCGCCTGAAAAAGAAACACATGGATGGATGGCTATACCTCAATGAACTACATGGCCGGATGATACCACTGAGCCAGGAAAATGCGCAGAAAATTGTAACATTTATCGGGGATCAGATAAAGTAAAAAGTATTGTTATATAAAAGGTATCAAATAGGAACTTCCAGTGGATCTTCTTCATCCGTAAAAGCGCGCTTCCAAAATACAACAGCTCCTAATACAAGTCCTTTTGCAATAAAAAAGGTAAATACGATCATCAATCCTATGTCCTGAAAAATTCCGATAATGATGATATACACAAAAAATAGCATCATTCGATTTTTGTATTTCTTGATGGAATCTTTATCAAATCTTGGAATTTTATCAAAAGGAATGGTACTAACCATCAGAAATGATAGAACAATCACGATGGGAATAATAAAAGAGAGAAAGCCATGCTCAAAATTTACGAACCAGTCCATACGTTTGTTAAACGTTAGGAAAAGCGCTGAGACCATCGCAGCCTGTACGGGTATGGGTAAGCCTTTATAAAAGTCGTAAGTCACATATTTGGAATCCACATTGAATCGTGCCAGGCGAATTGCGCCGCATAATGGCGGAAGCGCGCTTAGGATGATTCCGATGATCGAGAGTTCATGCAATACAAAGGTGTATAATAAAAACCCGGGAGCTGCTCCGAAAGAGACTACATCACTGATGGAATCAAGCTCAATGCCGAACTCGCTGGTTGCGTTTGCCAGCCGGGCCATGAACCCATCAAGAGCATCAAAAAGTCCGGCTGTTACAATCAGCCATGCCCCAAATACAAGATTTCCCTCTGCAACCATTATGATCGATAAAAATCCGCAAAACAGATTCATCAGCGTAAAAAAGCTGGGAATAACGATCCTTGGAATCTGCTTCCGTTTTCGTTTGGCTCGTTTACGTTTCGATCGTAATTTTTGAATCGGGTATTTCATGTGTTATCGAATTTTTCCAATAATCGATTCACCTGCTACTGTTTTTTCACCTTTCTTTACAAGAATCTCAACATTATCAGGCAAAAGAAGATCCATTCGTGATCCAAATTTCATGATACCAAACCGTTCGCCAGCAGTGACCTTATCTCCCTCTTTGAGATTGTAGACAATTCTTCGTGCCAAAAACCCGGTAATTTGTTTAAAGAGCATTTTGGTACCTGATGGATGCTTCACACCAAAATGTGCGCGTTCGTTTTCTTCAGACGCGTGATCTTCCCACGCCATCAAATATTTACCCGGTGAATATTTAACGTATTCAACATCACCGGAAAACGGGACACGATTCACATGCACATTTAAAGGAGAGAGAAAAATACTGACTTGAGTCGCAGGCTGATTCATATACTCAGATTCATCAACCTCTTTTATTAAGACTACTTTGCCATCGGCCGGCGAAATAATAAGTGAATCGTCATTGGGTGTATTTCTATCAGGATCTCTGAAGAAATAAATCGTCAGCAGGCACAAAACTCCCAATACAGCATAGATTAGGTAGGACAGCAAGTCCGGCAGAAAAGACGACCCAAACCCGACAACTAATGAAAAAAGAACAACAACCGTGATCGTACCAATGCCTTCTTTTGAAATCATAAATCAACTGCCAAATGTTCTCAAAATATCATTAAATGTGACCAGGATGATGAGGCCAATCAAAAACAGGAACCCTATCTGCTGCAGACCCATCCTTACTTTAGCACTTGGTTCACGCCGCGTTATTCCTTCATACAATAAGAACATAAAGTGTCCGCCGTCAAGTGCCGGAATAGGCAGCATGTTCATAATTGCTAGCGTAATGCTAAGGAATGCAGTTATTTCCCAGAATCCAAGGAAACCGCGAGCATCCGTCGCCTGCTTAGTAACACTTGCGATAGCTACCGGTCCACCCAAATTTTGTCTGACTGAAATATCACCGGAAAACATCATTCCTATGCCCTGTATAATTCCAACGAATGTATCTTCTGATTTTTTAAAGCCCTGCCCTACAGCCTCAACTAAATTATAGTTCAGTGTTTGGACGTTGTAAACATCGCTCGGGTTCGGCGCAGCAATACCAATCTGATTGGTTTCCGGATCGGGCGTTACGCTCATTTCTACTGGACGGCCATTGCGCATCACGGTAAAATCGAGTTCACCTTCTGCATTTTGGATGATCTGAACCATCTGAATCCAGTAGTCAACTTGCTTGCCATTTATTGATACTACCTTATCGCCTGCCTGAAACCCCGCTTCTTCCGCCGGACTTCCTTCAAGTATGGATGATATTCGGCTTGGCAGTGTGTAAGTTGAATTTATAAATCCCTGCTCCCCAATTTGATCGAGAAAATTTGGCGGAGTTGACAAACTTTGGACATTGCCATCACGCACAATCATGAACGAGAGGTCACGGCCGGTTATAGCCGCAGGATTGAAGATATCATTAAAGTACTCAACACGTTCACCGTTTATGCCAATAATACGGTCACCGGTTCTAAAACCCACGTCATGTGCTACAGATTCCTCAGGAATATAAAGGCTGTCGACCGACTCAATTGGAATAACTTCCTCACCATATGAAAGAGCAATTCCCGTATAAATGATGACTGCAAGAATGGCGTTAAATATCACACCCGCTGTAATCACGATCATTCGCTGCCAAACCGGCTTACTGCGAAATTCGTCTTCTTTAGGCTCCTGTTCAAGAAATTCATCATCCATTGATTCATCAATCATGCCCGCAATACTTACGTATCCACCTAGCGGTGTTGCCCCGAGAACATATTTTGTTTCGCCTTTTTTAAAGCTGAAAATCTTAGGCGGGAAGCCGATTGAGAACTTATCTACACGCATTTTGAAAAACTTTGCGGCAATAAAGTGCCCCAGTTCGTGAATAGTTACCAATATAAAAATCGCCGCTATAAAGATTGCGAGCGTTGAAGAGATACTTATAATCCAGTCCATTCTTTACTTAAATAGTGTATTCGCAAATTTTCTTGTTTCAGCGTCAACCTCAAATAGCGTTTGGGGTGATGTAATTGTTCGTTGATTAAACTTACTCAGTGCTTTTTCAATGAGTACAGGGATGTCAATATACCGAATTTCTTCGTTTAAAAAGCGCTCCACGGCAACTTCATTGGCTGCATTCATCACAGCCGGCTTAATGCCTCCCTCCTTCACCGCCTCAATAGCTATTTCAACGCAGGGAAATTTGATAAAGTCTACAGGTTCAAATGTCAGGCTCATCCGTTTTTTATAGTCGAGACGAGGTACGTTCAGCGGAAGTCTGTCAGGATAACTAAGAGAATAAAGAATAGGCACCTTCATATCGGGCGGGCCAAGCTGAGCTTTCGACGACCCGTCTTTAAATTCAACGATTGAATGAATAATACTTTGAGGATGGATAACGGGCTCTATTAATTCTATATTAATGCCAAAAAGCCAATGAGCTTCAATGATTTCGAGCCCTTTGTTCATCATAGTTGACGAGTCGATGGTGATTTTATTTCCCATCTCCCAGTTTGGATGATTCAGCGCGTCTTTAACGGTGATTGATTTCATCTTTTCCCTGCTGTACTGCCTGAAGGGCCCTCCGCTGGCCGTAATAATAATCTTCTCGACAGTGTTCATATCTTCACCGACCAGGCATTGCCACATAGCGGAGTGTTCAGAATCAACCGGTATTAATCGATCGTGAAATCCGGGAATTGCGGTTAATATTTCACCACCAACAACCAACGATTCTTTATTCGCAAGTGCAACGCTATTCCCGGCTTTTAATGCATCATATGTGGAGCTGAATCCGGCAAAACCAACCAAAGCATTTAATATGAGATCTGCATTAGGGTCTGCCGCCATTTGTCGCAGAGATTCTGGCCCGTAATCAATCTGTTCTGGTTTATATAGTAGGGCATCTTCAAACGATTGGCTGTTTGATTTATCTGATAAAATGAGCCTTTTGGGTCTAAATTCGTTGGCTTGTGTTGCAAGTTTTTTCCAGTTTGAATGTGCGGTTAATCCAAGTACCTCGTATGATTCAGGATTATCAGATATAATTTCAAGAGCCTGGGTACCAATCGAACCTGTAGCTCCCAAAATTGCAATACGCTTAAGTTGTGAACTGTCTTTGGTATGCATCATATTGGGCGTCAAAATAGAAAAATTTCTAATTAAATCGGGACGAATAGATTTCAGCTGCTGATTCGTAAAGTATAGCATGATTTTCTGCAGTTTCCTGTACTGATGGTGAATAACCGCCGGAAAGCAACAACGTTACAGGTATATCCCTGTCTGCAGCCGAAGAAATTACAAGTTGATCCCGTTCCCGCAATCCACGTTTTGTGAGTGAAAGACGCCCAAAGTGATCTGTCTTCAGTGGATCGATTCCTGCCAGGTAAAAAATCAGATCGGGTGTGAAAACTGAATAAATTGAGTTCAATGCATCAGTAAGTGTGTTCATATAATACCGGTCTTCAGTACGATCTGGCAACCCAATGTCATAGGTTGACGGGGGCTTTTTGAATGGGTAATTTTTTTCGCCGTGAATAGAAAACGTATAGACGTTTTCATCATCCTTAAAGATTTCTGCCGTTCCGTTACCCTGGTGCACGTCGCAATCGATGACCAATACTTTTTTAACCCACATAGCCTGTGTCAACACTTTTATGGCAACAGCAACATCATTATATACGCAAAACCCTTCTCCAAGATCTGGCATTGCGTGATGCGTACCTCCTGCAAGGTTGCCCGATACTCCGTCTTGAAGTGCCATCAAACCGGCATTTATAGTTCCCTGAACGGCAAGCCGTGAGCGTATTGCCAGGCTTTTACTCCATGGAAGACCCATTCGCCTCTCCTCTTTTCGGGTGAGCGTACCATTCCAGACGGCAGAGGCATATCTAAGAGTATGAACACTGCAAAGAGATGCAAAATCTGCCAGAGAGGGCTCAATAACCTGACTTTCTGTAATAATACCCCTTTTTAAAAGATGTTTGTGCAAAAAAACGAATTTCTTCATCGGGAAGATATGACCCTCAGGAAGTTGAGCATTGTAGCCCTGGGAAAAACTTACGCGCACATTGGGTAATTTAGTTCGGTGATTGTTTGATAAAGGCTAACATGCGTCCCGCCTTATCGCGTTCTCTTCTGTGGGAATAAAATGAGGTATTGTCTACAGTACAACGAGAATCAATCTCGATATTTGATGGGGCAACGCCCGCATCAACTAATTGAGTTCGCAAGAATTCTTTGAGATTCAAATGAGGCTTATGCCCAATGGAACGGTCAATAAATTGAGATGGGAATTTTTCAGCAACTTCCTCACCAATTTCAAAGTTTTGCAACGAAATGCACGGCGATATATAGCAAATAATGTTGGCTGGCCGGGCTCCAGCCTTTTTTATTTTATCCAGTGCATTTGGAAGGATTCCGGCTGCAGCACCCCGCCATCCTGCATGCACCGCCGCAATGATGTTATTAGCTGGATCTGATAAGAGTACTGCACCACAATCGGCTACTTTAATGGCGATCACTAAATTTTTAGTTGTCGTGACCAGCCCGTCAACACCGGAGTAATATCCGGAATCTGATATTACGGCTACGTCTGCCCCATGCACCTGTTCGGCAAGTGCAAATTCACCGTCGTGGTTAATTTCATGATTTAACACCTCCAGGTTATGTTTAATAACCGGCAGAGGCGTAACGGTATTCTCACCAAAATTTAGACCCTCGATGTATTCTGATGAATTGTATTTCTCCCGGCTGGCATACGTGATACCGGCAATAAGTTTATGCTGACGATTTAATTGTTCGGGAGCATAATAAATCATCAGGCTGAAAAATAGTTTAAAAGCACATTCCTGACTTTCTCAATCGGAAAGGTGTGTCCAGTCCATATTTCGAACGAACGGGATCCCTGATGAATAAGCATATCCAGCCCACCGATCGTCTTTGCCCCAGCCGATTCAGCCAGTGAGAGAAACTCAGTGGTGATCGGATTGTAAATAAGATCGTAACAAATTTTACCAGCAAGGAGGTCTGAATCAACAGCATCTACTGGACTCAGATCTTTCCTCGCTCCCATGCCGAGCGGCGTGGTATTGACAAACAGCTCTGCTTCTTCAGCAAAACTTTGCCATTGATGATAGTCTACAACTTCTGTAAAAACAGAATTATTTAGCGGATTCGCAGAATATGGCGACCGGGAAACTAAAATAATTTCTTCAAAGTCCATTTCCATGAGAGCATACTGAACAGCGAGACTTGCACCGCCTGTGCCAAAAATAATGGCCCGGCCTCTTTCCAGTGAATTATCATATTCAAGGAGCGGAACCTTGAAACCATAGATATCAGTATTATCACCCTTTGATGTATAACCATCATCCGTTTTTGAAAGGGTATTCATCGCTCCAACCGCCAGGACTTCTTCAGAAAGCTGGTCCGGAAATTGTACAAACTCCCGTTTCCAGGGTATGGTGATATTACATCCCAAAAAATTGTCATTATTGATCCAGGCAACGAAATCAGTTATAGAATTCGGCGGGAGTTCAACAGCTATATACTCCGCATCGATGGAATGATACCGGAGCGAGAGATTGTGCATTAATGGAGATAATGAGTGGTCAATCGGCTGGCCTACAACAAGATAGTGGGGTCGTAAAGAAAATTTCGAAGCCTTAAAATTAGAAAAACTCAGTGACTCGGTACTTTTCATCAGAGGCGATTGGATTTTGGAATCTAAACCTGCCCCGTTCTCAGGTCAGAGTTAAAAACCATAAAAAAAATGCGCACTCCGGAAAAAGTGCGCATTATAAATGTGATACAAAAAAAATTAAGCAGTTACTTCGCTGCCCTCTTTCTCAGTTTGTTCATCTTTAAAGGTATCTGATTCGGCCAATTCCTTAAATTTGCCTAAATCAGCCTTTAGCTGTTGCGGCAAACCTTCGATGAAGTTTGCGAGCTCTTCTTCAGGATCTCCGAAGAATGTGCGATAATCGAGAGAGAAATCAATACGTGTACGCTTACCATTGTCGAGAGGCGTAAATCGAATAGTACCTGTCTGATTTAGGTTACCATTGATCGTTATCCAGGCAAAGCGTGTATTGCGAAGATTATCAATAACATTTGTTGTCCACTGAAACTCCTCGCCGCCAATATTGGTTTTATAGTCGAACGTCTGAGAATTGACCTTTTCAATTTCATCAATTCTGTTTAAAAATTTTGTATAATGTACTGGATTGCAAAGCAATTCGTAGGCTTTAGCAAGGGGTAGATCAACTTCAATTCTTTCGTGCGCCATAGTATGATTGAACTTCGGAAGTGAGAATTTTAATTCAAGTTTGAGAAGGTTGAGGTAAGCAGATACGGCTTATCCACAATGCTCTAAATTTAAACATATTTTGATTAAGCATCAATCAATTTCGTGCAGAAACATTTAAATAGGTTAAAATTAATATTTCCACCATCTTTTTTTCTACTCATTTTCTCTTTTTTATCTGCTACTTTATGCTTGCCCGCCAACGGGTTTGGCCAGGAGTTCAGCGGTACAGCAAAGAATTATAATGCCTTTCAGGTTTATGAAAATAACGAATTAATAGCCGGGCGGAATCGTTTTAAGCTCCAATTTAATCAAAATCTTTCGTTCGGGGGGCTGGTAGCAGAGGTCGACCTGATTGACAGATATAGTTCTGGCAGAGAATTTGAAGTTTTTCCCCGCGAAATTTATGCTGATTGGTTTACCCCATCCTACGATATACGCATCGGTAAACAAACTATTATATGGGGTAAATCGAATGGTGCATTCGTGAACGATATTCTCACACCGGTTGATCTGCGCGAATTTTTAACCCAAGACATGTCCGATTTGAGAGTCGGAGTAACCGCAATAAATATACGCCGTTACTTTGAGAACAGTTCACTCCAGGTTATTGTCTCTCCTTCGCTTACAACAGATTTATTACCTGACTCAGATTCCCGCTGGTTCCCGGTTCAAACCCTGCCCTCCCCTATCCCTTTTAGTTTTAGGGAATCAACGCATGAGAACAATCTATCAAATGTTCAGCTGGCTGCGCGATATTCCTGGCGTCCTTCACTTTCACTCGACATAGATCTGATGGCGTATCATTGGGCGCACCCGATGCCAGCATATTCCATCCGGCCGAGATTCTTCTCATTACAACAATTGCCCGAGGTAACACTCAGAGAAACGTACAAAACGTCGCCGATGGCTGGTTTTGCGTTGACCTGGCAACGAGGTGACAGGTGGATCTTTTCAGCGGAAGGACTCTTTGTGAATGAACGGCTTTTTACTTTTTTGCCGGTATCCATCAATCGGCTGGAAGATGCATTAGAAAATCCGCTGGAGGCAATCCCGGTTCTCCAGGAGTTTGACATCAGAGATGACGGGTATCTTCTCACAAAACCATGGATTCAACAAATGATAGGGGTACAAACAAGTTTTAGTGGCATCACAGCCGGACTGCAGGGATATCTCGAAATTATATTGAATTATGAAGATCGCATTTTACCTCAGCGTCTGTTTCCATATATAAGCGTATTTGGTCAGCGCTCATTTTTACGGGACCGGCTGCAGCTATTTACGGTAGGCCGTTACAATATATATGGAGAAGATTTCTGGGCACAGCTCCAGGGTACATACGAGATAGCAGATGGGTTTGAATTCTCCCTTGGCGGTAATCTGTTTGGCGGTCCGTCTATTTCACCCTTTTATGGACACCTCACATTTCAGCAGTTCAGAGATAATAGCTTTTTGTTTATGCAAACAGCAATCTATTTCTGATTGAGAATACAGTGTTAAATCGCGGTTATATCTTTATCTGCAATATGGCAAAAAAATGTAGTACCGGACAGATACAGACTATATTTCAGGATTTACCGGGAATGTAACAGTAGCCCAATTAGTTGAAGCTCCTGAAACGAAATGATCAGTTATTTTTATTCCAGTTGAAAAAATTTGGTGACATCATCCTGGCGGCACCCGGCTCAGTTATAACCGGCTTGGTGCTTCTTATTTTCTTATCCATTTACCCTGCATCACAGATTCGTACAGACTTTAATCTTGAGGGATTTTATCCTGAGGAAGACCCTGTCATCGAAGACTACCAGCTTCTTGAAGAGGAATTCGGGCGGGATGACAATACTATTCTTATTGCTTTAGAAAGTGATCCAATCTTTTCCACAGAAGTTCTTCAGGATATTGACTCTCTTACACATTCATTTGAGCAGATAATGTTCATTGAATCGGTTCGAAGCATCACAAATGCGCAGCAGATCCAAAATTTAAATGACCGGCTTACCTTTACTAATTATATAGAAGAGGTTCCAAAAACGAGTGGAGAGCTCGAGCAGCTAAAAAGTCAGCTAACGGATGATCCATTTCTTGAGGGAGTACTGATCAATAAAGCGGGCACTACGGCTGCGTTCATGCTTCAAATAAACGAAGAGCGAAACACATACCCGAACCGCAATAAAATTATTGAAGAGATAGACTCTATTATTCAAGAGTACAGGGGCCAGTATGAGTTCCATAAATCAGGAATTCCGTTCTTTCGAAATCAATATGTAAATCTTCTGAACGGTGAGATTATCATATATATCGGGTTCTCCTCACTGCTGATTATTTTGTTGCTATGGTATTTGTACAGGAGTGTCTGGGGAGTACTTTTCCCGATGATTATTGTGTGGACTACCCTGCTTTTCACAGTAGCTATCATCCACTTATCTGGTGGATATCTTGAAATAATGAGCAGTACCATTGCACCGATTTTACTTTGTGTTGGTGTGGCAGACTCTATACACATGATTTCTAAATATGATGATGCCAGGGAAAATGGCAAGCCAAAAAGAGGGGCAATCATTGAAATGCTAACCACTCTCGGCAGCGCAACTTTTCTGACCAGTGTAACTACGGCTATTGGATTTGCTTCTCTGCTTAGCAGCTCGGTTATGCCGATGGCAAAGTTTGGAGCTTACACAGCGATAGGTGTGTTGCTGGCGTACATCGTCACGATTTTCTTTCTTCCTGTAGCACTGTCTAAATCAAAAAAAGGACGTGTTTTCAACGAAAAGTCGGGTTCGTTTTATCCTCTTATTAGCAGGGTACTCAACAAAATTACAGCGATAAATCGCCTGCATTACAGAAAGATTCTTGTATTAGGCTTTATTGGAACGCTTGCGATATTTACTGGTGTCAGGCACGTAGACGTCAATGGAAAAGTGTTCGATGACTTGGGTGAAGATACTGAGCTAATGCAAGACAGTGAATTTTTCTCTGAGCAACTAACACCACAATTTCCTCTTGAATTTATTATTGAAACTCAAACCGAAGATGGTGCACTCAGCCATGATTTATTAAAACGAGTTGAAAATCTTGAAGAGTATCTTCTTCAATATGATGAGATTGAGCGTGTGTCGGGGCTGCACATGCTTATAGAAGAAGTCCACAGGCTGTTAAGTGATTCTGAAAATGACAGGAGCAGTGCACTTCCGCCAGACGATGCCACCGTGGCGCAGTATGCGCTGCTGTTAGAGATCAATGACGCCCCCATGCTCGAACGCCTCGTCAACTTCAATTACAGTAAATTAAGAGTAACAGCATTTACGGAAGATGTGGGATCAAAACGGATCAATGAAATGCGGGATTCGATTTCCGTTTACCTTTCTGAAAATTTCCCCAATGAAGAGATTACCCTTACCGGCACAACGATTCTCAGTGCTGATCTGACAAACAAAATAGTCTATTCACTGGCCTGGAGTATTCTTATAGCTGTTTTTGCAATATCTATTATTATGACGCTCCTTTTTCGAAATCTTTATATGGTCATAATTTCACTGGTTCCAAATATCATTCCGCTACTTGCAATTGCAGGAATCATGGGATTTTTTAATGTCGACATCAAACCGTCAACCGCCGTGATATTTACGATCGCACTGGGAATTGCAGTAGATGACAGCATTCACTACCTGGCGCGGTTCCGGATTGAACATATGAGAAGCGGATCACTTTTTGCATCACTTACTACAACAACGGTTCAAACGGGACGAGCAATAATCGTTACGAGCCTGATTCTTATTGCGGGATTTGGAACCCTGATTACCAGTGCGTTCACATCCACTGCCATGATGGGGATTCTGGTCTGCTCAACCATAGCAGCCGCCTTAATTGCCGACCTTTTTATCCTCCCCTCCTTGTTTTACCTGATAAAACCAGAACTTCGGTTCAAAGGAGAGATTCTACGTGGTTAACAATCTCTTGGTGAACTTTGGCTTTTTCGCGATTTGCATCAATTACTTTAAACCTCTTTTCACGGCTGCTCAATTCATCAAATCCTTCGGAAACCTTGTCGAAAAAGGCTCGTCCCGATTTCTCCATTCTGTCTTTATCATTTGATGACGTTCGTCGATCGGCGTTTTCAATACTCAATCGCAGATAGAACGTTAGATCTGGCACAAGTCCATGAGCAGCAATTCGATTGAGATGATCAATATCATTTAATGAAGCTGATTGTCTTCCGTATCCCTGGTAGGCTACCGTTGAATCATAGAATCGATCCAGGATAACGGTTTCGTTATTTTCGAGAAGCGGAATAACTTTTTCAGCAATTAGTTGTGATCTTGCCGAGGAGAAAAGCAATAGTTCAGTTACGGGGTCCATTTCTTCGGTATCATGGAGCAAGAGAGAGCGGATACGTTCAGAAATATCTGTACCGCCAGGTTCCCGAAAAATATGGCTCTGTATATTTTTTGTTGACAAGTAAGTTTTCAGCAGACTGATTTGAGTCGATTTGCCGCTGCCATCAATCCCTTCAAAGGTAATAAACACTAACTATCCGGTTAATTATCTGAAATCGTCCATATCGTCTATCGATTCCTTCGGCATCACAATTGCCATCGCGATATATAAAAGAAGGAAACTTCCGGAACTTAAAAAGAATGCAATTAAAAAGCCGATCCGAAGAACTGTGGAGTTCATACCTAAATATTTTGCAAGGCCGCCACAGACACCAAATATTTTGCTGTCGGTTCTGGATCTTGAAAGCCCTCCGGAAACGCTTAATTTATTTCTGAACGAGCGTTTCTTTGACTGTTTTGTTTGGGTTGAACGTGACGATCGGCTTCGCGGTTCATCATCCGTATAAAGAAAGTCGTCCAGCTTATCGTAAGTTTTTTTCTTCTGTGTCTCCTCTTCTTTTACGCTTTTCTTTTCAGCTTTTGACTGTTTCATAAATCCAAGGCTAATCACTGCCAGCATCGCGCCGCCGAGGTACGGTAAGAATCTCATTACAGTAGTCAAAAATGACACACCGGTCGTTCCCATCAGTTCTGCACCAATAGATTGCCCTACAAACGCTAACGTTATAAAAACAAGAGCAAGCCCGCTTATGGTTTTTATATTCCAGATGGATGGAGATTCTTTTTCCTCATTTGTTTCTAAAAACGATTTCAAAGACTGCTGAAGATCTTCATCCGTAACGTTTATAGTAGATGTATGCATTCGGGATTTTGTATGTTCAGTCATAACATTGCGGCTTTAATTTCATTGAAGCTTTATTGATTGCCTACGGAATGGCTGAGAATGTGTTTCAAAAACAAAAAACGGTAATTCTCTTAGCCTACATATCCATCTGCAATACAAACTGATTTGTAATAATTGTGTCCATCTTAATATCCCAAGGTTCAGAGGGCAATGGTTCCAAACTAAGATTGCAGTTAAAACATAAGCCAACCTTAGTTGAAGTAACACTACCTAAAAAACGGTCGTAATACCCTTTTCCGTATCCCAGTCTGTTGAGCTGAAAATCTGCGGCCACCATTGGTACAATAACCAATAAATGTTCCGGCAGATTAACGGGGCTATCACCAGTTGGTTCATAGACTCCCCACTTGTTTTTCGATAACGAATCGATAGATGTAATTTTGTGATGCGAAAGTTCACCTCCTGATTTCATCCGTGGAACAATTACCTCTTTGCCCGCATCAATACAAGACCTTATAAAGTCAATCGTATAGACTTCCCGACTTTTTTCTATCGATACATAAGTATGAATGGATTCAGATGAAATAAACATCCTACTCGACATTAACCGGTGTATGATTGCCTGACTCTTTTGCTTCCACTCACCAGGCAGAAGAGACTTTCGAATAGTCTGATGGTGTTGTCGTACGTATAATTTTTGTTCAGGAAGTGAAATCTTCATCACAAATGAAGGGTAAGGTGATTATAAGGGTCTTCATCAGACAGTTTGTCGATTACACGGTCCCACAAGTCATTACCGTATTTGTTCATAAAAAAGATAAATGCAATTTCCCGTTCCTGCAGATTATCATTTGGGAATAAGTTATTCTTGATTCGCTTAATTCTGTCGATCTGAACTTTTTCCTGCTCTTTAACACTTCGATAGACTTTTCCTTTAAGCTTATCCAGTTCCGAAAAATAGGTAGCTTTAGCTTTACCAACACTTCCTTTCAGTGATGGATCAATATCACCAATTTTATCACGTTTTGCCCGCGATAGCTCATCAATTTGAGATCTCCAGATGCCAAACATTTTTTCGATATCAACACTGTCGGTCGTTTCAACAAATTCCTTTTCGAGATCTTCGATTCTATCTAGATATTTTTGCCATTCGAACGGTAATTTTTCTAATATTCTGTCTATGGCAGATTCAAAAATCGTCAGGCTGAATCGGGGAACAATAATCGGCATCTTGTAACCAAAATTTTCATAAAATTCCTTCATCTGTGCATAGTATGCGATTTCCCCGGGGCCGCCCACATAAGCAGCTACGGGCAGAAGACAATCCTGTAAGATTGGTCTCAAAAACACATTTGGTGAAAATTGTTCCGGATGGTTATCAATTTCGTCCAAAAGTTCAGAACTGCTCCATTTTTTGGATGGGATACTCCAGGTATCATCCACACACTGAATTTTAATTCTTTCTCCGGATTCGGTGAGGTAAAACAGATTTGAGGGCTGAACCTGCACCTGGTCATGATAACCGGCTTCCTTGAGGGCATAGGTTGTGTCATCGAGTGAGCTGGTTAAATTTACATGAAGCTTTACAGCTTTTTTCAGCAGATGTGTTGTGTGAGATTTAGCTGTTTGATTAAGACTTCCGGCCAGTAAGAGTCCATGTTTGCCAAAATACGACATTAAAAGATCCCCAAATGCTCCACCAAATGTACGGTCTGATTTGTAATAAGACGTTATTTGATCCAGGAGATCTGCCGTAAAATCTGTTTCGTCTAAATTCTCTTTCAGAAGTTTCTGAACAGTAGATAGCTCATCGCCCAATTGAATTGTACTCGCCGGAGGAGCATTCTCATAGTCTATATGTGAATAGGTTATTTCTGTTTGATCGTAAGATCCAGGGATATTTATTGTGGACACTTCCTCGATATCATGGTCTTCATCAGCCAGCCAAAATATTGGAATTACCGGACGGCCGGTCTCTTTTTCAAGTTTTTTTGCATAGAGAATGGCAGTAATTGTTTTGTAAACGGTGTAAAGTGGCCCACCAAATAGAGTCACCTGCTGCCCGGTGACAACAGTAAGACAATCGTGCTTTTTTACTTTTCCAATCTGATCGCGCGTAACTTCATGATCCAGATGCTCGTGATTGTATTTCTCTAATATTGAGGCACCTACTGACCTCTCACCTTTGAATTCGAATGAATCAACCGATTCATGAACTGAACCTTTGTTGGCCGGATGCGTTTCAAAAAAATCGGTGATTGTTCCGTTGCCCGATATGTAATGCTGAAAAAGTTTAGAAAAGGGAAGTGTATCGAAACTGCTTTTTTTTACGTCCACTTCACCCCTTTAACCGATTTATTTTGTCCCGAATTTTTGCTGCTTTTTCATAATTCTCTGTATCAATGGCCATTTGAAGCTCTTGCTCAAGCTTTTCAATGCCGCTCAATTCACTTGGCTCACTGCTTTTTACCGCCTGTGATGTCCCTTTTTCCCCTTTCTCTTCTTCTGATTCTATACCAGCCTCATCCAGCACGCTTTTATGTACAAAGATTGATGCTCCAAATCGGATAGCTACAGCAATTGCATCGCTTGGGCGAGCATCGATTTCTACTTTTTCATTTTCGCGTGTAAAAACGAGTTTTGCGAAAAACGTGCCTTCTGAGAGTTCATTAATCAGTACATAGTCTACTGCCGAATCAAAACTCATGATTATATTTTTGAGCAGATCATGAGTCATGGGACGTGGTGGTTTTATACTTTCAAGTTCAAGAGCTATTGCCTGAGCTTCAAATGTTCCAATAATGATAGGTAACCGTCTTCCGCCTTCCTTTTCTGTAAGTATCAGAGCGTAAGCTCCTCCGCTGCTTGGACTAGTTGACAGTCCTAATATATCCATTTCAATATTTTGCAATGGTATCTCCGGTGTGCTTTAAATTTTTACTGATTTAAAGTTACGGAATTTCAACTATCTCTTAAACTGTTTACGTTCCGTAATTTAGAATTTCACTCTGCCCTGTTTGACTACTATTTTCTTGAAATTCAAGTCTTTTTACTCATTAAGTAATTATGAATTAATGTTCTGCTGCCAACTAATCATACAATTACGATAGACCCGATAGTATGAGTATCTTAAGAGAGAGTCAGAACATAGTTTGTAAAAACTGAAATCCCGGAATGTCAGGTCAGTTAAAGTTTTTTATAGTTCAAATCACGCTGCTGACCTATAAACAGTCAAAAAGTGATTTGATAACCTACTAATTTGAAGTGTCATGAATGTAAAAATATCAGAAAAAAGAAATCCGCGTACAGGTAACCCCACAACTGTAATAGAAGGAATCACACACAATCCTCAAGTCATTGAAAAGTTGGAGAAGAAATTAAAGTCAAGTTGTGGTGCAGGTGGACACACAGAAGGAAAAACTATCATCATACACGGATCTCATACCGATAAAATTAAAAAAATCTTAGAAAAAGAGGGGTATAACATTAGATAATCTTAAGATTCTTAAAATCAGTGATTTATTTGTAACAATCACGCTTTAAGATACTCTTGTTGTCTAGTGTTCTCTAAGTATTGAAATTAATCTGAGTATTTTGACAGTAAAAGACAGCCGCAAAAACATACTAATTGTTGAAGACGATGGTATTCAGCAAATTATCATGAAGCGTCTTGCTTCTCGCCTGGGGCTGAACGTATTAGGAATTGCAGCCAGCGGAAATGAAGCTGTACGTATAGCCCGTAGTCTCCCCCAGTTGGATCTTATTATGATGGATGTACGTCTCGGAGACGAAGTTGATGGTATCGAGGCAATGAAGAAAATTCGCAAGGTATCCAACTCAGTGAAAGTAATTTACGTGACGGGAAACACTGAACCTGAAACACGTAACAGGGCAGTGCAGACAAATTATGAAGCATTTTTGGAAAAACCGGTCACTGAAGAACAACTAAAACATGCAGTTTCAGCTGCCTTCACTGCGGCATAATAATTTTAAAAATATTGGCATTCGTTGATAAATTCATGGTATTTTTACGGCCATGTATCAACGAATATTGACTCTTTTCATCTCGCTTTATCTTCTCATCTCAGTTCCGCTTCTTGCTGAAGATTTTTATAGCGGCAATCACTCAGCAGACAGTGCTGATAGCCTTCGAGTAGGCCTTGTATTAAGCGGTGGCGGAGCAAAAGGTATCGCCCATATTGGCGTGATAAAACGACTTGAAGAAGCCGGTATCCGGGTCGACTATGTTACAGGCACGAGTATGGGAAGCCTTGTGGGCGCACTTTACTCCATTGGATATACATCAACACAATTAGTAGATCTTGCCAAATCAAGTAACTGGAGTCAGTTATTTACAGAAAAGCCCTCTCGCCTTTTTATTTCAAATTACGAGCGTACATTTGATAATCGTACTATAGCCTCGTTTCCCATATCTGAGCGAGGGTTGGACCTTCCTGTTGGAATCATCAGCGGCCAAAACATATACTCATTTTTATCCAAATATACCTGGCCTGTACATGGAACACAGAGTTTTAAAGATTTCCCAATTCCATTTGCGACGGTGGCCACAGAGCTATCAACCGGTGAACCAAAAACATTTACTTCAGGATATTTGCCTGATGCTATTCGCGCCAGTATTTCAATTCCATCGTTAATGCGGCCTCATAAAATTAACGGCACTGCATATATCGATGGAGGGGTTTCAAATAATCTCCCCGTTGAGCAGGCCATAGACATGGGAGCCGAGTTCATCATCGCTGTGAATGTAGCATCTCCGGTCATGCCTACTGATAGTCTCAAGACATTCGCAGAAGTTTTGAATCAGGTAGTAAACTACAGGATTAATGAAAAAATTGAGCCGCAAATTGAGAAGTCCGATCTATATATCAACCCGGAGAGAACCAATTCATTTGACATTTTGGATTTCGACAAAGTGGACGAACTTATACAGGTAGGTTATGATGAGGCAGGGAAGTATATAGAACAGATAAACAGAATTGCAGAACAACAGTCAACCGGCTCTCCCCTTCGCCGGGGAGTTGGCGAATTTGGCAGTCTTCCGCTTAATCAAGTTATCATAGAGGGAAATGAATTAATCTCCGACGATTTTATTCTAAGTGAACTGCAACTATCGCAGGGATTTTTACTGACACCCGATTTTATCGAAAATAAAATCTCACAGCTCTACAGCACCCAGCTATTTGAACTTATTACTTATCGTATATTACCGGATGAGGATTACTACTATAATTTACACATTCATGTGGTAGAAAATAATACTGATGTATTCCGGGTCGGGCTCCGATATGAATCTCAGACAAATGCCTCAATACTTTTAGCCTCTGAGTTCAGAAATTTTCCCTTTAAAGGTACGAGCTCACGTTTCGATCTTCGCCTTGGTAACGAAATCCGTGCCCAGGCAGACCTATTGCTTTATGGAAGTCTTGGCTCCAGAATTGGTTTATTAACGTCAGCACTATTTGAATCGGAAAATGTTGAGCAATTTGAAAACAACGAACGTAATGCACGTTTTAAAAACAATCTCACCAGGCTGGAATTATCGGTCGGTAATTATCTCAGTTCAAATTTCTTGGTGGCCGGAGGCGTAAGAGGTGATTTCATCTTCAAAAATAATATTATCAATGAAGAACTTATTACCATTTCGTCTGACAATCACCAGTCGTACTTTCTTCAAATTGTTAATGATCAATTCTATCGTAAAAACTTCCCATCCCGTGGTTCGCGCGTCTTTTTAAATGGAAACTACAGCGGGGAGTTTTCGCTCAGCCCAATTGAATACGTTGCTTTCGGAGGGCTCTTTGAATACTATCTGCCCTTGTCGCCGGGCGTAAGTTTTAGAAATTTATTTTATAGCGGGTATACAAGCGGCAATGAACTTCCATGGACATCGTGGTTTTCATTGAATCGGCTTGATCCCGATTATGGATACGTCCGGTTTGGCGGAATTCAACGCTATGAACTAAACACACGGAATTTACAAATGCTCTCTGCAGGCTTTCAGTTTGAGCCTCTTTATCACAGATTTATAAATATAGATTACTATGCCGGACGTTTCTTGAATGAATGGTCCATTTCTACCGACAATATCGTTCACGGTGCAAGCCTTGGCATTGGGGCACTTACCATTCTTGGCCCGGTTGAATTAATAGTATCTTCGAGTACTGAAAATAATTTTCTTGCAGAACTTCAAATAGGATATAAGTTTTAATGACTGAACAGGAAATACGGGAAACGCTAAGTACGATAGAAGCTGAACTAAAGTCGGGAAAATCATCTGCCGATTTGCTGAATGATGCCGGCGTTGGGTACTATTTATTGGGAGAGCTGAAACAAGCAATGGAATATTTAAGAAAGGCTGCACAAAAAAGCGAAAAACCAGGTATTCTATTCAATCTTGCAAATATATACTCGAGCTTGCAGGAACCTGATCAAGCAATAGCTACATTCTTGAAGGTTTTGGAGAAAGATCCCGGCCATATCGGTGCGCTAAATAATTTAGCCGATGAATATGAGCACAAAGGAGAACTTGACAAAGCACATGAGTTATTTCACTATCTCACCCATCTTCAACCCGATAAAGCGCTGTCACATTTTAATCTCGGTAATTTCTTCTTACGCCAGAATCAACATATTGAGGCCGCAAAATGTTATGAACAGGCACTTGAAAAGGATGAAACATTTGTAGATGCATACCACAATATCGCCTGGATACTTTACAAGTCGAGAGCGTATAAAGAATCGATGAGCTATATAGAGGATGGTTTATCGTTTGATAAAAATAGTGATGACCTTCTAAAATTGAAAAAAGATGTTACCAGCGCTCAGGATGATACTGCGATATGAGATCTTCTGTTCTTATTTCTTTCGGTAACTTCTCTTTCCAACTCAATAGCAAACTTCGCGGCCATGCGCTGATCAAATCCCGGTCGACACTGAACTTTTTTTAAGTTTTTCAGATATTTTCGAACTTTAATTCCGGATTGTGCCACCAACCGGATTGAATCATCGCTGTCTTGTAGTTCAGAAAATGACCGGAGTTCAGCTACAGAAAGTTTTCCCTCTGTAAAATCATTTATTATGCTGTCGAGCACGTTCGATTGTAGTGTATAACTCATAATGAAGCAACAGTTTTGGGTTAGAGTCAATGGCTGCACCTGTCTTCGATTCAATCAATCACCCGAAATATGTGTCCCGGAATTATTGATGTTCACTGACAGATGCGCCATATGTACACTACTGCTACTTCAGCTGTCCTAAATTGTTTCCGGATTTACATATTCTCCAATCAAAGATTGAAGCTGCTGCCGGGCGCGGTTAATTCTTGATTTCACCGTACCCATCGCTGTATCCGTAATTTCAGCAATCTCTTCATAGGTCAGCTGCTGAATATCCCGTAAAACAATCACTTCACGAAAATCATCATTGAGCTTCATGAGGGCTTTTTCAAGCTCACTGACAGACATTTTTTGATGAAGCTGTTCATCCTGGAGAATAACTGAATCTTCAATTTCAAACTCTCTGTCATCGGGATCAGACGGGTCGGCATGCATCGAAATCGTCGTCATTCGCTGCTTTTTCTTGTACATGCTTTTTGCAAGGTTCAGCGCAATGGTGTACATCCAGGTTGAAAGCTTTGCAATACGGACATAAGATTGGCGGCTTCTGTAGACACGTAAGAACGTTTCCTGTACCAAATCCTCGCAATCCTGATGATTATGAGTATATCGATAGAGAAAGTTGTGCAGACGATCTTTATATCGTTGTACGATAATATCGAAAGCCTGTACCACTCCTTCCTGAAGCTGCTCCATTACATCTTCATCTGATAATGAACGCAAATTTACTTTGTTCGTTGCTTCCATGGTGGTA
The DNA here is from genome assembly GCF_038150125.1 of Rhodohalobacter sp. 8-1. Lineage (NCBI taxonomy): Bacteria > Pseudomonadati > Balneolota > Balneolia > Balneolales > Balneolaceae > Rhodohalobacter > Rhodohalobacter sp. 8-1. The sequence continues at coordinate 149,659 of NZ_JBBVMF010000002.1, read as the reverse complement.
CCCCGGATTTAAGTTGCAGATTCGGCACCACCGAATGAAACTTATCCGATGATGCGCTTTATAAGCAGGAGATAAATCGAAGGGACATCCAGAGTGCTGAAACCTTTTGCGGCGCGATCTGCGTCCATTAAGGCTTCGAAAATGCGTGGCATCTCTGCCAACTGATACTGAGAAGCATCTTTCCATTTAAAGTTAAATACGTAACTGTTACGTATCCCAAGTTCAGATTGTATCTGAGTTTTGGAAAGCTGCTTTTCCATCAGCCGGCGTATTTGCCAGACATCTGCGAACACTCTGTAAAAGAACCCTACGGATTTAATAATTTCACCCGCATCTGCATTACTCTTGAGCAACATCTGTTCCGCTATACCAAGTGATTTATCGAGGTTTCGCTGAAATATGGCCTCTTTAAGCTCAATCACCGAATATTCGCGATATGAGCCGATTATTTTTTTTACGTCCTCTATTGTTACTTTCTCCCGGGTGTCTACAAAAGTACACACTTTTTCTATTTCAGTAGACAGCACCTGTAAATTATTACCTACCAATTGAGCTAATACCTGGGCTGCCTGTGAATCTATAGATTTCCCATATTGAGCAGATGCCCACTCAATGGCCCAGTCTGTAAGCTGGTAATCTGGAAGGGCTTTAAACTCATAATCTTCAACATGATCATTATTACTGCCTTTAAAGGCTTTACCAAGCGAGGTACGTCCATCCGGGGCTTTTTTATCAATAAGGCATAAAAGGGTCGATGGATTAGGGTTTTTCGCGTAGTGCTCAAAATCCCTTATATGTCCGCCGCCCTGATCCGTACCTCGCATTTTCAAAAAGTCTCGTACAATCACAACCCGCATATCCGCCATCATGGGATAGCTGCGAACCATGCCCAATACTGCTTCAGGAGAAACTTCACCGCCATATAGCAAGTCGTAGTTAAAATCTTTCTGTTGGTCTGGTATCAGTTCTGCGACTTCGGCCTGTAACCGGTCGATAAAGAACCGTTCGTCACCGTAAAAGTAATAGATCGGTTTTCTGTGCTCAGGTGACCGAATACTTTTTCTTGCGTTTTTAAAATGGTCTATGCTGGTAGGTTTAGCCACGATAAATAAGATTAAAAAGAGTTCTCAGGATAGATGAATATTAAAAGTAATAGAGTTAATCCCGATCGTTTTTCATTTTATAGTCAAAGACTTTCTCGATATCAGGGTCATCAGATGCATCATTTTCGAACACAGGATCATCAAACAGTTCATCCGCCGACATTTTTTGTATTTTTGAGATCTCTTTCTGTACGTTTGAAATCATTTTCATCATTTTTTTCCGGGTTTCATATTCTCCCTCTTTCAACAGTTGAGACAGTTCAGTTCTCTTACGTTCATAAAAGTGGAGCCTAAGTGGTTTCATTGATGATTTGGCAATTTTATAAGGATACCTGTCTTTCTTAAACTCGCCACCATTTTCATTCGACCGGCTTTCACTCACAGTATACCGCTCAAGCAGAATATCACTTAATAGGGATGGATATGGTTTTTCGCGGCTTGAATAGTGATCAATAGATATCTTTTTGCCTTCTACATGGCGTGTCATGATATCTTCGTAAAATGACCGAAGCTGCGAATCCTCAAAATGATCTGCTCCAACATTGTGTCCGATAAATTTTTGCATCTTTTCCCCGTATTGCAACAACAGACGTATGACCTCCTTCTCGTAATGTGGCTTCTTTTTTAATACCTCCGGCTCTGGCGCAGATGGCCGCACGAATCCGGCTTCAGGCGGTGGCGACTCTCTCTCCTCAGCCCGCTGTGAACGCCGGGCAGACCTCTGATCTGCTTTTTTCTGTTCAGCCAGAAGTTTATCAAGCTGTTGAAAAAGTTCCCGGTCACTCCCCTTTCTATATTTTTGAGTTTGCTGATGCAGATGCTGAACATAAACCTGGCGCTGAATTTCATCGGGAATCTCAGCAATCTGTTCCAGGATTTTATTGATAAGCCTTGCCCTGTCACCCGGTTTTTCAAGTGCCCCTGATTTTTCGCTTTTATGAATTGTAAACGTGACGAAATCTTCAGACTTCTCCTTTTTAAGTTCCCGAAATGACTCACTTCCAAACTGTTTTACAAAGGAGTCGGGGTCCTCACCTTCCGGTAATTCAAGCAAGTCGACTTCCATGCCCTCTTTAAGCGCGATTTTTATTCCACGATCCATGGCAGCCTGGCCCGCTTCGTCCGAATCATAAAGCATTGTTATTTTATTGCCATACCGCCTTAGAATGTTTATCTGCTGTGATGTCAGCGATGTACCACTTGATGATACCACATTTTTAATATCATGCTGATGAAGTGTTATCACGTCTGTGTAGCCTTCAACGAGGATTACTTCTTCCTGTCTGCGAATGTCATTCTTAGAGAAATTCACTCCATAAACAACTTCGCTCTTATTGTATACAGGTGTCTGGGCAGAATTAACGTATTTAGCTGTTTTTTTTCTATTAGTGAGAATGCGGCCGGCAAACGCAATTACTTTTCCCGATGGATTAAATATGGGGAAAATCAATCGGTCTCTGAACGTATCGTAATAACCGTCGCCACGGTTGCTTCTTTTTATGAGGTCCGCTTCAAGGAGATACTCCTCTTTAATTCCTTCTGCTGATGCCGCCTTTAAAAAACGGGATCCACCGCCCGGAGCATAGCCCAGGCCGAATTTGCGTATGGTTTTTTCACCATATCCTCGTTTGTCAAGATACTCACGTGCTGCTGAAGCTTCTTCATTTTCGTGGAGCTGTCGGTGGTAATAGAGCCCCGCAAATTTGAGGGCGTGGTAAATACCTTCTCTTTGTTTTGTATGCTCTTCATGTTCTTCACTGTTCCCATATTCAGGCAGGTCTATTCCATACCGGTCCGCCAGCGATTGGAGTGCTTCGGGAAAGCTTACGCCTTCCATCTCCATAATGAAACTAAACACATCACCGCTGGCACCGCAGCCAAAGCACTTATATATACCCAGACGGGGCGTAACATGAAATGAAGGCGTTTTTTCATCATGAAATGGACACAGCCCAACAAAACCACTGCCAGATTTTTTTAATCGTACATAGTCTCCTACCACTTCAACTATGTCGGCAGTATCGCGAACTTCCTCTTTTTTGTCTTCAGATCTCATAAAAATAATGCTCGTACGGCAGCTTTTTTTCCAGGCTTACAAACTACTAAATAATAAGGCTGATTAATATATCAAATCGGGAACTTCTGATATTTATGTTGAATTGATAGAAGTGTCTTAAGTCACTTTGAATAGTTTGCCAGAATTACCATAAAAGCGCTAACATGTCGGCTTTCATTATTTTCAAATATTTTTAAAAATTGTGAACTTTCTCAAATAACGGCGTGTTGTCGAACCGAACTTTACCTAACCCCTAACTAATCAAATAACTATGGAAGCTTTAATAGAAATGCTGGGTAATGCCACATTCGAAAACTATGTTGGTGCTGCTGAAGGGTACACCGAAATGGCCTATCAAATGTCAGCCCACGTACTTACACTCGGCTACGCCGTCATGCTAGCCGCTCTTTTATATTTCATACTAACCATTAAAACAGTCGCGCCGAAATACAGAACATCATCAGTATTATCTGTTGTTGTTATGGTATCGGCTTTTTTATTGCTGTTTGTTCAGTCTAATAACTGGTCAAGCGCAATGGTTTATGATGCCGACACAGCACGTTACATGCTAGGAAGCGGCAATGACCTTTTTAATAACGGTTATCGTTATTTAAATTGGCTGATTGACGTGCCAATGCTGTTATTTCAGATTCTTTTTGTTGTAACACTTACAAAAAGTGATTTCAGTTCTATAAGAAACCAATTCTGGTTTTCAGGTACCGCAATGATTCTTACTGGGTACGTTGGTCAATATTATGAAGTAACAAGCCCGACTCTTTTCTTTGTTTGGGGATTCATATCAACGGTTTTCTTTGTACATATACTCATTTTGATGAAACGTGTTATTAACGAAGGAAAAGAAGGTGCACCTGCCAAAGCTCAGAAATATTTAGGTTACATTTGGACTTTATTCTTCTTTAGCTGGATGCTCTATCCGGGCGCATACTTGATGCCTTACTTGTTTAGCCTGTCAGCAGACCCTGCATTGACTGAAACAGCTGTAGTTGCACGTCACATAACATACACTGTTGCTGATGTTGCATCTAAAGTGATCTATGGTATTTTCCTTACTCTTGCTGCTCAGGAAATGAGCAAAGCAGAAGGATATGATTATGAGAAAATGGAATCTGCTCTCTAAGCAATTCGAAACATATTCTCTAAAGAAAAGCCCGGTCAGTTACCGGGCTTTTTTGTTTAAGATAGTTTCTTGAAATTTCGACTCTCTGTTCTTGAGCTTTGGCAAATCTATTCAATGATGGTATATTCTAATCGATTTTACTGAACCGAATTTTCAATACAAATAGCAAAAGTTCATGAGTGTATTAGTAGGTAACGATACCCGTTTGGTTGTACAGGGATTTACCGGCAGTGAAGGGACATTTCACGCCGAGCAGATGATTGAATATGGAACGACCGTCGTTGGTGGTGTAACACCTGGAAAAGGCGGGCAAAAACATCTTGGCTTACCGGTATTTAACACGGTTGCTGATGCTGTTGAAAATGAAGGTGCAAACACGTCTGTTATTTTTGTGCCGCCACCGTTTGCTGCTGACGCGATATCTGAGGCTGCCTTTGCAGGAATCAAGGTCATAATTTGTATTACGGAGGGTATACCCGTAGCTGATATGATTAAAGCTAAACAAATTGTGAAGAGTCATGGAGCAACTTTAATCGGCCCTAACTGTCCCGGCGTCATTACGCCGGGTGAAGCTAAGATCGGGATTATGCCTGCGATGATATTTGAACCCGGAAATGTAGGGCTAATTTCCCGGTCTGGCACGCTCACATATGAAGCGGTTGATCAGCTGACCAAAGCCGGCCTTGGACAAAGCACAGCCATTGGAATTGGCGGCGACCCTGTTATCGGTACTAATCACCTTGATGCTGTAAAACTGTTTCAGGACGACCCCGACACCGAATCTATCGTGTTGATCGGTGAAATCGGCGGAACTGCTGAGGAAGAAGCTGCAGAGTATATTAAAGATAATGTAGACAAGCCTGTTGTGGCGTTTATCGCCGGTAGCACTGCACCTCCCGGACGCCGGATGGGCCATGCTGGCGCTATTATTTCCGGTGGAAAAGGGTCTGCCCAGGATAAAAAGAAGGCACTCAGAGACGCCGGAATTAAAGTTGTTGATAGCCCGGCCGAAATTGGAGTCACGCTTAAAGAGATGCTCTGATTTTTATATAAAATCGGTTGACAGCAAAAAAAAGCCACTTTTGATTTTTCAAAAGTGGCTTTTTTTATTCGTTTGATTGATGATACAAGTTATCAGCCAAGCTGAAATCCATCAGGTATCACTTCTCCTTTCGGAATAATAACAATACCATCTACAACGTGATAGTTGTCAAACTTTCCATCTTCGAGATGTGAACCGCCAACAATCTTCACATCGTTACCGATTCTGACGTTTTTGTCGACGATAGTTCTGCTGAGGAAACATCGCTCGCCGATTCCCATTAGCGGACGGCTTGAGTTGCGGTTTTGAATATCTTCCCGTGAGGTAAAGTAATCATTCCCCATAATGATGGACTCCTCAATACTTGTCCCTTTGCCTATTCTTGATCGAATTCCAATAACCGACCGTTCAATACGGCTGGCCTCAATAATACACCCTTCGGAAACAATGACTCGTTCAAGATTAGTACCTGCAAGTTTAGATGCGGGCAAGAGACGGGCGCGTGTATATATTTGCTGCTCATTATCGTATAAGTTGAACGAAGGCAGCGTATCTGTAAGCGACAAATTGGCTTCAAAAAAAGATTTAATGGTTCCAATATCAGTCCAGTATCCATCAAACGAATAGCTTGAAACTTTTGTACCCTCTTTGATCGCTTTTGGAATGATCTCTTTACCAAAGTCGGTCGCATCCGGATTCTCCTCAAACAGCCGGATCATAACATCTTTACTAAAAACGTAAATTCCCATTGAGGCAAGATACTCCTTGCCCTGATTCTTCAGGTCATCACTCACAGCTGATTTCCATTCCGAAAGCTCGTCGAAAGATGGTTTTTCAACAAAACTCTGTACCATTGAGTCTTTGTCGGTTTTCATAATCCCAAATCCGGTAGCATCTTCGCCATCTACAGGAATAGTAGCAACAGTAATTTCTGATTCCGTTTCTTTGTGATGTTTCATCACGGTGTTAAAATCCATTTGGTAGAGCTGATCGCCAGACAGCACCATCACGTGCTCGTAATCATAGTTGGCCATGTGGTGAATCGACTGGCGTACTGCATCTGCCGTTCCCTGGAACCAGTTCTGACTTTTGGGTGTCTGCTCCGCTGCAAGGATATCAACAAATCCGTGGCTGAACAGATCAAAATTATACGTGTTTTTGATGTGCCTGTTCAGTGATGCAGAGTTGAACTGGGTGAGTACAAATATTTTTCTGATGTTGGAATTCAAGCAGTTGGATATCGGAATGTCAACCAGTCGATATTTGCCTGCTACAGGAACAGCCGGTTTACTTCTGTGTCCAGTGAGTGGATGCAGACGGGTTCCCCGCCCACCGCCTAATATAACAGCGATAGTAGATGAATTCATAGCTTATATTTGTTTAGAAATTAGGGATTTGTACAGTTCGATATATTTCTCAGTGGAGCGATTCCATGAAAAATCGAGTTTCATGATCTCTTTCCGATTTTTTTCAAATAACTCTTTCTGATTAAAAACGTCAACTCCTCGTTCTACAGATTCAACAAATTCTTCCAGGTTAAAGTTTTTAAAAACAATTCCGTAGCCGTTTGGTTCCGATATATCAATGACAGTGTCGGCTAGGCCGCCGGTTTTGCGAACCACTGGAATAGTACCATATCTCATGGCATAAAACTGGTTCAGACCACAAGGTTCTACCCTCGACGGCATCATTAAGAAATCACTGCCGGCATAAATTTGATGGGCTAGTTTTTCGTTGTATTCCAGGCGGGAATCAAAATAGCCAACATGAGTGTCTACAAGTTTTCGTAAAATATCGTGGAGAGCCGGGTCGCCGGTACCAAGAACGATAAACGATGCCTCAATACCCCTGTTATGACAAGTGGTGATAAGGTCAGGGATCATATCAGCCCCTTTTTCACGGACAAGCCGTCCGATAAAAGCAAATAGTGGGCGGTCAGCCGGTACTGAAAATTGATCACAAAGTGCGTGTTTGTTCAAATCTTTGCCTTTTACGATAGATCTGACGGTAAAGTTTTTTTCCAGCAAAGGATCTGTCTTTGGATTCCAGACATCCACGTCAATTCCATTGACAATCCCTGCTGTTTTTTGCTCTTCCTGGCGCAGCAGATGTTCAAGTCCGTTGCAGTCATCAAGCAGCTCCTGCATATAGCCTTCAGAAACGGTCGTTACTTTCCAGGCCGTTTTAATTCCGGCTGCAAGACAATTAACCTGTTTATCCCACTCAAGAATACCAAGATTTTCAAGATTAAATGCGGGCAGAGTTCTATATACATCTGCCGGATATTTACCCTGATACTCTCCATTGTGAATAGTAAGGACAGAGGGAATTTCTTTAAATTCATCAAAGCGGAAGCACTCTTTCATCATAAATGGCACAAGAGCAGTATGATGGTCATGACAGTGTATAATATCGGGTTTGTTCTGACGATTATTCAACCATTCAAGTGCTGCAATCTGGAAAGAAAAGAAGCGTTCCATTTCATCCCAGTAAGGATGCCCCGACCATGGATCTATATAGATACCCGGCCGGTCGAATCGGCCGGGAATACTGATAAGGTAAAGCTCGAATCCCAGAACCTTTTTTTCTACCCGGCAAACAGAAAAGCTGAGGCTTTTACCGTCAAATGGAAATGTGCCTTCATAAATAAAATCAGTGTCGATTTCTTTCAGCCAGTCGGTTTGATAGTATGGTAAAACAACCATAGCTTCATCACCAGCTTTGTTAAGGTATTTTGGTAAAGCGCCGACAACATCTCCCAAACCTCCGGCTTTAGCCGCAGGATAGCATTCAGCTGATATGTGTGTTATGTTCATACTTGCGAAACCTAATGAAAAAACCTACGTACTTTTGTTTTGATTTTTTGCCCTACAGTCGTAAATACTTACTTCAATCTACAAAAAGAGATCGTGAAATAAATTCCAAATTTCATATTCTTTATTCAACAACATCATTTGTCTCAAAGAGATACACATATACTTTGAATCTAATGCAATCCGGCCACACTCCATGACTGACCACAACAGTACCATCAAGGTAGATCGATTAAGCAAGACATTTGGGAAAACCAAAGCCGTTCAGGATGTCTCATTCAGCGTTGAAAATGGCAAGATTACAGGGCTTCTCGGACCAAACGGGGCTGGAAAAACCACAACGATCAGAATGATCAACTACATCATTCCAATTGATGAAGGCTCCATCACAATTAATGATCAGAAAGTGAGCGCTAAAACCCAGCGGCTAATCGGTTACATGCCGGAAGAACGCGGTCTATATAAAAAAATGAAAGTGGGTGAGCAGTTAATTTACCTTGCGCAGCTAAAAGGGATGAATGTGGCTAATGCCAAAACTCAAATAAGATATTGGCTTAACAGGTTTGGCGCCGCAGACTGGCACATGAAAACAGTAGGTGAGTTAAGTAAAGGTATGAGCCAGAAAATACAGTTCATCGCTACTATTGTACACGATCCGGAAATCTACATTTTTGATGAACCGTTCAGCGGCCTCGATCCAATCAACAGTGAACTGCTGAAAGAGATTATTATTGAGTTGAGAGAAAAAGGGAAAACGGTGCTCTTTTCCACTCACAGAATGGAACAGGTTGAGCAGATGTGTGATGATATCTGCCTGTTCAATAATGGAAAAATGGTGCTTGATGGAAACCTGCGAAAGATAAAAAAAGATTTTGGAAAGAATACGGTACTGATTGAATTCCAGGGAGATGGAAGCTTTATTGATAATCTTTCAAATGTAAGGGTAAACAACCGGTCTACTAATTTTGCAGAGATCCGGATCCTGGATGATCAGGATCCGCAACAAATTCTAAAGACGGCTATTGATCACGCAGAGATTCATAAATTTCAGCTTGTGGAGCCGTCACTTAATGAAATATTTATTTCAACCGTTGGCGAGGATAATATCAAAACCGAAAATGAGGCATTAGTATGAACTGGCGACAAGTATCTCTTGTACTAAAGCGTGAATATTTAACCCGGGTAAGAAGCAAAGGATTTATTGCCGCTACCCTGCTGGTACCCATTGGCATCATTGCCATTTACGGAATCGGCTTTTTGGTGATCATCTGGGAAAGTGATGTTTCGTATGAGGTTGGAATTGTAGATCGAACCGGCACTGTAGTAAATCAGATAGTTGAACGAAGTCCTGATAGCTATACCGACGTAACGGATCTGCAGGTAGATTCTCTTCGGTCTATGATACAAAGCGGTGACCTGACAGGATATATTACGATAACTGAGGAAAATATTGAGGAAAATAAAAGTCTCGAACTTATCTACAGTGGATCAGGCGGGTTGACACTTCTTTCGACAGTACGGTCGGACATGAGGGATGTGATCCGTGAAGAAAAACTCAGGCGCGCTGATGTATCAGACGATATTCAACAGATTTTCGAGACCCGCATCGGTGTGGAAACGCGGCGGTTGACAGAAACCGGCGAGGAGGAAGAAGATGATACAGCCTTTATGTCGGGCCTTGGGTTTGCTATGGGACTCATCATATTTGTGGCAATTTTCAGCTATGGCGGCTACATAATGCGGGGTGTGATCGAAGAGAAATCAAACCGGATTATTGAGGTCATCACATCGTCTGTTAAACCGATTGAACTACTCACCGGAAAAATGCTTGGGGTGGCCTCGCTGGCGCTCACGCAAATTGGTATTTGGGCGATCACCATTATCGGGCTTGGACTTCTTGCGGCCCCGTTGCTGGGTGCTTTTCTGAGTGATGCAAATACGGAACAAATGATGGGTGAGGCTGCAGCTCAGGCTGATATACCTATTTTATCGGAGATACCCGCTATTGAAACGTCAATCGTAATCTATTTTATCATTTTCTTCTTTCTTGGATACTTTCTCTACAGTTCGCTATTTGCTGCTGTAGGATCAGCAGCTGATTCTGAAACAGATACACAGCAACTGATGCTGCCGATTATGGCACCCATTTTTATTGCATACTTTATCATGTTCCAGGCGGTCCGCAATCCGGACGGAATTATTGCTGTCATCGGATCTCTGGTTCCCTTCTTCTCCCCTATTGTCATGATCACCCGGATTGCCATCAGCGACGTACCCTTCTGGGAAATTGCGCTGGCGATCTTTCTGATGATCATTACCTTTATTGGCACGATGTGGCTAAGCGCCAAAATCTACAAAGTGGGTATTCTGAGCTACGGAAGCTCTGCCGGATTTAAAGATATTTACAAGTGGCTTAAGCAGTAGGATGGGAGAGCTGTAATAGAGAACCTCAGCCTCAGGAACCTTCTTAATGTATCGGAATTTGGTTGCCCTGTTTGAGTAGGTTGAGGTTTAGGTGAGTTGAAACAGGGAACCTCAGCCTTTAGTAGTCTTGTCGATGTATCAGAATTTGGTTGCCTTGTTTGAGAAGGTTGAGGTTTAGTGAGTTGAAACGGAGAACCTTAGCCTTTAGTAACTTGTTGATGTCGCGGTGTCTGATTGCCACTTCTGGGAAGGTTAAGGTTGAGGAGAGTTGTAATAGAGAACCTCAGCCTTTAGTAGTCTTGTCGATGTATCAGAATTTGGTTGCCTTGTTTGAGAAGGTTGAGGTTTAGTGAGTTGAAACGGAGAACCTTAGCCTTTAGCCTTTAGTAACTTGTCGATGTCGCGGTGTCTGATTGCCACTTCTGGGAAGGTTAAGGTTGAGGAGAGTTGAAACAGAGAACCTCAACCTTTAAAACCTGTAAGACACCCTAGCCTTAATGCTTACCCGCCTCCTCGTGTACGATCGAAATTCTTCGGAATCGATGCCTGCTTTTCCGGAAACCAGGAACCGGTTGCTGAGCGGATATTGAGCATCAAATGACAGAGACCATGAGTTAAGGGTGTTGATTTCCTGGGCAAACTGAATGTCGTTTGATGCGGTTCCGTAACCGCCGGATATGCTTACATAAGAATCTGCACTGCTAAAATATCTCCGAATCAGAAGGTTGCCAGACAATGAGTTGCCCAGAGAAGAAGGTGCAAAATACGATCGCCCAGTGAACATATAGTTGCCCCGATACTTAGTCAGTGATGCCGTGTAAATGTAAGTTTCAGATGTAGTGAAGTTTAGATATCGAATGCCGCCTTCTAACTCTAACGCGAATGGCAGTGATTTGTATAGTGAAAAGCCAAAGCGAAACCGGGGATAAATTGAAGAATTAGAAAAACCTCCGCTCAAATACGCATAAAACCCACTGGTAATCGAAGGATAGGTATCGAGATTAAATTGTACACCGTTTTGTGAAAACCGGTTGGCGTATTGAAGCCGTCCGATGGCCGAGCCATACGGCGTTTGCCTGTTAAGCTGCATCTCCCAAAAATTCCAAGGCTCAAAGATTTGATCAAACTGATCGTGGCGATACGATAGTGAAACTGAATGCTTCATCTGCTTCAAGCGAGCAGACTCAAGTCCATCCCTTGCCTCGCGGCTTGATGGATGGATTAGAAGGATGGATCTGTATACCTGCTCAGATCTTACAAATTCATCGAATGAGTACAACACTGACGCACGCTGAAGTAAAAACTCTTCATCGCGAGGATAAATTTCCAATGCGCGATCTGTAACGCTTAGTGACCGGTCAAGGTCACCTGACCGGGATTCAATATTTATCAATGCCTCAAAAGCCTTACGGTTATCAGGATCACGATTTAGCACGGTTTCCAACTCATTCCGGGCGCTGGCGTAATCTCCCTCCCACCCGTAGAGCCTGGCAATAAATAGTCTGATACCGTGATAGTCCGGACTTCGTTCAAGGGCAGCGTATGCGATGGTTCTGGCTTTATCGTAGTTACCGTCGTTGAAGGCTGCGTCACGCGCCTGGTCAAACTGTTCATCAACGGTAAGTGGTTGATCTTGTGCCTGAAGAACCGGAATACTCATCATCAAAAAGTAAATAAATAAAATTATCAAATAGCCGCAGAATTTGCTTTGAGCTGAGATCATTGACATATAATCCTGACGAAAAATAAGTTAAAATTTCTTGATGCAAGACATCTTATGAAGCGATCGGTTTAGCTATCTGATTTATACGAATTGGAAAATATAATTCCTTCCAAGCCATTTTTTTATCACAATTATGTTGATGTATCTAAGATTGATAATTCTAAAAAAGTTATCGGAGGAGTCACCCACGAAAGACATAGAATCTCAAAGTGACTCGACTTTTCCAAAACACTCAACCGGTACCTGCAAAAAATTATTTATCGATGATAGCGATCAATGTTTATTATCGTACAAATCTGCAGATTTCATTAACCCTGATTATCAAAGTAATTTTTTGGTAAAAAATTTTGATTAATTGTTGCGCACATCCTTTAACTATCTCATGGCAAAGTCGGAAGTTGAAACGATTTGATCATTCTACTCCCCACCCTATTTGTTAATGCTGCCGCAGTTTGTGGCCGATAATAAAAACTACAATTACTTGTAATAAGGGTGCCAACAACTTAATGAGAATCGCAGACTATACTTTTATAACAGCCGTAACAATCTGCAAAAATCTACCTGCAGCCACTTTTTGTATTTTAACTTTTGTTCTATTCACCCAACCTGTTAAAGCACAGAAGATCTACCCTTTTTCTACCGATACAACCCATATCACCGTTTGGAATGGTGATCACCATGTACCGTTGTTTATCAAAGGAGTAAACTTAGGGATATCTCTGCCCGGTACTTTTCCAGGACAGCTTGCCGCAACGCGTGAAGATTACGACCGGTGGCTACAGTTAATTCGTGATGCTGGATTCAACACAATCCGACTCTACACCCTCCATTTTCCGCGATTCTACGAAGCCCTGCAAGAGTTTAACCGTAAAAACCCCAACCATCCGCTCTACTATTTTCAGGGTGTTTGGCTTGAAGAGAGCATACCCGGCTATGATGATGATCTCTACTCGATGACCCAGCTTTTTGACCAAGAAATTGAGGATAATGTAAACAGCGTTCACGGAAATGCTGTTATCCCCGAACGCCGCGGTAAAGCGTACGGTACCTACAAAGTTGACACTTCCCGGTGGATGATCGGTTATATTATCGGGCGTGAAGTTCATCCGCCCGAAATTCTTCAAACCGACCAGACTCATGCGGAGGTAACCTCATATCATGGATCCTATTTTTCCATTGAGGACGCCAGTGCCTCTGAATCATGGGTCACGAACAGACTCGACAACCTCGTTTTATTTGAAGAGATAAATTATGGTACACAGCGTCCCGTCAGTTTTTCTAGCTGGCCCTCACTCGATCCGCTTGATCATCCCGGGGAGGCTAATGACTATGAAGTGAGCGCATCTTTAGATCTGTCCAAAATTGATTATAGCAACGCCAAAGCAGGATTTTTCATAAGCTATCACGCCTATCCATACTATCCGGACTATATCAGTCGTGATCCAAAATACACCCTTTTCTCCGATCATCTGGGCCAAAACAGCTATCTTGGATACCTGACGTACCTCAAACAACACTACAACACTACCCCGCTTATTGTTGCCGAGTTTGGGGCGCCTTCCAGTTGGGGTGTCGCCCACTATGCGCACAATGGTATTCATCATGGCGGACATGACGAAAAATCGCAGGGAGAACACAATATTCGAATGTTGCAAAATATACATATGGCAAATGGCGGAGGCGGCCTGCAGTTTTCGTGGATTGATGAGTGGTTCAAACGCACCTGGATAACCGATCCGGTTGACTTTGATCCCAACAGACGTATCATTTGGCATAACGTAACCGCGGCAGAACAGAATTACGGTTTACTTGGTTACAAAAAGGCAAATGATTCAATGCAAGTTTGGGAAGAGTTTTGCAACGATTGTCCTGTGACCGGAATTGAAACTAGCTCCGATTTTGCTTACCTCAAATTTAATTTGAATACGCGCCAGCATCTATCCGTATTGGATACAGTTTGGGTTGGAATAGATACGTATAATGCTGACATAGGCGAGTCCATTCTGCCCTCAGGGCAATCTGTTCAAAACAGGGCTGAATTCGCTCTTATGATCACCAACTACAAGGCTGAACTATATGTTACAGAAGCGTACGATCTGTTTGGAATGTGGCACAACCAGTCTGCCCCCGAGCAGCAATACAGATCAACTGCCACCGATGGAGCACCCTGGAAAATTGTGCGATGGAAAAATAACCAGTTCGAAAATGAGGTACAGTACATAGGCAGTATGCAGGTTAACAGACTTGATCTGCCGAAAAGTAGTATAGATGCAGTGAGGCTATATGATCACAAAATCGAGATCAGGCTGCCTTGGACTCTGTTAAACGTAATTGACCCCAGCCGGGCAGAGGTTATACACGATGACCGCAACACCCCACCCACAGAAACGAGGATTTCAGACGGGCTAAGCATTGCCATTTCGTATAACGGTTTTTTTGCAGAGACAACAGAACGGCATATGTGGCAGAACTGGAATCACGCACTTAATGCAGAAGAATATTTAAAAGAGAGCTATGGAGTAATGAAAGAACGATTGCCAAATCTTCCCGGAAATCCAGTTGCACTTGCTGACCAATACGTGGTCAGCACGGGAGTGGATAGTCATATTTCCGCAGAGCATGGTGTATCAAGCAATGACCTTTCCCTGGATGGAAGTCCGATGTCCGTCTCAGTCGTTAAAACGCCTTCTTTTGGTATAATAGACCTGCAACCCGACGGAAGTTTTACTTATAGCCCGGATGAGGGACGCTCGGGTGAAGATAGTTTTACCTACCGTATCAGTGCTGGTTCACACCTGTCAGAACCCGTTACGGTTTCACTTGATATCAGTGGAACCCCAACAGGTTCTGGTTTTGTGAGACTCTACCCAAACCCAACAAATGGCCGTTTTACTATTAATTCAACAGCTACCGTCGACCGTGTAGAAATTTATTCCATTACAGGACAACTTCTTCTCCATACAAATGTCAATAACCGGGTAGCAGAAATTTCACTCAACGGATATTCGACTGGAATCTATTTCGCAAGAATTTATTCAGGAAGTGAAGTTCTGAATAGAAAGTTTATGCTTGTTCGCTGATTTTCTCTTGAAACATTTACACTTTGAATACCTGATCATATCAGCCGTTTTTCGAAGTGACCCCGCCCGAAATATATTACCAATGATGATTTGTCATCCGTTCTCTAACAGCTTATTCGATCTTCCCGTACAATTTGTGATGTGGTCAGTTTATCAAGTTTTAAGTGATTTATATCATCGATAAAACTATGCATTCTCTCTAACATTAATAAATTTTAATATTACTGATTGAATTGTTGTATTGTGACGATAAGAAGATGTGATGTCCTGACGGACATAATAAAATCTGTGTAAATATAAATTGCTCGAATTAAAGTTGTTCCAAAATAAACAGGTAAAGAATGTCAAATAATAACGCCGTAATCATTGATGATGATGAGCTCACCTGTATGCTCATCCAAAGAATTCTCGAACGAGAATTTAAATTTAATATCGTCTCCTTCAAAAATGGACTGGAAGGCCTTGAATATGTTCAGAAGAATGAGCCGAAACTTGTTGTACTGGATTTGATGCTTCCCGGCAAAAACGGGTTCGAAATACTAAAAGATCTTCGGCAGAGCGAAAAACATAAACACACAAAAATTATTCTAATATCAGCAAAATCAAACTCTTCCGACATCGAACGCGGGTTCGATCTGGAGGCAGATGAATATGTCACAAAACCCTTTCAACAGAAAGAGTTCGTTGTACGTGTAAAGAAACTTATGAGGGCAAGCTAAAGGTGTTCACTTCACCGACATATCAAAGCGTTGTGATACTCGTATTAGTGCTCACATGTGTGTTTTTATATCTGTTGGGTTATACGTTTTGGACCCGGATCAAAAAAAAATACTGGGAACGGTATGGTCAAAAGTTCAGGGATATGTTTGCTCCCATAATTTTTGATTTTGTTGAAACCGCTAAGAAGCGGCCTGATGCCGACGACATCGTAAAAAAAGTGACCCGACGAGACAGAGACATCGAACTTTTCATAAAGGTAGTGCATGAGATAATCGATATTCTTGAGGGTGATGACCGTCAGAAACTGAACTGGCTCATTCAGCACAAAACATTTCAAAATTACTATCTGGAGAAGCTTAATTCGTCCTTAAAAAATAATCAGCTCCAGGGCTGTGTCTATTACTCAAAAATTGGAAATATCGAACACAATGTCACCCGGCGGCTTCTCAAATTGAGTAAATCCAAAGAGATAAAAGTTGTATACGGGGCAGCCAAAGGCATTCAAAACTCAACCAATAATGACGTTCGGTTGATTTCACTCATAAATTTTTTCAAACGCAGAGATGTAACCAGCCTGATGCTGGGTGAGGTTTTACACATCTTTTATCTAAAATCTGATAAGGAGTACCTGTCAAAAGAGCTTTTATTTAAGCACCTGTTACTTCATAAAAGTATACAAAAAGAGAGAAAAGAGATTATTATTGAATACATCGCACATCATAACCTTTATGAGTATAGTCTGTTTCTGCACAACTACCTGAAAAAACTACTCTACAGATCCGACAACAGATCACTTATTAAAAAACTAATTGAAACTCTGGGCGAACTCAACTTTCAGGAAGCAGCTCCTCTAATTAGAAACTACTCTGTTTACCCAAACCACGGGTTGAGGCTTTGCTGTGTAGAAGCTCTAAATAAACTCGGAGGGGAAGAGAACCTGGTATTCGTCACTAATATGTTAATGGACATGGAGTTTGATGTTCGAAAAAGAGTCATTCAATCACTTGTAGAAGATTCAGATAACGGCCATCTACTTCTCGAAAAATTTATGCTTTCGTATTTGAGGTTTCTGTCAAAAGTGTGGGAAAATGACATGGCTCCCAAAGACATGCTTACATTCCTTAACAAATTGCGAAGCACTACAAATGGTATTCGGATTACGTCTGCCAACAAAACGAAGCGGTTTAAAAACATGTCGGTATGATTCAGCTTATTGAGTGGGCTATCATTTCATATTTTTTGACGCTTAACAGTGTCTACCTGATTCTTGTTGTTGGATCACTGATATACATCCGTCGCCAAATGCTTCAAAATGAGATTGTGAAGCCGTCAGCACTTTTTAAATCACGTATCTACAAAACGATCAGTATTCTGGTTCCTGCCTACAACGAAGCTGAGAATATTATCGAATCTGTGGAATCACTTCTCAGGCTTGAGTATCCGGAATATGAAATTATCGTGATTAATGATGGAAGCAGTGACGATACGGTTGACCGCCTGATCAACCATTTTAGCCTGAAGAAAACGGAATTGTTTTACGAACAGACAATTTCTCACCAGGATATAAAAGGAATTTATAAGTCACCTGATATCCCAAACTTTGTGCTGATTGACAAGGAAAACGGCGGGAAATCAGATGCGCTCAATGCCGGAATCAATGTGTCTGACTACGATCTGATTTGCTCAATTGATGCCGATTCAATCCTGGAACAGGATGTACTAAAAAAGCTGATTCAAACTTTTGTCCGTCACAAACATACCATCGCAGCCGGTGGCATTGTGCGTGTAATCAACGGTTGCAAAATCGTGAACCGGGAGATTGAAGAGATTCATGTACCGAATGGATTTCTTGGAAGACTGCAGTCTGTAGAGTATTTGAGAGCATTTCTTTTTGGGCGCGTGGGCTGGGACTACCTTAAAAGCCTGCTGATTATCTCCGGAGCATTTGGCATTTTTGATCGAAAAGCAATCCTGGAAGTCGGTGGCTATTTAACAAACTCCGTGGGCGAAGATATAGAGCTGATCATTCGCCTTCACAGCCACTTTCTCCGGGAAAAAAAGCAGTATAATATCCGGTTTCTACCGGAACCAATCTGCTGGACAGAAGTGCCGACTGACTATCGAAGTCTCAAAAATCAACGCAACCGGTGGCACCGCGGGCTGACCGATTCTATTTGGCGTCACAAGTATATGCTGTTCAATCCCACATATGGGCGCATAGGTTTGCTGGTCTTACCGTTCTTCCTGATCTTTGAGCTGATCGGCCCTATTATTATCATTTTTAGCTACCTTTACCTGGGCGTACTCTTTTTTATTCCCGGTTACACCGACCTGTCGTTTATTATCCTCTTTTTTGCTGTATCGATTGTCTATGGAATGATTGTATCGCTTATCTCCGTACTGGCTGAAGAGATTGCCTATAAAACGTACAGCAGCACAAAAGATATCCTTGTACTTACGGCCTACTCATTTATTGAAAATATGGGTTATCGGCAACTGCATTGTGTATGGCAGGTGTCGGGTATCATAGATTTTATCAAAGGGAACAGAAGCTGGGGCAAAATGAAGCGGGAAGGATTTGAGGCTAATTCTGGCGGTTGAGTTTGTGTCGTTTCATGGATGAAGTGCCACCAAGTCCTTAAATGTATTCTTTCTGTTTTTATTCAACTGCTCGGGACAGAAAAATTTTATCGATAGAATTAACATCACAAAATATAAGTTAAATGTCGGTCTTTTTATCGCTTAAGAGATAGCCGAAGGGTTCCAGGGCCGGAACTCGCAAAAAAACAATTGTAAAGATGCCCAAAACGGGGATAGACAAAATCATCCCGATAACACCCCACAGCGCATTCCCCACAATCACGGCCAAAATTACAAAGAAAGGGTGCAAATCAACTTTATGGCCCACTACATATGGATAAAGTATGTAACTTTCTAAAAATTGAGCAACCGAAAAGGTAATTACAATCCCGATAAGTATACCACTGTCTCCGGACGTTAAATAGCCGAATACCAAAGCCATTAAAAAACCAATGATATTCCCGATATACGGTATTAATGTGAATATTGCCGCTACAAGGCTAACGAGCACAAAATTACTAACACCTGTAATGCCAAGGCCAATCGAATAGGCTATTGCAAGCAGGCCAATTACTATAAACTTACTTACCAGGTACTGTTGAACAACATGTGCGGACTCCTTGATAATTTGACTGACTTCAGTATCGTCCTCTTCCGGGAAAAGGCGCAAGAGAAATATCCTGAACCGGTTCCTGTAATTGAGCATGAAAAATACGTAAATAATAGTCAGCAGATAAGTACCCAGATACCCGGTGCCTCGACCAAACATACTGATTATTTGAGAACCTGTACCTGCCCCAAACCCCATAGGCAATAAGATGCCGATCGTTGGAAGATCTTCTTCAGTTAAAAACGTGTTGCCCGTCACAAATTCTTTCCACTGTTCAATTTTGGGCTCCATGGTTTCTTCTATTTCGGGCCAGCTATCTACAAAAACTTTGGTCTGGTATGAGAACAAGGCAACAAATCCCAGTGAAATAAGAAAAATAATAAAGGTACTTATCAGAGAAGCGATCCCTCTTTTTATCAAATTCTCCATCCATTTTTCCAAAGGTAAGATCAACAATGCCAGTATAATAGCAGTTACCAGCGGTGCAAGAATATTTTGGGCTTCCATTAGACCCCATAGCAGAAAGAAGAGGCCGGTACTAACAGCTAACGTATATAGAAGTATTCCTTTATATCTCTCCATGTTCCTCATTCTATTATTCAGCTTTTGAATTGTTAGGCTGAATCAATCTTTAATTTAAACAGCTATTTGCAAAAAGTATATCCGGAATGAAACTATCAAGTAATGAATCTATTAAACCGATCGGTTTCAATGATATAAGCAATATATATACACAGGATTTGGATATGATACTTGTACCATCTAAAATAAAGAAGATGCTGATACTTCTCAGTGTATTAAAATTAACTTTTTCTTTGTGCTATGATCTGGATAAACCTAATTTAATAGCCTGAATCGATACTAAAAATAAGACTCACCTGGTAATAACATTCAGTATCGACGCTTTTCAGATGAATACATCCGGCCCTTTATGATCCACTTTAAAAGTGATCCCCATCAAACCTGAGCTGTGCGCACAAAGTCCAGCACTTTCACAAACTCCTTATCCGTAATTTGAAAATGGAAAGTTGCCCGGATGGTATGCTTACCAAACGGCACCACGCCAATTCCGTGATCACTGAATTTCTGAACCCAGTCCGTGGCCAGGCCTTCGACGGGATCAAACAGGATGATGTTGCTTTCAACAGTATCGAGATCTATTGAGAAAGCCTGAGATGCATCAAGTGCTTCAGCAAATTGTCGGGCCCTTTGGTGATCTTTTTCCATCAGCGGCCAGTGATTGTCCACGGCGTAATCGGCAGCAGCGGCAAGGAGGCCAATCTGGCGCATCCCTCCTCCCCACATTTTTCTGTAGCGGCGTGCGTCTTTTTTATTTTCTGCTGATGAGAGCATCATAGAGCCAACAGGTGCACCCAGACCTTTACTGAAGCAGATTGAGATGGTGTTGGCGATAGTGCCAAAAAACTCAGGTTCAATACCGGTTGCGGTCATCGCATTCCAGATTCGGGCGCCATCGAGGTGAACTGCAAGACCGTGATCGTTGGCCAATCCAAGTATATCTTCAAGCTCTGATTTTGAATAGCAGGCTCCTCCCCCCTTATTAGTAGTATTTTCGACGGCAATCACACGCGTGTGCGGATCCCATTCATTCCGCGTTCGAATGGCAGCTTCTGTAATTTCCGGCGTTAACTTCCCGCGATGTCCTTTAACCGGCCTAAGCTGAATGGATGAGAGATGAGCCGCCGACGCGCTTTCGTAATTAAACACATGACCCAGCTCATCGATAATCACTTCGTCACCGGGCGTGGTAAGCACATGCAGGGCAAGCTGATTGCTCATTACGCCGCTGGGTACAAAAAGCCCGGTTTCCATCCCGAACAGATCCGCCATTTTCTGCTCAAACGCGTTGACGGTCGGGTCTTCGGCGAAGACATCATCGCCGACTTCAGCCTCGGTCATGGCTTTAAGCATCTCTGGGGTTGGTTTAGTGACGGTGTCGCTTCTGAGGTCAATCATTGAGTTTGTTTGAATTTGTTTTTAACCGGTGTTCATTAATGTGATGAATTTAGTGGGATATAGAAATCCCCTCCTTTTTAAGGAGGGGAATTAGGGGTGGTTAAATGTAGGTTAACCGAAAGTTTACTGGTCATGTTTCACTTATCTGTAACTGACAACCACCCCCGGCCTCTCCTTTCAAAAGGAGGGGAGTATTTAATCGCCATCTAAAAGTTCTAAATAGATCGAAAAATTTTAAAAGTGACGTGGACACCCCTCGCCTTCGCTCCGCGTCGGCACTCCCCGAGGGGAGATCTTTAAGTCCGGTTCTCCCACCCCTGCTAATAGCTGAAGAACCCTTCACCAGTTTTATCACCTAATTTGCCGGCATCCACCATTTGTATAAGCAGCGGGCATGGCCGGTATTTTGGATCCTTAAATCCATCATACAAAACCTTCAAAATATCAAGGCATACATCAAGCCCGATAAAATCTGCCAGGCGGAGCGGACCCATTGGGTGAGCCATTCCAAGTTTCATAATGCTATCAATATTTTCGGGCTTGGCCACGCCTTCGTACACGCAAAATATCGCCTCGTTTATCATCGGCATAAGAACCCTGTTGGAGACAAAGCCAGGCGAGTCGTTTGCAGGCACGGCAGACTTACCCAGTTTTTCTGACAAATCAAGTATCTGCGTGGTAACAGACTCATCCGTTTTGAGGCCGTTAATTACTTCCACAAGCGTCATGACCGGCACCGGGTTGAAAAAGTGCATGCCAATAAACCGCTCAGGACGCGTGGTGCATTCAGCCAGTTTAGTGATCGAAATTGAGGAGGTATTTGAAGCTAAAATGACATCATCAGGTGCATACTCATCAACAGTTGCGAACACTTTTTTCTTGAGATCAAAGTTCTCAGGAATAGCTTCGATAACCAGATCAGCATACTTTACGCCGTCGGCAATATCTGTCGCTGTTTCAATCCGCTTTAACGCATCATTTTTTTCAGTCTCTCCGATCTTCTCTTTCTTTACCATTCTCGACAGGTTTTTGTCGATGGTAGCTACGGCTTTCTCAGCTAGTTCTTTGCTCGTTTCTACAAGCTTAACGTTAAATCCGTTAGCGCCAAATACCTGGGCAATACCATTTCCCATTGTACCGCCGCCAATCACCGAAATTTGCTCTATTTTGCTCATGATAATCTTGTTTATTTAATCCGTTCAATTCATTTCATTCGGATTTGAGAGTATGTATTTTAGCAAGGATTTACAAATCTAAATTTCATTATGCCGCGGCAGATTACTGCATGAAAATTCTATTCAGAGTATCCATTTTTATTGTCATTCTGCTGATTGGTATTATAGGAATTACGGGTTACCATACTTTTTATAAGCAGCTTCCCGACCATACTGCTGTTATACAGGCCAGCGGACTGGAGGCTTCCGTAGAAGTTCACTGGGATCCTTATGGTGTGCCTTACGTTTACGCAGATAACGAATCAGATCTTTATTTCGCAATTGGCTACGTGCATGCCCAGGACCGGCTTTGGCAGCTCACTCTTGCCCAGCTCATGGCAGAGGGCCGTTTTTCTGAGTTCCTGGGAGATCCGTTCATCGAGGTTGATAAACATCAAAGAACGCTTGGTATCTGGCGAACAGCTAAAGCAATAATAAATAAGACATCTCCACAAATTCTGACCAATCTCGAACACTATGCCGAGGGCATCAATACCTATGTGGCTCAAAACAGTGACAAACTCCCTATTGAAATGACGCTGTTGGGCATCCCTCCCATTAACTGGACTCCTTCACACTCGGTTGCCGTGAGCCGGCTGATGGCGTGGGATCAGAACATTCAGTGGAAAAGTGAAATTGCAATAGCCCTGCTCGCCGCCGGCATTGGAAACTCGAAAGTCAATCAACTGCTGCCAAGCGAATACCGATCTGGAATTACAGAATCTTATACTGCTGACACCCAATCTATTGCATCGGTTAGCGCACAATTTTTAGAGACAGACACCAAGGTCAAAAATATGCTTCAAAATAATGGCGGAGCTATTGGGAGTAACGCCTGGGCACTCAGTGGAAGCCTTACAACAAGTGGTAAAGCGATGCTTGCAGGGGATCCGCATATGGGACTAAGCATGCCCGGAAACTGGTATGAACTCCATGCGTCAACTCCGGAGTTTTCGATTACGGGAGCCACCATACCGGGGACTCCATTTGTTGTGATTGGACAGAACGAACACCTGGCCTGGTCTATCACCAATATGATGGCTGACGACACCGATTTTTACCTGATAGAAAACAATCCTGAAGCCGTGGATCAGTACGTGGCCGACAGTTCAAATGGCCAGGCTGTGTATGAAAACTACACCTGGCAGCAAGAAATCATCGGGGTAAAAGACTCTGACGATGTTTTATTTCGGATTCCGCACACCAAGCATGGCCCAATCATTAACGAGGTCCATCCTGATGGAGATAAACTGGGCCTAAAACCTGTGGCAATGCGATGGGCAGGGCACGAGGTATCGCATGAACTTCAGGCAA
Source organism: Rhodohalobacter sp. 8-1 (assembly GCF_038150125.1). Taxonomy (NCBI): domain Bacteria; kingdom Pseudomonadati; phylum Balneolota; class Balneolia; order Balneolales; family Balneolaceae; genus Rhodohalobacter; species Rhodohalobacter sp. 8-1. Next base: position 125,865 of record NZ_JBBVMF010000002.1, on the reverse strand, counting down.
TTTACGAGCTTAACAAGGCTGAGACGTTAGATGAATTCACTCAGGGACTTGAGCATTTTGGCTCTCCGGTCATGAATTTTATTTATGCAGATAACAAAAACAATATCGCCAGGATTGGTGCCGGACGCCTTCCGGTCCGTTTTGAAGACGCCACAAATTTTAAAAAAGGCTGGGACACTGAACAAGACTGGGCTGAATGGATTCCGTTTGATCAGATGCCACGCAACATCAATCCTGAATCAGGATTCGTGGCAAACGCTAATAACAGCGTGATTACGGAGTCGTATCCTTACTATATCGGTCGTTTTTGGGCTACCGGATCACGCATTTCACGTATTCAGTACCTTGTTAATGAGAATGTGCGTTCAGACGTAAATGCGATGCAGCGTATGCAGGCAGATATTTTTTCTGAACACGCCGCCGACCTGACTGAAGTACTTCTGCCGCTATTACGAAATTCTCAGCGGGACAATGAGTTTGAAACCGTATTGACCTACCTTGAGAACTGGGATCACCGATACAGCATCAATTCAACAGCAGCCACCATTTTTGATCTTTTCTTCCTGAAGCTGTCTGACCATATTCTCGATCGTGATGTGCCGGAAAACTTACGTGAAGGTCTTTACAGATTAGAATACATTCCGGTCCGGATGGTTACAGAAATATTATTGAATGGAAGCTCCTACTTTAATACTGCAAATGAAGAAGCAGAGCAGATTCGTCAACAGGTCATCCGTTCTGCCATGATAGAAACAATCACGCAGCTATCAGATGAATTCGGGCCTGAGCCTTTTGCCTGGCGGTGGGAAGCGCTGCACACACTCACACTAAGCCCTCCTTTGCTTGGAGAGATCTCCGACAGTCCCGACTCTCCGGAAACCCTGGGTCTGATTGTTCGAAATCTTTTAAGTGAAGGCCCTCATCCCGTTCCGGGCCATGGGATGACTATCAATAAAGGTGAGTACAGCTGGAATAATCCATTTGAAGTAACCTTAGGTCCATCTATACGCAGAATTATCGATTTCAGTGAGCCCTACCGGTCACTATCAGTACTTCCAACCGGGCAGTCTGGTAATCCACTGTCTGCCAACTACGGCGATCAAACAGACCTGTGGCTCGAGGGCCGCTACCGATATATTTATTCAGACAGTACTTTTTTTCTTGAAACCAACGTTGAAACCATGAGATTGGAACCGCTCTCAGTTCAATAACACAATTCATTATTGTACATTTGTAAGCTGTATTGCTTATAGCTGAAACAGGCAGTTCGTCAAATAACCACCATGCATTTAATACCCTATTTCATGACGCGATCATATTCATTCGCTTTACCCTCTTTCTTTCTCATTCTGTTACTTTTTGTTGCCGGCTGTAAATCTACAGAAACCATATCTGACGACCAACAAAGCGTTGATTACGTGGTACCGCCACTCTTTGATCCATCTGATTCCGAAATGCAGATTCCTGAAATAGTCCCTGTCAGCCCGGACGTGAATGTTGATTCGCTGCTTAACAGCATGTCGTTACGCGATAAAATTGCACAGCTCTTCATAGTTCCGGCCTATGGCTCCTTTACTAATGAAAATGAGCCGCGCTATCTGCGCCTGAAACGCCTTGTGGCCGAACATAATGTTGGGGGCATCATTTTTATGCAGGGAGATGTATATGGCCAGGGCGTGATGACAAACGAGCTCCAGCAGCTTGCCAAAATACCGCTTTGGATTACACAGGACATGGAGTTCGGAGCGGCGATGCGCGTTCGGGGAACCACACGATTTACGCCTGCTATGGGGATTGCAGCTACACAAGATCCTGAGAACGCCTATTTAAAAGGTGTGATAACGGCACGTGAGGCGAAAGCTCTGGGGGTGCACCAGATATTTGCACCTGTCCTCGATGTCAACAATAACCCAGACAATCCTGTTATTAATGTTCGATCATATGGGGGCGTGCCGGAAATAGTTGCCGAATATGGTAATTATTTTATACGCGGTATTGAAAGCGAGGGAATTCTTGCAACAGCAAAACATTTTCCAGGTCACGGCGACACAGACACCGATTCCCACCTTGCGCTACCGACGATTGGTCATGACTTTGAACGAATCCAAAATCTTGAGCTTGTTCCATTTAAAGTAAATATTGAAAGCGGGCTTAAAAGTATAATGAGTGCGCATATTGCGTATCCGAATATCAGCGAAAATATCGGGCGGCCCTCGACCCTTGATGAATCTGTGCTTAATCGCATTCTTATAGATTCTCTCGGTTTTGATGGTCTTGTTGTAACAGACGGGCTCGAAATGCAGGGTATCACCAACCACTATGCCCCGGGCGAGGCTGTTGTACTGGCATTACGGGCCGGAGCAGACCTGATGCTCATTAGTCCGGACGAACTTACCGCGATCGACGATGTGTACGATGCAATTCAAATCGGCCGGCTTTCTGAAGAGCGCGTAGATCGATCAGTTAGAAAACTTCTTGAGCTGAAAAAAAACCGTGGCGTTCTAAAAGATCATACGGTTGATCTTGCGAGCCTCAACAATCAAATAAATACTCTGAACTACCAGGCCATTGCAAATTCTATCGCAAGGCAGTCGCTCACTGTTCTCAGTAACGATAAAGATATTCTGCCCATCACAGATGCAAAATTTCCTTCTGTTTTAGTTGTAACCGTAGCCGATGATAAAGACGGAGATACAGGCAGTAATCTTGCACGTGAAATGCGAAAGTATCATCAGCGGGTTGTCTATCACAATATTGATCAGCGAACAACAGACGAAGAAAAAATAGAGATTATGGAAGCTGCACGGCAGGCCGACCTGCTGGTGATAGGTTCTTTTATTATGGTGAGATCCCATCAGCCAATTCAGCTTCCTGATGAGCTGAAAAAGATTGTTACCGCACTCACGGATGTTCAGAAGCCTTCTGTGCTTATGGCCTTTGGAAATCCATACGTTGTTCGCGATATCCCGGGTGCAGACGCCCACGTTCTTGCATGGTCTTCCAGTTCAAACCAGGTAGAGCAATCCGTACCGGGACTATTTGCAGCAGAGCATGTTAACGGACGACTAACGTCCGAAATTCCCGGCATGTATCCAATTGGATCCGGACTTTCATTCAATCACACAGCCTTGCGCTTCGACATTCCCGAAGCAGTAGAAATGCGAACGGATTCCCTGATCAAAATCGATATGATTATGCAGCACGCTATCAACGATTCCATGTTTCCAGGCGGAGTGGTTGGCGTTATGAAAGACGGTGCCCTGGTCTGGAACGAAGGTTACGGATATCACGACTATAGCAAAACCACCCCTGTGTCCGATAACGATGTGTACGATCTTGCATCTCTCACAAAAGTGATGGGAACCACCACGGCTGTTATGAAATTGGTTGATGAAGGCAGGCTTGCTCTTGATGATAAAGTAGCAAACTACATTCCAGAGTTCGATACGGAAGAGAAGCGTGAGATTACTATTGAGCAAATGCTCCTTCATACCTCCGGGCTGCCTGCTTTTAAGATATATGTTGATAAGCTGAAGACCCGTGGTGAAATCATGGAAGCCATAAAAAATGAACCGCTTGAGTATGAACCCGGCACAGATTACGTATACAGCGATCTCGGATTTATACTGCTTGCTGAAATTGTAGAGGAGATTTCCGGCGATCGTATTGACATCTATCTTCGGAATAATTTCTTCGCCCCGATGGGAATGTACTCCACACATTACAATCCTAAAAGCGTGGGCGGCTGGATGACCCGCCGAATTCCGCCAACAGAAATTGATGATGTGTACAATCGCGGAACCGTTCAAGCAGTAGTCCACGATGAGCGAGCGTACTTCATGGAAGGTGTGGCAGGCCATGCCGGACTCTTTTCAAATGCCCGGGACATCGCTATTTTTACGCAGATGCTTTTAAACGGCGGGACCTATGCCGGCAGAGACTACCTGTCTCCTGAGATTATCGAGCAGTTTACGAGTCATCAGTCACCTATAAATCAGCGTGCCTACGGTTTTGATATGAAGAGTGACGGTTTCAGCACAGCCGGATCGCTGACAAGCGAAAATTCGTTTGGTCACACCGGATTCACCGGCACAAGTTTATGGGTTGATCCGAATGAAAATATATCTATAATACTGCTGACGAACCGAACATATCCCGACCGTGATCTCGGCCGCGGAATCAGCCGGGTCCGGGCCGACGTGGCCGATGCAATAATGAAAAGTTTACAAACTGAATGATAGAAAACAGCCTGAAAGAACGCGTTTATTCACCCTATTCCGATAAAAGTAATGAATGGTGCGTTGTTTTAGGCTCAAGCGGTATGGCCTACCCCGGGGTCAGAATTGAAAATATCGCTTTTCCGCTGACGATCACATCCATCCATGGAGCGTTGTGCAGCTGTCTTGCAAACGGTGACCGGCCGGCGGCATATGTCACGGATTCAGAATCGCTTGACCTTGAAGAGTATTGGGCTGACAAATTTAACATGGAAAAGCTAGACGGAGTACCCGCATCAGCTACATTATATAATCCAGTACTTTCCGGGGATATTAATCCCGAGCAGGAGCTTAAGAAACTCACGCATCAGGCCGTAATCCCTCACTCAGATTTCCCAGTGGCCGCTCTACTTAAAACAGATGAGGGATTTGTCCCGGGCGTGAACGTTGAAGTGGAGAGCTGGACGCTGGGCCTTTGTGCTGAGCGGGTTGCACTCTTCAGGGCCGTATCGCACGGCCTGACCGGCTTTTCTGATTTACTGGTGACCGCGCCTAAAGGAGATTTCAGCAGCCCGTGTGGTGCCTGCCGCCAGGTGCTGATGGAATGGATTCCCCGCGGACGTATCAAACTTCATCACGGTGACGGCTCACACTCCACTCACAATACAATGGATCTACTCCCCTACGCATTTTCATCAAGCAAACTTACTATATGAGTATCGATTACATCGCTGTTCTTGATCACGATCATCTTGATAATGGTCTGTTCCTGAAAACATTTGCAAACGCTTTGGCCAAACATCAGCATCGCGGATTGATTATTCACTCCGACAGCCAGTATACCGATCGCATCATACAAACCGGTGTGATGCGGGACGATGCCAGGAAACGTGCCATTAAAGATCTGAATAACAGGCTTATTGCCCTGTTAGCTGATGAAGGAGTGTCGGCCATCGGGCTGAACGGATACCAGCGTGAGCTCATTTCAATGACTAACGGAAATATTTCGGTTGATGTGGAACAGCTCAAAAAACTTCCGGAACAACCTGTGCTGCTTCTCTCATCGCTCATCTATTCCCATGACTCTCAGCAGCCGGTTTCTGCCCCGCTGGCCGATGTGACAGCCTCCCTTCAAGAAGCACTAAACGTTGAGCATACATTTCTTTTTGCCCGAAGTGATGATTCAGAACTCATCAAAAAAGAACTGCCTGAGTCTCTTGAAGATGTGCCTGACGAAAAAGAATTTCTGCAGAACAATGTCCCGGAAGAGTTTCAGGAGAATACAGTCTCAGCCAAACTGATTTCTGCAAATGATTTCAGAAACTATCCAAACCTGAAGAATTTTACGCAGTTGTAGTTATTCATTCCATACGCAGACCTCTACGGTTTCTAAAACCTTGGAGGTCTCAAAGTACATGTGATTCACATCTGCATCAATATTTCCAATACATGAAAATCAGTGCGGTTATAATACTTGTCATTCTGCTTTCTGTAAGCTGTACCGATGGCAGCCTTGAGAATAATACTATGCCTGCAGAAATAGTAGAAATCTTTGAGCTGAGTCATAAGTCACCAGATTCTCTCAATCTTTCAATTGAGATTTCTAAAACTCAACCAGACAGTATATTTGTAAATTTATCTTTCAGTAATTCATCCAACACAAACCCTGTTCATACTCTTTATCATTCATCAAGTTTCCCTCAATTGATAGCCTATGAAGACGGTAATCAACTGACACTTCCGCTTGAAGAGCAGTTCTTTTTTGATGACTTAAACCCCAAAGTGATTCATAATAATGCAGCTCATATTAAAACATATAGAATGAAAAGATTTTCAAAGACTTCCTATACAATTGTTGCAATATTTAGATACAAACCACGTATGAATGCCCGTGAAGATTTTTGGTTAGTAGGTGAACCGGTTTTGGTAAACTGAACGGTCCTGAAGAAAAGTTCACAGACCTCCAAGGTTTCAAAAGCCTTGGAGGTCTTTCCTTTCCTACCCTGGAAATCTATCGAGCCTGGAGTAAGTCTTAACCAACTCCCGGTTTGAATCTGGGGTCCCGGTCATTTGAAGTTTATCGTCGTCCGAAATTTCTACTGTCCATGACTGAGGATCGGTTCCGGGCACGTGGCTCATCAGAGTAAGTTCCGGTCGATGGGCGTTCATGTACCAGTAGCCGGTTTGGCGATTTCCATCAGGCGTACGCTCCACAAAAATTCTGTCCCACCTGATGAACAAGTAATGCTTGTTATCCGGATCGAACGTGTTTATTACTGATTCTCCATTTTCCTGCACATCTGATAAATCCCAAAGGCCCTGCACTTTATCGGCCGGGGCTTTAGGCAATGCGTCGATTTGAGCCAGCGACACCACTAATTCTGTTCCCCCTTCATCGCGACGCCAGGTCATCTCCTCCCCATCAACCGACACCGCAAATGCTCCGTATGGATCAACCAGTCCATTCGTTTCTTCCGGAAGAAAGGTTTTGTTCTGATCATCAAATGACCACGTCCCCTCCGAACTCTTTAGCCATCCATTCCCCGATTCATAAGTTCCATCAGCGCTGATGCGCGTCCATTTCGCAACAGGCGTCATTTCCTGGTCGCCCGCTTGTACATGTGTTATACGCCACAATCCGGTGATATTATTGTTTGAAGAATTGCAGCCGGTCATGGCTGTAATAAGAGCAAATAGTATAATTTTAATGTAGATTTTCATTTTTATGATTTCAATATGATGCTTGATTGATGTTGAAAAAGGCAAAATTTATCGCCGCATATTTCAAAATTAACGGGTGCAGAATATAAATAAGCCAACTGTTTGATGCCGTTAAATTTCGAGTGTAAGTACTTCAAATAAGAATAAGTAACTATCATAAGTTCTCATCAAACATATACCATTATTAATCTGAAAATTACAGTTTTGTTACCTGGAGCGACAAGCTGTAATCGCTCATCAGATTTACAGAATCAAGGGAATTCCTTTTGAAACATAATTTGTTGTTAGAGCAGATTAATAATGTCTTAAATTCAATTGATAAGCCATGAAAGCCATCTGGAATGACACACTGCTTGCCGAAAGCGATGACACTAAAGTTGTTGAAGGAAATCATTATTTCCCCCCTGAATCTGTAAAAGAGAAGCATTTTAAGCCGACAAATCACACGACCGAATGCCCGTGGAAAGGCACTGCATCATACTACACCATTGAAGCAGATGGCGACAAAAACGAAAATGCCGCCTGGACCTATCCTGAACCTAAAGAGGCCGCGAATGAGATAAAAGATCACATAGCATTCTGGAAAGGCGTTGAAGTAAAAGAGTCGTGATGGGGCAGTGTTTGAATATGTGTAAAACCTGTCAGGTTTTTATTAATCGATTTCTGAATCAAGTTATCATACTCCAAACCTGACAGGTTTCGGGTTCAGAATAAAATCTATTGACATCTCTTTGGCCTCGTCAAGAACCGAGTGAGTTTTATCGAACGGCTCGTAGACATATCCATCCTTGAACGGCCCAAACGCACGGACTAAAATCTCGGTTCCGATATGTACACCCATATCATTCAGCTCTTCTGTATCAAACAAATCATCATAAAATGATCCTGTAGATTCTCGGTAAGCTGACCAGAATTCACGCCAGGTTTCCGTCCAGAAATCATAGACTGCCTCACTCTTTGCTATATGCTGCTGCATCCGGCAGTGGGCAGCAAAATGTCCGATATCCTGGAGCGGCCGGCCAAAGTGAACAAACTCCCAATCAATGAGCCGAATGTCATCAGACTTATTAACCAGAACTGATGGGGGCCAGAGATCTCCCATTATGAGACATTTTCCCGGCTTAAGCAGTCTATGCCCCAGATTACTGCTTTTTTTCTGAAGCTTGTTTTGCAGGGTTGAGTCCGGCACATCTGCATACTCATGAGCGGACTGATACTGAAGCTGATTGCGAACGTTCTGAATGTCAAGATTGCGAAATTCACTGCCAAATTTTTCATCGTGGAACGTCGTACGGTGAAGATTCCCAATGAATTGTCCCAGTCTCTTACCGATTTGTTCGGGCGAATGATTTACTATATCAAGCTTATTCAGCTGCTGGAAATCACCCACATCTTCCATAATGATAAGCGAGCGTTCTTTGTCATAAGCAATCAGTTCCGGCGGACGTATCTCTTCTCCTGTGATTTCGGAAAACTGCCCGCCTTTGTTTAATGCCATCAGCGCCCGGGCTTCAAAATCAATTCGGAAATCACTCAACGGAACATCCGGATTGACGGCAATATGCGGCGGTGCATGCTTTATGATTACGTTTGTCTCCCCTTTTGCCCGCCACACAACATTGATATTGCCCCCGCTGAGACAATCGATTTCACCCGAAAAAGAGAATTCCGGTACATTCTCGTGGAGAATTTTTATAAGCTGATCACGGGTAAAGTCACTCATCTTTAAAACGGTAGATTTCATTTCCAAAAGGCACTGGTTCAGCTTCCATCAAAAAGGAGTGCAGGATCTTTTCAGTGGCTGATCTTGCATTTTCAAGTGTTGTGCCAATCTCTTCTTCTTTGGGATTATCAATATCCGGCACCGAATATTTATGCCCCACCACCAGCGCTGTTGTCGGTATCTCCAACTCGTTTGCCAGCACCACTTCAGGAGCCAGCGTCATGGAGTTGACCTGTCCGCCAAGCTGTGCCCACATCCGATTTTCGGCCGGAGTCTTTCCCCGTGGCCCGCCCGCATACACAAACACAATCCCTTTTTCGGCTTGATGGATATCAGCCTGATGCTTCCCGATCAGCCAATCATTCAGTTTCGATGAAAAAAGCCCGTCTTTGATCAGCAAGTGTCCTTGATTATCAGACGGCTCCGAAAACATAGTGCAGGTTGAGCCATCCGGAAGCCGGTTATCAGGCATCAGGAGATCCGTGACCAGCATAGGCTTATAAAGCGGCAAATCGCCATCCATCACCCCCACCGAACTGTTGATGAGCAGTGCGCCGCAATTAACCTTTTTAAGAGCTGCTGCCTGCGCTCTGTAGTTTATTTGGTTCGGAAGCATCGAGTGCGACAATCCATGACGGAAAATCACAAAGGCGGGACGGTCATTCCTCAGATCTGATCTGAACAGCGTGATGCCCCCAAATTTAGTATCCACTTGATGCGGCGTTAATTTCAGCTCACCCGCAAAGCTTCCTTCAAATGCACTGCCTAAAATAATTGCTATGGATTTGCTTGAATTCATTTTATTAATGTGGTTTTAATTCAGTAGAAAAAGTCTCCCTTCGAGAGGTTGTGAAAGAATTACCAACCAAATTAATGAGTCAGTTAGTATTGCCACGAAGCCACAAAGACCCGAAGTTGCACGAAGTTCATTATAATCAAATAAATACCCTTCGAGATTCTTCGGGTCTTCGAGACTTCGTGGCTGATATCATGACATTTTGATTACTGTTTATAAATAATTTCCTCACAGCCTTTTGAAGGGGGACACTCCTAAATAAAATTTTATTCACTTCAGGTTTTTCCAAAATTCAATTTCCTTTTTCACGCCGGTTCCGGAATCCTTAATAAACGCGTCACGATTTTCATACACCTTAAGTTTTCCGTTGATCATCATACCGAAACGATCGCCGGTCATAACGGCCTCTTTTAAATCGTGGGTAACAAACAAGCTTGTAATCTTTTCCTTTTCAGCAATTTCTTTAAAAAGAACCTGCATTTCCTGGCGTGTGCCGGGATCGAGGCTGGCGAAGGGTTCATCCAGCAGCAATATTTTCGGATGAATAATAAATGCCCGTCCAAACGCCACGCGCTGTTTTTGTCCGCCGGATAGCTGATGAGGATATTTCTGCGATTGTCCGTTTAGTTTCAGCTGCCCGATCATACGTTCCGTTTCTCTCTCAATCGTATCAAGAGATTTCCCTTTTATTTCCAATCCAAACGCGATGTTATCCTCCACGGTCATATGCGGAAAGAGCAGAGGCTCCTGGTACAAATAAACGGCACCTCGATCACGCGGTTTCAGATGATCAACGGCTGTTCCATCCAATAGAATCTGGCCATCATATCCGGACACTAATCCAGCAATTATCTTTAGCAGGGTACTTTTTCCGCTTCCTGATTCTCCCAAAATAGACAGCGTTTGATGCCGGGGGTGCTCAAACTCAATATCTTTCAGCACGTGCTCACCACCGAAGGATTTACTCACATTTTTTACTTCAATCATACTACAGGCTCCAGCCTTTTTGAAAGATGAATTTACGGTTTACAAATAACAAAATTATGGGCGGAATGATGAGGAGTGTTCCGGCAAGTGCGGCCAGGTATGGATTCGATTCTGCCACGTACCGGTAGACCATAATGGTGAGTGTTTCCACTTTCCCGACGCCGATGAATTGCGTGAGACCGTATTCAAACCACGAGATAAGGTAGCACTGGAAAAAGCAAATCACCAGCAACCCTTTGGCTGACGGTAAAATGGCATGCCTCATTTTCTGGATAAAATCACCGCCCATGGTGTCAACGAGGTTCTCAAAATTCCGGATGTTTTGATTCCAGAATCCATAGAAAAAAATGACGGCGTATGGCAGAGTGATCAGGAGCTGGGCAGTCATCACACCGACGATCGTACCTGACAAACCGATCTGTAAAAAGTAGTGATTTAGCATCACCGCAAGCACCACGGGAGCAATCACATACGGAAAGTATGCTGATACCAGCCACCATCGGCTCGATGTATAATAAGCAATGCCCCGGCTGATAAAAAACCCTCCCGCGGTGGCAAAAGAGCTCACGGTGAGTGAAATAAAGACAGACAGGCCGGTACTCTGGAATAAGCCCGACCTACCTTCAAAAAAAGAGTGCCAATACTCAAGTGTAAACGGGTGAGCGACGAGTGACGGGTAAAACCACTGTGTCGAAAACGAAAGGTATATCAGCACGCCAAAGGGGATCAAAAAGCTGAGCCAGAGAATACCGAGCGTAAGTTTTCTGCTCATATCGCCCTTTTTTTACGAAATTTTATCAGCAAGAATGAAATTGCGATGATACAGATCAACGCATACCAAACAGCCATGGAATACGCGACAGGAATATCGCCAAGGTTAAAGCGCTGAAGCTTTTCCAGAATAAGGACGGATATCATTTGCGGCGAGGACTGACCAAGCAGCAGCGGGATTTCATAGGCGCCCATAAAAAAGATGACGTACAGAATCAGCAGCGGAAACAGGCCGCGCATCAGGATTGGCAGGTGGAGTTTCCAGATGATGGTTTTCTGAACCGCGCCGAGCGACGACGCAACTCGCCCGATTTCATTTAAATTCTCGTTTTTGTAAACATTCAGCATCACCAAAAGGAAAAACGGAAATACGATAAACACATGAGCGAGGATGATCCCAATCCCATATGGATCCTGCACCAATACCGGAAATTCCTGCGCACCTGATACAACTCCCGCATGATAGAACAGCCGTGATAAAACGCCACTGCCCGAGTACATCTGAAAAATGATAAATCCAACCACAATGGGAGGAATGGTAAGCGGCAGGAAAAGCAGCCGATATGTGCCCGGTTTCTCAAATTGGTTTCGTAATGTAAACAAAAAGATCAGGGCTAATCCTAATGCGATCGCGGCTGAGGCCAAAGCAACCCATAGCGAATATAAAATAGAACTCAGGAATTCTCCCCTGAAAAGATCGGCCCAGTGCTCAAGGGTCAGCCCGTCGCTTAACAAACCAACAGCTCCAATACTGTACAGGAAAGAATATCCCAGCGCCAGCCCGAGCGGAAGCAGGATCAGTGCAATGAACAGTGTTATGATTAGCTTTTTGGTCATCTATACTTTTAAGATCTAACTGGAAAGTTTGTGGGTTGATGGAAAAATATGTGAATAATCACTCAGAACATGTTCAAAAGATCCCGAAATTATAGGTCACTGCTTTTGCAGATCCTTTGATAACATCCCTTTGGGACTCTTCGCCATCAACTCCAATGACTCGGTCCCCCGTGAGGGATGCCCAGGGTAAAGAATCTGAAAAAGTAACATGTCTTGTGCTATTAAATGACTGGTATTTTCTGCTTATTGACCACTGTACATCTGTGTGAATTTCCATCCTTGAGGGTGGTGCAGGACTAACCGAATGTGAAGTTTGGCAGAGGATATAAGCCAATGGCACATAAAAAATATAACCCTCGGCACGAACACCCATCCCTCCGCCAAACGGCGTTGTACTTCCCTCAAGGGAAGAGTTTTCATTGTCATATTCAACTTGTCTATTCGTAATAAATTCAAAATAAAACTGCACTTCTATTCATTGACTACTTTTTCTCGAAAATCTTCAAACAGGCGAATCATATATTCAGGATCGGGTTCCATGAGGGCTCTGTCCTGGATCTCATCTCGGTCCGGTGCTCGTGTTCTTCCGGGAATATCAGTGAATGTTTGCTGACATTTGTCCGGCAGTTTCTCCATGGAGAGCACAGTGCCATCGCCCCAAACTTCCGGTTTCATTTTTTCGAACTGAGCTTCTGGTGAGATCATAAAATTGATGACGGCCATCGCTCCTGCCCTGTTGGATGATAATTTTGCGATCCCAAGATAGTGTGAATTCTGAATTGTGCCCGACTCGGGCACATAACCACGGCTGTCTTCAGGGAAAACACCCTGTGATATTTTATTGTCTACCTCGCTATCGTTATTACTCATGGTAAAACTAACCTCACCATTTGAAAATAGCTGATGAAGCTGCGCCACGCTGTTTGGGAAGGTCTCTCCGTTTCGCCAGAGATCTGGTTTCATGGTTCTGATTTCTTCCCAGAGGCGAGTACTGTATTCTAAGTAGATCTCCTCATCAAAATCCCCATAAAACAAACCGGGATCTTCCGGCATGGCAAGCATCCACGATTTCAGCAGCGTCATCCCCGAAAAATCAGTGGGGATAGCAAATTTCCCCGGATTCTGTCTAACCCATTCTTTTAAGTCTTCAAAATTTTGAGGCGGCTGGTCTACTTGGTCAGGATCGTAGATTAGCGTAAATTGTACATTTCCCCAGGGCGCTTCGTAGCCATCCACCGGCTGTTGGAAATCGATTCCGATAAATGGATTGTCAAGGTCTACGTACTGCATGTTTGGGAGAGTCTGTGTGAACGGACCATAAAGCCCATCAATTTGCCGAAGCTGATAAAAGGTTTCACCGTTGATCCACATCATATCAATCTGACTTTCGTCGCGGCCGCTTTCGAGTTCAGACATCAGGGTTGATACAATTTGAGTACCCTGGCCATTTACGATGTCCAGCTCAATGCCCAGCTGCTCTCGTACCTTTTGCACAACAAATTCACTCATATATTCATTGATCAGCGGGTCCCCCATCCACATCATCATGGTGACCTGTGTGCCTTCTGATTGCGCCTCAATCTGTTCCCAGGTTAAGTTTACCGGATCGGAATTCTGAGCCTCATCAGACGTTGATGAACAGCCCGAAAATATTAGTATTAAAGTAATTAGAGATGTCACATAGAATTTATTCATGTAAACTTACTATGCTGTATAATTTTAAAAATATATTTTAGTTCGATAATTTCCTGCCTCTTCTTCACCCGAGTGAAAGTATCATACACTTACCTTCACGGTGATTCATAGAAAACCTTTGATCAAATGTATCAGCCAATAACTTTTGCCACGAGGGCACAAAGGCGCGAAGGTACACGAAGTTATCTTATCAATCAAAATCCCTTCGTGATTCTTCGGGTCTTCGAGACTTTGTGGCCGATATCACGACATTTAGATTACTGTTGATTCATTATTGTAAGAAGTTTCACCAATTAACCTATTCCCAAATCCACAAATCAACTAATTATCAAATTCACCAATAACCAACCCCTAAAACAGATACCTCAATGTAAACTGTACCTGCCGCGGCGGACTTGCATTTTTTTGTATGATGCGACCTGATGAGGCCGGTCCCACCTGGATCTGGTTGCTTTGCGTCGCGTTGTTGGCGTAGCCACTCAGGTTATGGGTGTTAAACATGTTGAACACATCTGCTCGCACTTCGAGCTGTTGCCCACTGCCAAACGGGACACGGTATTGAACACCGGTGTCGAAGGTTACGGACCAGGGCAGCCGATCGCTGTTTCTGGATTCGCCCGGGCTGCGATCACTGTTTCCAACGTACGCATCTCCAAACGACCGTCCGTCTCCGTTCAGGTCGGTTGTGCCGTACACCTCGGCATTAGGAATCCGGTTGATCGGCTGACCGCTCTGCATCAGCGTGGCCATGTTGATCGAAAATCCATCAAGGGCATACCAGTTTAAAAAACCGCTGATCACGTGCTTGCGATCATTAATGGACGGCCCCCACTCGTTCTCAAAATTATTAGCGTCTTCTGCCCTGAAATTGATGTCCTCCGTATTGTTCCTGAGCTGCGACAACGTGTAAGAGATTCGGTAAGAGAAATCATCATCCAACCGGGATTTTTGAAGATTCAGACTGGCTGCCCAGTATTGTGAACGCCCCGCGGTTTCCGTCATCACTACATTACGGCCAATGCCTCGAAGTGTATCACCATTAACGACGGAAAACGAACCGGATTCATCAGAAAAGATGGGGACAGGCCGAGTTTGATCCGCTTTCTGCTGCGTTCTAATCTCTACATTTTGGGGATCATTCTGCGGATACGGAGCCGGTGCATTCAGGTCACGCAGCCTGAAAAGATTATGAGACCGAGAGTGCATAAAATCAACATAAAACAGTTTATCATTGCCAACCTGACGCTGGTATCCAACCGAAAACTGGTGCGTGTAAGGATTGTCATAACCCTCTG
Organism: Rhodohalobacter sp. 8-1; assembly: GCF_038150125.1. NCBI lineage: Bacteria > Pseudomonadati > Balneolota > Balneolia > Balneolales > Balneolaceae > Rhodohalobacter > Rhodohalobacter sp. 8-1. The sequence goes on along the minus strand of NZ_JBBVMF010000002.1, from coordinate 110,823 downwards.
GGTTCAAAATGCGCAGAGAGTTACTGAAAATATCGTTTCGGTCGGCCGAAATTTCTCCGGATGTGGGGCCATTTGGAAACGGCGCACTGTTTATTCCTGCAGAAACATTCCCGTTAAACGTCACGGCTTCAAGGTCTGTATCATCGGGTAAAATACCCTGATTGATTAATTCCTGAAGCTGAACGCGAAAATCAGATGCTGTGGAGTTCTGCTGAAGGGCATCGCTGTAGACCGAATAGACGATCTTATCATAAAATATGCCGTACCCGCCCCTCAGGCTGCTGCGATTATTGAGCTTATAATTGAAGTTGAAGCGTGGCGCGATGTTGTTAAAATCGCCGGAACCGCCGCCACTTTTCGAGAGGCTGTCATAATCGTAGCGAAGGCCAAAGGTCAGGTTCAGCTTCGAATTTACGGAATACAGATCCTCAACATAAAGGCTGTAAATGTTTTGAGTCGTTCCAAATCGCGTTGGACGCAACTCAACTGAGTAGCTGAGAACCTCAGCATCCGTCGGCAGGTCACCGATGTTCAGTGAGGACCCGCTGGATTGATTTTGAAGATTGTTTAACTGCGACTGGTTTAACTGAAGCAGGTAGTTCCCAAATTCATTTCCACCACCGAGCAAATCATGAGATGCACTCAGCACACTGCCGCCAATTTTCAGGGTGTGATTATTTTTGTAGAGACTGAAATTTTGCTGAAGCTGTAATGTGTTTTCAATGTTATCAAACTCAAAACCGGGATTTCCAACAACGGCAATTGTTTGACCGGACGGCCCCAAGACCGTTGCTGAAGGACTATCGGCATTGTTCGGATTGCTGTAGTTCCAGCGAAATCTTGAGTACTGGAGGTTCGTTTCTCCGCTCCAAGCTCCCAGCCTGTAGCTGTTCTTTAATGCTGAGTGAAATGAGTTTCGATCCTGGCTGTTGCCGGCTGATGGAAACGTTACACCGCCGTCCAGACCGCCGCCCTGCCGTTCAATGTTGATGAGACCCGTGTTCAGGCGAAGCGACGATCTGAAATTTGGGGTCCACGTGTGATCCAATTTTCCGGAAAGTAGCGTAAACCGGTTCTGTCCCTGCACATTTTCATTCACGCCAAGTTCAGGAGAATTGAGCAGGTTATCCTTCAGGTCAAAAATCTGCTCAGCATTGATGTAGTAAAACGTCTGATCTTTTTTGATGGGGCCTCCAAAACCAAATCCAAATTGATGCCGCTGAAATCCCTCTTTTACCGGGTTTCCTGAGAGATCACGCCGGGCAAAACCAGACTGTCCATCCACCACAGACCCGGGCCTCACGACATAAAATGCTTCGCCCTTCAGATCATTGCCACCCGATTTTGATGTGATATTAAACACGCCGTTGCCCGACAGCCCATACTCTGTTGAGTAGTTATTGGTCATCACCGTAACATTCTGGACAAACCCGGTGGGAATCGGAAATTTAGGCCCGCCAAGGAACTGCTCGTTATTGTCCATCCCATCAATCAGGTAGTTTGTGTAGAGTGAGTTAGCCCCATTTATGCTAACGGTCGGAGCCTCAGGATAAAATCCGGTGGCAGGTGTTACATTTGGCAGTCGGTAGAGAGCCGAGTTTATATCCCGGGCCTCGATGGGCAGACTCTCCAGCTCGTCACTGCTCAGCTCTGATGCCACTTCCGCGTTTATTGTATTAATTCGCGTGATGGGTGCGCTGACTGTAATTTCATCGAGTTCGACAGCACTTTTTGATGCGATCACCATCGTAATACTTCTCGTGGTATTTGATCTGAGTTGCAGCGGATCAGATGACAACCCGTAAAATTCACTACTTTCAGGAATTGAGACGCGATAGCTGCCGGTAGTTGATAAATTCGACAGCCTGATTTTCCCCTGCCTGTCTGTTGTGGCTGTTTCCGTAAATCCGATAGCATCATTTAGAATAATCAGTTCGATCTCCGGAACCGGACTTCCACCGTCACGATCCACAACTGATATTTCAAGTCCCGCCTGGGCAAACGTAGTGATGCTCCACAGGCATAAAATGAGTGTAATAAATATAGATTTATTCATGAGTACATCTGATAAAAACGTTTTGAAATAATGCAGCCATCATGTGCTTGGCACAATCTGCCTGCCAGGATTGATCACGTGGTAATAAGAAAAATATCAGATGGTGAAGGCGGGCCGCGTAACAGAAATGAGAAGTGATAGTCACTCGTCGTGGGCAGGTGTTTGGTTATCAAAAAGGTTTTACCGGCCTGTGCAAACAGTATATTTATAAGTGATCTAAGTTGTTGAAGTCCATCGCTATTGACACCATTATGTAAAAATATTTTAAGATCGTCTGCGTGGTCAATATCTCTAAACCGATCAAGTAAGTGTAAGTTACCTTTCTCACCAAAACGCTCAACTAACGAAGACAATAGTGAAGAGGATTTCCAGGGCAGCGATTTTAAATCATCAGGGTTGAAAGCGTCACGGCTGAACCCCATCAGCCAAGTTCCGCCGTCAGCTGCTGGTCCCAGGACAATTGACGCATTTCCATCTTCGAGCAGCTCAGACGTATGTATCAGATGCCTGGAATTGAGTCCCGGTGTATCATTACCGACTGTAATCACATGATCGTATCCTTTTTCAAAGACAGCAATACACGCGTTCACGAGCTTCTCACCGAAGGACTCCCCCGTTTGATTTTCTTCATCAAACATATAGCACGGCAAGCCGGAGTGCGTTATTTGACGGTAAGTATGGCCTCTCAGCAGTCCGGCAATCCTAACGTTAGCCTGGTACCCGTGTTCTGATGTAAAGGTCTTGTTTCTTGCTTCAGCTTCTGAGGAAAGGCTAAAATATAGAACAGCTGTATGTGAAATCGGACTTTCAGGCACTAATGTATTCGTTCAGTATTGGTGTTGGAATGTCGTGATATATATCAATATCAAATAATGGTAGCCATAGTGGTCTAACTATTTTTGGCCCAGATCAATTCGCAACTAAAAATGGTTACACTCGATTTCAGCTCATTAAATGAAACCATTTCGAATCGCTGATATAATTGTAACCTATCATAAAGCAAGAAACATCATCAATCTATAACATTTGAGGTTTGGCGGATTGATAAAAGTTTCAAATCATCCTACCATTACAATACTAAATTATCCTGCGACCGGATTGGATTTTATTTCATTCTGTTGGTTTGACTTGATAAAGTCAGAATAAAAAGCACAGTTTTCAGACTATTATCGCCCTGATTTTTATTGCTCGCCAATTGTCCTGTAAATAATCAGGCTGCCATAACTTGACTATGTCTGGCGTCATCCTGCGGATTTTACCGGCAAGGTATCAGCAGATTGATTTCCCATAATCTCAAACCAATCAATATGTCTTGTGAGATACATGATACATGCAAGAACACAAAACAGCCCGATGCTTCCGAACAGCAGCGCAAAATCCTGAAGCTGAAGCAAGACATACAGATACCCATAGAGCAGTGACAGAACTCCAAAGACAATGGCAGTATTCCGGCGGTTGGAAAGGACCATGTAGGAATAGGTTGTAATGAGCAAAACAATGGCCGTGGCCGCTACAAGGTAAGCAACCCCAAATACCACATATTCTGAAATTGAGAGCAAAAGCGTGTAAAAGATAAGCAGCGCAAAACCGATCAGCAGATACTGTACCGGGTGAATGATACTGCCGCTCAGCAACTCAATCATAAAGAATGTCAGGAATGTGAGAGCGATAAACATAATGGCATATTTGGCCGTACGCATCGTCTTCTGGTATTCATCAACCGGCAGCAGAAGGTCAACACCAAACGTTGTGTTGACAATTTCCTGGTTTGCACCCAGCCACTGCTGAGGAAAATTCCTGTTCAGGTGCAGCACTTTCCACTCCGATCGAAATCCATCTTCGTTTACTTCCCTGGTTGCCGGCAAAAATCCTCCTGCAAAACTCGGGTTGGGCCAGTCAGACTGAAGTTCAACAGATGTCTCTTCCCCGACGGGCGAAAAGTGCAGTCCGGAACTGCCGTTCAGGTCCAATGAAATGTCGAATGTATAATCCCGGCCTGCTTCGACCTCAGGAAAAATCGATATTCCGGAGCTCAATACATCAGCAGACTCAATGCCGGGACTGGCGACAAATTCATCATCATTCCAGTTTATCGTAATTGCCTCTTTGATCCCGGCCATATCAGATATACCAACAGACACAAACGCGTCATCCAGCAGAAAATCATCCGGGGAGACGCCAAGTGAATTCAAAGTAACAGCTGAAAAATTGCCCGACACTGTCACATTGCTGTTGTATACAACCACCTCGTAAATGCCGCGGTATCGCAGCTCGGGCTGTATCGCCCCGTTGATCATCAAGCTTTCAGGCAACAAATGAGCATACCGTTTACTCGTGTATGTACCGTCATCCGTTTTAACAGAATGACTGTAGGGAATCGTTAAAACGGGACCCACCACTGATTGTTCACGTCCCCATTTCTGGCCGATCTCCTCCGCAACTGCATCCCTCCTGTTTTCACGTTCAGAAATTACATTTTGTATCAAAATAGCCGGAATCAGTAACAGTAGCGATAATGCTGCAATAATGATAAGCCGGATGCCCAAAGAATTTTTTAAATTAGTCATACTGTGTTTCCAGGAGTCGTGATTTAAGTTTTCGGTTTTTTTAAATTTTATCAGACTGGCTTATCTCATCAGTTTTTTGCGCATTGCTTTCAAGCCAAAAAAGTACCCCTGAGGTAGTAAACAGCACGATGAAGAATCCGTTAACCATAATTATTTCTTGTATTGAACTGCCGGAATAGCGATGCATGCCTGCAGCAAGAGCAAACAGGATGGTCGATCCCTGGGCGAGTGCTGTTGAAAAGAGAGCCAGTGCCATTCCCTGCGGACGAAACCGGGAGAGGGCTACTCCGATGATCAGAATCAGGACCACCCCGAAATACATGTAATTGGCTACATTATCTTCTGATCCGATAATACCTACCGCCAGGTTCGACCAAATGAGAAAAAGTGCCGATAGCAAGGCTAAACCAGAAGCTATTCGGTACATCATGCTTTCTGACTGACGCCTGATAAACACATATAGTGCACCTGCTCCGAATATTAAAATTCCTGCAAAAAGAAAGTCATACAGTGACCAGTTCACTTCATTTGTGATTGCCATGGCAACCAGAGGAATTGCCAGAAGCGCGGCCGTAACAAGCGCCACAAGACCCAGTGACGCTGCAAAGCTTTTTTGTTTTTTCATGTAATATTACCTCAATTGATTATTTGGTTTTGATTCATTTTTAAAAAGTACTTTGTGTTTCAAAGCTTAAAGTTAAAAAAAGTCATGAAGCGTTCTTGTTCAGGCCTGATTGACCTCCCCGTTTCAAACGATCGTACAGATACAGTAGAATGCCAGACATAATTAATATCAGAGGTATCGCTCCCAGTTCATCTTCTGCAACAATCATATATGTCATGAGAATCAGGCCGGCTATAATTGTACAAATTGACAGCACAGATTGAATACGGATGGTTTTAGTATTATCATTTGTCATGGTTATTTCTTTGTGATTTTATGATTTGTTCCAGCACTTTCAGGTGGTTGTCAAATGCTTCTTTACCTTCGTCCGTCATGGAATACCTGGTATTGGGTTTATTATCGACAAACGATTTTTCAACGTCTATAAAGTTCTCGGTTTCAAGTTTTTTGAGGTGGGTGGCCAAATTACCATCGGTCACATCCAGGTACTCCTTGAGGGAGCTGAAATCCAGTTCCTCGTTGACAGCCAGCGCGGACATAATGCCCAGCCTCACGCGGCTTTCAAACGCTTTATGCATGTCATCAATCGATAATTTCACCGCTCGTACCTGATGTGAATATATATTCCATATATAATGTGAACCACGCCAAACCCAATCGCCCACAAAAGCAGGCTGTACCCGATGTACCAGGAGCTTATCAATCCCAGGCCAACTTGTATCATCCCCAGATACTTTACATCGTCGTAAGAAAATTTACTGGCGTTATAGAGGGCAATTCCGTAGAAAATAAGTGTCAAAGGGGCGGCCAAACCAATGAGATTTTTAGATATCAGAATTAAAATAAGTATTCCGCCCGCTAAAAGTGGAACCGCCATGCTTGCCAAAAGGCGTCGCGATGTGGCATTCCACACGGTCTCCCCTCGTTGCTGAGCTTTTCTTTGTGAGAATAAGACAGCCGTACCTACCGCGAGAAGCACTATTGTTACTCCCAGCATAATGAGCTGCGAAGGATTTGTTAAGCTGGCACCCGGCTGGACCGTATTGTAGCTGATAACGGCAGGATTAAAGTTTAAAACACTGTAGGCGAGCCATGCGCCTGCAAGAGCATAAAAGCCCGCCATCACGCCGGCCAACCCTGAGAGCGACAAAAATTTTGAGGAGCGCTCCATCATTGAGCGTATTTCAGCGAGATCCTGAATATAATCCTGTTCTTCTTTCATACAAAGTACTTTTTATTTCAAAGCTAAATCAAAAAACTAAGTTAAACAACACGAGTATGAATTTTAATTTCAAAAAATCCGGGGATCAGATACAGCTATATGATGTTGGCTGAGTAGAAAACACCATCAATTCCATTGATCAGCTTGGTGGTTCGATTCAGATATGCCATTCCCGATCTGTGTGGCTCTTATCGTTCATAAGCAGAACGCAAAAGATAAGATGAGCTGATTCGTCTCTGTCGGGAAGGTCGTTTGTCCCAGATTGAGAATGGAAATGCATGTATTTTAAAACAGAAACTGACGATAAATAGTTAATCGTTCTTTTCGCCTCACGTCAAAAGCTCATCTGCCATAAACTCTAATTTAATACCACTCAGAGGCTCAAGGCCCCAGATTTTCAACCTGTTCTTCTTTCATGAGAAAAGGCTGATTGTAGTATCGTTGACCCGTTGCTTTATAAAGTGCATTGGCATAGGCACCAATTACCGGCGGAAGTCCGGGTTCTCCGAGCCCTGTTGGATGAATCTGATTTTGAGCGAAATGCGTTTCAATCTCGAGCGGTGCCTCGGTGTTTCGTATCAGACGATAATTGTCAAAATTTGAAGCACTTGGCACTCCATCTTCAAACGTGAGCTCACTGTATAGAGCGTGGCCAAGGCCATCGATAACACCACCCTCAACCTGGTTCAGGGCTCCTTCCATATTTACGACGATGCCGCAATCAACCGCAGACCACACTTTTTTAATGCGGGGCTGGTCGTTAACCATCTCTAAATCCACTACCTGGGCTACATAAGAATTATGGCAGTAGTAAGCCGACACCCCCCTGTAGACTCCGCGCATTTCTGTGTCCCAGTTTGATTTCTCCCTAACAAGTTTCAGAACGCCGGCATAACGCGCGGGATCATAATCATTATCGCTGCCAACAGGGTTGTTCATCGCACGCTCAAAAAGCTCAAGCCTGAAATCAATGGGATCTTTTCCAGCTGCTTCAGCCACCTCATCGATGAATGCCTGCTCAGCGCCTGCCGTAAAGTTTGATCTCGGCGCACGCCAGGCTCCCGTCGAGATATTGGTTTGAATTGGAATATCTTCACTCATATAATGATCCACTGTTCCGGCTGGAAACCGGTTTGCAAAGAGAGGACTCTCCGACATACCCGTGCCTCTTGCCTGGAACGAGAGCATGTTTCCGTCCTCATCAAGCGAGGCCTTGTATTTGATTGCGTATGCAGGACGATACGTCCCCTGGGTCATGTCATCTTCACGAGTATAAAGCAACCTGACCGGCGTGCCAATCTGTTTAGAAATAGCTGCGGCCTCGAGACCAAAGTTACCATAAAGCCGTCGACCAAACCCTCCGCCCATTCGAGTCATATCAACTATGATATTATCTTCTGAAATGCCTAAAAGCTGTGATGCTGAGCCGCGGAGCTGTTCAGGTGTCTGAATCGGTCCAATCAGTTCTGCAGAATTCTCTTTCACATCCGCAAAAAAATTCATCGGCTCTAAAGTATTATGAGCGATAAATGGTGCCGTATAAGTTCGCTCAACAACAGTTGCGGCTCTGTTTGCTACTGAATCAGGATTTCCATCTTGCCTGGCAACCTCGCCTGATCCGCTGTTTACGGCTTCAGCGAGCTTGCTGTTGTGTCCGGATGTATTTTCGAGCTCTCCGCTGGCTTCCCACTCCACGTTGATGGCACGCTTTGCTTTCATCACTTCCCAGGTAGAGTCCCCGGTAATGACCAGCAGTTCATTAAAGGCATTTACGTCAGACCATTGCGGCTCATCAATTGAGGTATTAATCGTAAAAATATCCTGAATGCCTGGCATCGACCGTGCTTCACTATCGTCATACGACTTCATCGCCATGCCAAAGGCGGGTGGATGAATAATCATCGCATGAACCATGCCTTCACGCTTAAAATCGATCCCAAAGAGTGGCTTGCCGGTGACGATCTCTTCACCGTCTACATTTTTGATACGATTACCTATCAGCGTAAAATCGTCGGGGCTTTTAAGGGTCACTTCTTCTGGAATGGGGACATTAACTGCTTCATCCACAACCTCACCATATGTCAGTGTTTTACCGTTAGCGGTATTTGTTATGACCCCTTTCTCAGTTGTTAATTGGTCGGGTGAAACACCCCATCTGTTGGCTGCAGCCGTCACAAGCATCATTTTAGCTGTAGCTCCTGCTGTTCGGAGGCTATCCCAGCCATGCCTGATCGACTGACTGCCACCAGCAAGCTGCCGATCATACTTTTCTGTATTGAGAGCGGCTTGTTCAACTGTCACACGATCCCAATCCACATCCAGCTCTTCTGCTACAATGAGAGGCATGGATGTTTTGACATTTTGGCCTATCTCGGGGTTTGGAGAAAAGATTGTTACGCCGCCGTAATTATCGATCTTCAGATAAGCATTGACGTCATATTGCACTAAAGGTTCTTTGCCGGAACACGACATCCAGCTAAACCCAATCATGAGTCCGCCACCGCCAACCGCTATCGTTTTCAAGAAAGAACGTCTGTCCATGTTTGATTTTACGACTGTCATAATTTTATGCGTTTTGGGCTGCGGTTTTAATGGCTCGTTTTATTCTTAGGTAGGTTCCACACCGGCAAAGGTTGCCGTTCATTGCGGAATCGATATCTGCATCACTGGGATTCGGGTTCGAATTTAACAGTGCTGCTGCACTCATAATCTGTCCCGCCTGGCAGTAACCGCACTGTGGCACATCGTGTTCCAGCCACGCCTGTTGAACCGGATGATCTCCATTTTCTGAAAGTCCCTCGATTGTGGTTACTTCAGAACTTCCGACGGCTGATACCGGATATGAACAGGACCGAACCGGCCGCCCATCTACATGAACTGTACAGGCGCCGCACTGGGAAATACCGCACCCAAATTTGGTCCCCGGCAGGTCTAAATGATCTCTCAACACCCATAAAAGCGGGGTATCATTGGTAACATCAACGTCTCTTTCTTCTCCATTTATTCTAAGCGTATATGCTGGCATGAGCGGATAAGTTAATTAATCGATATGTAAGTTTAATTACGAGATAAAAAAGGCTTAACTCATTATTACTAACAGATTAAGCAGAAAGTGAAAAAATTAAGCACAAGAAAAGCTGCTTTGGAACGTCAGAATTACGAAAAATAATTTCCTCTGATGGATTGAAAATAAACTGCACAATCAGTCAGTACTCCTTTTAATAAAAAACTATTTCCTATTTTTAGCAATAGTTTATTTATTATTCATCATTCATCGCAGATTATAGGTTTTTACATATTGATAGTTAGATTCATATATGAAAAACAGCACTAAAACTTACCTGGATTACAACGCAACAACACCCGTTGACGAGCGGGTTCTTGAAGCTATGATTCCTTTCTTTACGTGGTCGTTTGGCAATGCGTCCAGTAAAGATCACATTTTTGGATGGGAATCTGCAGATGCTGTTGATGTTGCTCGTGAGCAGGTAGCAGACTTGATCGGAGCCACTGCAAATGAGATTTACTTCACTTCAGGCGCCACAGAAGCGATCAACCTGGGGCTTCGTGGTTTCTGCAGTGCGAATAAATCCGAAGGTAACCATATTATAACTTGCAAGACCGAGCATAAAGCCGTTCTGGAAACCTGCCAGAGTTTAGAAGAATCGGGGTTTGATGTCACCTACTTAGATGTTGGCCAAAATGGAGATGTTGACCTGACTGAACTTGAATCTTCTATTTCAAGCGAAACACTTTTGGTATGCCTGATGCACGCCAATAACGAAACCGGCGTCATTAATCCAGTTAAAGAGATTGCAGAATTATGCAGATCCAAAGGCGTGCCATTTTTTTCAGACGCCACCCAATCCGTGGGCAAACTACCGGTGGATGTAAAAGAGATAGGTGCAGATATGATCGCCTTCTCATCTCATAAGTTATACGGACCAAAAGGCGCAGGTGGACTCTACATCACGGGTGAAAATAAACCCACCATCAATCCCTTATTCACAGGCGGCGGGCAGGAAAAAGGGCTTCGTCCGGGTACGCTAAATGTGCCTGCTATTGTAGGATTCGGAAAAGCTTGCGAGATTTGTGAGAATGAATTAGTTGCTGACGCGGAGCGTCACATCGACTTGCGAAACTACATAGAAGAGAAATTGATCGAACTGTTTGATGTAAGTATTAACGGCAATTCTAAGGACCGTCTTCCACAAACAACCAATGTTCAGTTCAGGAATATCGATAGCACACACCTACTTCGCCGCCTCAGAAATCTTGCGGTTTCAAGGGGATCTGCCTGTTCATCAGCAACCAGTCAGCCGTCTCATGTTTTGACGGCCATGGGACTGTCAGCTGATGAAGCCATGTCGAGCATTCGAATCGGGTTAGGCAGGTTTACAACCCACAAAGATGTTGAATCAGCGATTCGTGAATTTGAAGACGTCATTCCACAACTTAAGCCTGTAGCCGGATGAGGGAATCAGACGCCATATTAGAATCCTACGACGAATCCGTCAAGAACGGTCTTCGAACTATTTTGGCAACTGTTGTACACGTGAAAGGCTCTTCCTATCGCGCAGCCGGTGCACGGATGCTAGTTGATGAATACGGCTACATGACCGGGGCGATCAGTGGCGGCTGTCTCGAAGGCGATGCACTTCGGAAAGCACTTCTTGCATTGGAGCAAAACAGAAATAAATTGGTTACCTACGACACCAGCGATGAAGACGATGCCGTGATTGGTGCACAGCTGGGATGCAACGGCATTATCCAGGTTTTGTTTGAGCCTGTTGATCCGGCCAATGATTTAAATCCTGTTGAACTCCTGAGGCGAGCCAATAATAAAAACAAAACCTACGCGCTCGCTTCCATTTTCAACCTGAATAAAAGAGAGCATCAGCAAGGTACTTCGCTTCTCATTGATGAAACCGGTTCAATTACTTCTGAAACGAATGATGAGTCGCTATCGGAAGCTATCTATGACGTTGCGGTTAGTACAATAAAGAAGCGCGTCAACCACTTTGGTGAATATGTTAGTAAAAGCGGCACTCAACATGCATTTATTGACGTCATCCCTCCTCCCCATTCGCTCGTTCTCGTTGGCGCTGGAAACGATTCACAGGTTCTGTCCGAAATGGCACGACACCTTGGATGGTCTGTCACTGTGGCCGATGGCCGGCCCTCACATGCCAATGAGAAACGTTTTAGTAACTGCCAGGTGGTTGTGGCAAACCCGGAATCAATTCTGGATGATATTGAAATCAATGAATCGACCGCCGTTGTACTGATGACCCACAACTACAACTATGATCTTGCGGTGCTCAAGCTGCTGCTGGATTTTAATGAGCTCACTTACATCGGCATTTTGGGGCCCAATAAGAAACACAGGCGTATGTTTCGTGATCTTAGGAATGAGGGAATAATTCTAAATGAAAAGCATCACGCAAAAATATATGCGCCCGTTGGCCTGCAGGTCGGAGCCGAAACACCGGCGGAAATCGGGCTTTCGATTTTATCAGAAATTCAGGCTGTTTTGACCGGATCAGACGTGAAGCATCTTCGGGAAATTGACGGCTCAATCCATCAAAAAGATCAGTATCAATTTGAAAAGGTACAGCTATGAACACTCCCGAAAATATGGGCGCTGTAATTCTTGCAGCGGGTTCATCGAGCAGGCTAGGCCATCCGAAACAGCTTGTTGAGTACAGGGGAAAATCCCTTCTGCAGCACACTATTGATTGTGTCGATGATTTTGGATTCAACCCTTCTCTAGTCGTTTTAGGCGCAAAAAAAGATGAAATCCTGCCGAGTATAAACAGACATTCAAGCAGCGTTTTCATTAATCATGACTGGTCAGAAGGGATTGCATCAAGCATTCGGTATGGTCTTGAAAAATCATTGGAATTAAATCCATTAATGAAGCAGATTCTTTATTTACTGTCAGATCAGCCGTACGTTTCAAGTGCTATTATTCGAAGCATTATTGACAATCATGTGACTGGTAGCCAATTGATTACGGCATGCACCTATAAAGATAATATTGGTGTACCCGCCATCTTTGATAAATCATTATTCCCTGAATTAATGACTTTAAAAGGCGACACAGGGGCAAAGAAAATTATGATGCAGCATCACAAAAACGTTCAAACAATCCCTTTTGATAATGGTGCTTTTGACGTTGATACCAAAGACGATATAGACAAACTATACGCAATCAATCAGAAGTAGATTTTATGAGCATTACCGTAAAACTTAAATATTTAGGCGTCATTGCAGAGGAGACAGGAAAAGCTGAGGAAACGTTAGAACTGGAATCGAACTCAGCGGATGTTGCTTCGTTAAAAGAGCGCTGCTACGAAACGTATTCAATCAGTGACAGAGATTCCATTCAGGTAGCGGTAAATCATCAAATGGGCAAAGTCGGGGCATTGAAAGATGGTGATGAAGTTGCTTTTTTGCCACCGTTTTGCGGAGGGTGATAATGAATAGCCACGAATTGAATGATAGGTATAGCCGGCAAGAACGACTCCCTGAAGTTGGAATAGACGGCCAGAAAGCGCTGAGCGGTGCCAGAGTTTTAATCGTCGGCATGGGCGGTTTAGGGTGTCCTGCAGCCCAGTATCTGGCCGCAGCAGGTGTTGGATCGCTTGGGCTGATGGATCACGACACGGTAAATTTATCCAATCTGCACAGACAAATCCTATTCCGGGAAAACGATATAGGTCAACCTAAAGCTGAATTGGCAAAACAAGCCCTCCAAAGAATTAACTCAGAAATAGAGATTACTGCTATCCCGGATTGGCTCACCGATGAAAATGCAGTTGAACTATTTGAATCACATGACCTGGTCATTGACGGATCCGATAATTTCAGAACCAAGTATCTCATAAATGATGCATCCATTATGACCGACACCCCATGGATTTACGCGTCGATCTACAAATTTCAGGGACAGATCTCGGTTTTTAACTATCAGAATGGTCCAAGCTATCGCTGCCTCTTCCCCACTACAACGAATCGTAACGTTAGCTGCGAGGAAGTTGGCGTTATGGGTCCGCTCCCCGGCGTACTTGGTACCATGCAGGCTTCGGAGTCAATCAAGATGATACTCAATACCGGCGGTGTGCTTTCTGGAAAGCTAAAGCTTATTGATTTGAAGACTCACAAAGACCAGCTGATTGAAATTCAAAGAAACGACGCTGAAATAAAGAAAGTGAAACATAGGGGCATCAAAATTGAAATCTTTCGGTGTAGCCTAGATTCAGGCAACACCTTTTATCTCGATGTTCGCGATCCGTTTGAGGAACCTCAGCTTGACGCCATGAAGGTCATAAATATCCCGATGAGCCGGTTGGATGAAAAACAGTCTGATATCCCTGATGATCAGCCGGTTCATGTCATTTGCCAGACCGGTAAAAGAAGCCGTCAGGCGATTGAACAACTGCAGACCAAATACGGATTTACCAATTTAGTTAATGTTGAAGGCGGTATTCAGGCCATCATGAAAAAGAACAAACAGGAAACCCATGCCTAAATCAATTTTTGTACAGGGCGCCATCTCGCCCCAAAAAATTGCAGAATCCATCGCAAAGCATCAATCTAAGACCGCCATTGGCGGACACAGCATCTTTTTGGGGCAGATACGTGCTGATGAAACTGATGGCAAACGTGTGGCAGCAATTGAGTACACCGCTTACAAAGAGATGGCTGATAAAGAAGCTGACAAAATTCGCGAAGAGGCATTCGATAAATTCGACCTGACCTGCGCTCATATCTACCATAGCCTGGGGCGAATTAAAACCGGAGAGCTATGCTTTTTCGTCTTTACATCATCCGCACATCGGCAAGCTGCCCGCGACGCCAACGCATTTCTTGTAGATTCCATCAAAGAACGCGTTCCAATCTACGGCAAGGAGATTTTCGAAGATGAGAGCCATCAGTGGAAGGTGAATCGGTGATCTGTGATCTGTGGTCTGTGGTCGGTAAAAATGTTAAAATATAGTTAAGGTTTTCAAAATGGCTTATGTAGAAAGTTTTAGAGATTTAGAGGTTTACAAATTATCCAGGGATTTATCTTTATCGATCTTTGAGATGACAAAACAATTTCCTAATGAAGAAAAGTTTTCATTGACAGATCAAATAAGGCGTTCGTCAAGATCAGTGGGAGCTCAAATTGCTGAGGCTTGGGCCAAAAGACGATACCAAAAGCATTTTATTAGCAAATTAACGGATGCAGATGGAGAACAACAGGAAACTCAACACTGGATAGAAGTTGCCTATGATTGCGGTTATCTTGATACAAATGAATCAAATGATTTAATTAATGAATACAAGATTTTGGGTAAAATGATCGGTACAATGATCAACAAGGCTTCCGAATTTTGTAGATAATTAGGTACAGTTCACCGAATACCGAAATATGGTAGACATCACACACAAATCAAATACCCTCAGGGTGGCAACGGCACAGGCCATTGTTAAGACCAGTTTGCCAGAGACGATTGATCGGATCAGAAATAATGATATTCCGAAGGGTAACGTGTTTGAAATGACGAAGGCAGCCGGATTGCTTGGAGTCAAAAAAACGCCGGATCTGCTCCCCGACTGCCACCCGCTCCCCATTGAGTACGCCGGAATTGAATACAGTATTGATGGACTGGAGATTACAATTTCCATAACCGTTAAGACCATCTATAAAACCGGTGTGGAAGTTGAGGCGATGCACGGAGCCAGCATTGTGGCCCTCACCATGTATGATATGCTGAAACCAGTAGATAAAGGGGTGGAAATAAGTACGATTAAATTGCTTAATAAGACTGGTGGAAAATCATCCTATCAACCAAATACAAAAGGTTTATCTGCACATGTCGTGGTTTGTTCAGACACCGTTTCGAAAGGCGAAAAAGAAGATGTTTCAGGCAAGCTGATTCTATCAAAATTACAAGCGCTTGGGTTATCGACTGATTACAATGTGATACCTGATGAGCCATCAGAGATCGAGCATATCATACGGCAGTCAGATTCTGACCTGATCATTTTTACAGGCGGAACCGGCGTGGGGCCACGGGATGTCACGCCGGACGCCATTCGCCCCCTGCTTGATACACCTCTCGCCGGCGTGGAAGAGGAGATGCGGCGCTATGGCCAGCAGCGAATGCCCTACGCAATGCTGTCGCGATCAGTAGCGGGTATCAAAGGACAACAACTGATTCTGGCTATCCCAGGCTCTTCCAAAGGAGCGGCTGAGTGTATAGAAGCTGTTTTCCCACACGTGCTACACGTATTTCTGGTATTAAAAGGCAAACGACACGACTCATGAAAACAACCCCCAAACCTCAAATCATCGACAAATTTGGCCGTGAACATACCTACCTGAGGATTTCCCTGACGGATCGGTGCAATCTTCGCTGCTTCTACTGTATGCCGGAAGATGGTATTGAACTGACGGACAAATCGGGGATTATGACACTGGAAGAGATTGTATCAATTGCCAAAACATTCAGATCGCTGGGAGTTGATACGATCCGCCTGACCGGTGGAGAACCGCTCATCAGAAAAAACGCAGAGTGGCTCATTCGTGAGCTGGCTGATCTTGGGGTCACGCTCAAGCTCACCACAAACGGCATCATACTCGATAAATATTTTGATCTTTTCAAAGAGATTGGTCTGAAGCGAATCAACATCAGTCTGGATACGCTCGAAAAGTCAAAATCTGTGTTTATAACGAAGCGCGATTATTTCGATCGCATCATGAAAAATATTCACACCGCGATAGACCAAGACTTTGATATCAAGTTAAATATCGTCTTAATTAAAGGCGTTAATGACATGGAGATCAATGACTTTGTAGACCTCACCCGGAATAAAAATATTGGCGTGAAGTTTATTGAGTTCATGCCTTTTAAGGGAAACGAATGGGATTGGGATAAGGGCGTCAGCAAGGAAGAGATTCTCAATATCGTCAGATCGAAATTTGGTGAATACAAGAAACTTAAGGATCCAAAGCACAGCACTTCTACCAATTTCAAAGTGCCAGATTTTGAAGGGAGCTTTGGTATCGTCAGCACCATCACCAATCCGTTCTGTGCCGGCTGCAATCGTATTCGACTAACGGCTGACGGCAAGATGAAAAACTGCCTCTTTGCTACCGCTGAAACAGACCTTCTTACGCCGTACAGAAACGGAGAATCCATATCGGACACCATCCTGAACTCCATCAAAGAGAAGAAATTCTCACGTGACGGCATGGACGTTGAGATGAAAAAAGAGCACTACGAGCAGAACCGGTCCATGACCTCAATCGGCGGATGATGTTAACCATTGAAGAGGCTGCGAAAATAATACAGAGTCAGAATGTAAAGCGAAGCGTTATCGACCGTCTCATCGAAGATAGTTTAGGCTATTGGCTTGCTGAAGAGATTACCTCTCCATTTGATCTTCCCTCCTTCGATAACTCCGCCATGGATGGGTATGCCGTGTCTGGTGTTTCTGAATCGTACAAAATTACCGGAGAAATCCAGGCGGGTGACATATCAGCAAAAAAACTTCGCGACGGTGAAGCGCTACGCATTTTTACGGGTGCAAAAATCCCTGATAGCGCAACGGCGGTTGTGATGCAGGAAAAAACCCGAGTCAAAAATAATATTCTGTTTGTTGAAGGTGAAGTCAGTGAAGGACAACATATTCGTCGCCGAGGAAATGAACTTTCATCCGGACAGACTGTATTTAAACCGGGCCACCTGATTTCTCCCGCGTCGATCGGTATGATTGGTTCACTCGGAATTAATTCATTGAAAGTCTATCAAAAACCATCCGTGCGAATCATCAGCACCGGTAATGAGCTGGTTCCTCCGGGTCACACGAAAGAGCTTGGCCAGATTTATGAATCCAACAGCTACTCACTTCAGTCAGCACTTGAATCGCATGGCTTTCGTTGTGAGGAAAAAACCCATATCAAAGATGACTTTTCAGCCATTAAGCAGGGTATTGAAGCTTTTCTTGAGGCGTCTGACGTCCTGCTCATATCCGGCGGGATATCCGTTGGTGATTACGACTTCGTAAAACAGGCGCTTGAGGAAAATGGCGTTCAGGAGCTGTTCTACAAAGTCTTTCAAAAACCGGGAAAGCCTCTCTATTTTGGAAGGCGTGACGATACCTTTGTCTTTGCCCTCCCGGGTAATCCGGCGTCGTCATTAACCTGCTTCTATATTCATGTGCTACCTCTGCTTCAGAAATTGAGTGGAGCCAACTCAACCGGACTTCAACGGCTAGATGTACCAATTGATCACGATTATGACAATACCTCTGATCGACCGGTATTCTTAAAAGCAAGTATCCAAAACGGTCGTGTATCAATTTTGGATAGGCAGAGCTCATCAATGATACACTCCATGGCGCTAGGGAATGCACTGGTATTTCTGAACGAACCCGCATTAATCAGCAAAGGCGAGCAGGTTCAAACAATACTGATCTGAAGCCATTTCAATTATGGAAACGGATATTCTGCCCTTCATCTTTTTTTTCATAGCTCTGTTTTACAGTTCGGTCGGGTTTGGCGGCGGATCAAGCTACCTGGCAATTCTGAGTCTGTTTTTGGGCGATTTCTACGAGATCCGATCTACAGCCCTGGTTTTGAATGTATGTGTAGTGACGATTGGAACGCTCATTTTTATCAGAAGACGGGTGTTTGATTTCAGCCAGTTCTGGCCGTTCCTGATCCTCAGTATTCCCATGGCCTATCTTGGCGCACAGCTGCGACTTACGCAGGAAGCCTTCTTTCTTATTCTCGGCGCGGCTTTGATGATGGCTGGCCTGTTTATGATCCTGAAGTTTGTAAGGTACAGGCTGGAGTCTCATAACTTCAGCCTAAGCAAAAAACTGTCTCTGGGTGGAGGTGTCGGCCTACTGGCCGGAATTTCGGGGATTGGCGGCGGTATCTACCTCTCTCCCGTCTTGAACCTGATGGAGTGGAAAGACGCCCGAACTATCGCATCTCTTGCCTCCGTTTTTATCCTTGTCAATTCGCTCTCCGGCCTCATCGGCTTGAATGTGGCAGGTACCTTCCACGTTGATACAGATCTCATCCTGAAGCTGCTTGTCGCAGTAATCCTGGGAGGCAGTATTGGTTCTTACCTGTCAAATGAGAAGTTTAATGTCAGATTCATCGGGGTTTTAACGGCTATCCTTGTGACTTACGTTGGCCTGCGGCTCATATTGCTGCATGGGTTCGGGATCAGGATTTGAAATTTTAGAGTCTTGTAGAGTGCCCTTACCCGTCAGCCCGTTCAAGCTGAGTTCAGACGGATTGTACTGCTTACCCTCTAACTCAACTTCCGCACAATTTTGGAAATCAGCCTCAGTTACCTTTAAATAACGCTCTGTAGTGTTACATACATTATTTTTATACTGGTTAAGCTTCCCGTTCAGCCTTCCATCACAACCCGCATCTGAAGGCATTTAGGTACATAGGGATACAAAAAAAGCAATTATACAACTACCAAAGATAACCATGGCACCAGAGGTGCGACATATCCGTAGCCCAATGTCACTGCGCAGCGGTGGCCTTGGGTTAAGAGAAGGTATCAATAATGGGAGCGCCGTAGGTGCGATATATCTGTACCCTTACAAGACTATCAGCCCATCTTTACCCACAATGTATTTTATTGAATACGACTCGGGCTATCTGTTCGAATCTTACCCATGAGGTTGTATTCAGATTTTAAATGATGCCGCGCCTATAGCGCTTCTATAATAGTTGTTCTGCTTGCACCCTACAGATTCACGTTTTGAACCTGTGGGGCAACGGACATGCCGCCCCGGAACAGGGCTGGGTACATCTCTGCATACGTGAACGCCATTCATTTTATATACGAACTACTTTAAATGAAACCAATTTTGTAGCCACTAAACCACCATTTTGCGGTTGTTGAGCTAGATCTCCCTTTCACTCCAGGCCGTCAATAGTTGTGAAAAAGCTTCTTCTGATATATATCCCGTGTAATCAAACAAAACCTCACCGCCCGAGCTTAAAAACAGAGTTTTTGGAGGGATTCTGAGCTGATATTTTTCAGCAAATTGCGATTCGGTCATTTTCTCTCCATTGAATGTTACTGTCCGGTCAGATTCGATATCAACCCTCACCGGGTAAAACCGTTCGGCAATGAGCGAGACGATGTCAGGGTCCACAAAAGCTTCCTTGTCCATCGCTTTGCAGTAGACGCACCATTCTGTCACAGCAAAGACCATGATATCCTTGTCTGACTCAAGAGATTTCTCCTGTGCCTCCTCCAGCGTGTACCAGCTGATCTCTCTTGTATCCTGTGCATTTACCAATCCGGACAAAACAGTGGCCGCAACGATTAAGAGCCCCAATGATTTAAACAGTACGTTCCACATATCATCGTTAATTGATTTGATACCTGACTCCAAGCATAAACCGGCGTCCCTGAAGCGGCCCGTAGACGTGATCTGTAGCAAATTCATCGCTGAACGGACGGTCAGGTGCAATCAAAGGATTATCCTGCGTGTAATTAAATAGATTTTTGATGGCACCATAAATCTCAAACCCTTCACTGAATCGTTTGGACAGCTTTACGTTTTGCTCTGTATACACTTTCGAAACATCGGCTGCATCCGGATATTCGGGCAGCTTCATTTTCCCAACAATCCGACCGGTGAAGTCTATGTAGGTTTGAATGGAATCCCAGCCGTACGACAAGCTAAAGACTCCGGTATAATCAGGAGCAAATAACAGGCTCTCTTTTACACTCCCGTTCTGCTGGTACACATCCTGAAAGGTCACACCTGCCGAGTAAACCAGCGGTCCCGGAAAATTGTGGGCAATGCTAAATGAGACTCCCCTGCTCACCGAATTGCCGTCCAGATTTGCGTACCGGATCTCGTTGGCAAACTCATAGTTCGGAATAATCTGATTTGTGAAATGGGTGTAAAAGGCATCAATATCCATATTCAGCACCGACACTCCGATATCAACTATTTGGTTGAGGTTAACCGTCATATTGTACGAGCGTTCCGGGTTCAGATCTTCGGTAATAACAACCTCCCGTGAACCTGTTAGCGCCTCATGTTCCTCTGTAAACAGGTTTACAACCCTGAACCCTGTTCCTGCGTTGACCCGAAGCGTGGTGTGATCGGATGGTGAAAGCTTTAAATTGACCCGAGGGGAAAAAATGAGCCCATGATCCTCAAAATGGTCGACTCTAGCCCCTACGAGCCCTCTGAAAACGGGACTGAAAATCTGCTCATATTGCGCAAAGATTCCGGGAATGAACCGTTCGTCAACGGAGCCATTTGCTAATCGCTGTTCGTTGAAAGTCTGGTCAAGCCTGTCGAATCGCAGGGCCGCACCCATCATAAGCTGCTTATCGAATTGAAGCTGTTTATCCCAGATCAGGTTACCAAAGTAAACCTGCTGATTAGCCTGGTATCTGTAGTCTCCATAGTAGCTGTCCTGATCGTGATAGCTGTAGGAGTAGTCAAAACGAACCTGCTCCTCAACCGGCAGCTCGTAGGTTCCCAATAGTTCAAACCGATGAGTTCTTATGGCTTCACCGTAAACGGTATTGCTGCCTCTGAGTGATTCACTGAAGTCTGGCGTACCGCCCACCCTGTTTTCATAATTGTATTTTAGCGCCAGATCCATTTTTCGGCCTTGCGCCCTCTCAAAACTCCACTTATTGAATAGAGACAGTTTATCGCGTTTTGTTACGTCGGCGAAATTGTCCCCGTTTTGATCCAGAAATTTATCAAAGTAAAAGCCATTGCCGCTGAATAGCGTTGAAAATCCTTCTGTATCAGGGGTGTATGAAAAATCAATATTGTTCTCGAGGTGAGAGGTTGTGTATCCCTCAAGAATCAGGCTTGATGTTTCTTTGGGATCTTTAGTCCGGATATTTATCACGCCGCCCATCGCTTCCGACCCGTAAAGCGTGGAGTTTGGTCCTTTGATAATCTCAATACTTTCGATGATATTTGTATTGATGCCGTTGAGGCCGTAAACCGACGCAAGCGATCCCATGATCGGCATTCCATCAATCAGCACGGCCGTGTAAGCTCCCTCCATTCCGTTGATCCGGATACTGTTTGTGCTGCAAACACCACAATCTACCTGGTTGTAGAGCCCGTTGATGTAGCTTACCGACTCCATCAGATTGTTGCCGGGATTTTTATTCAAAAACTTGCTTGAAACCACATTCACCTTTACCGGGGAATCCTTGACATACGTTTCACGCATGGTGCCGGTCACAACAAGCTGGTCGAGTTCGAGAAGAGATTCTTCAAGCTGAATATTCAGTTCAATTTTCTCACCTGCACTGAAACTGATTTCTTCCCTGAATGTTTTATAGCCAACGCTTGACGCCTGTAGCAGATATGTTCCCGGAGGAATACCGGTAATTTTAAACGTACCGTCACTTGCGGATGTGACACCTTTTTGAAGATCGGCTATTCCAATATTGACGCCGGTCAGTGGTTCGCCATCTGACGTAAGGGTGCCATAAATAGATGCGTTTGATTGAGCATGTGCCAAGCCGGTCAGACAAAGGAAAAGAGATAGAAGAAGAGGTTTATACATAACAATAAATTAATTTTTAGCCTTAACTAAATATTAAGCATAAATCCTCTGGCAGTCAATGATTGATATTAACCTGATTACCTTAGTTCGATTAATAATGTGCTTTTTAAGAGTCAAAAAGTGTGGCTGTCCAAAAAGGGTGTACAATAAAGAACTTTATAAACAAACAGTAATACCGGACCCCGATCCGCTCATCTTTTGAACGCGAAGCGATATCTCCTGCAAATATCAACAATCGGAGATCCCGTATCCTCCGTAAGGGATTCCTTGGTAAGGGGTGGTTGAATCAGGTTTTTTGAATTGTATTTAAGCCAAAAATTCTAATGGCTACCACCCCCAGCCCCTCCTTACACAGGAGGGGAGTGCTTTTGGTCCTGATTTATAATCGAACTCAGGTTGATTGGTTCGATCGGGTAATCCGTTATTCAAATAAACATTTACAACATCAGATGAATGGCCCTCTTATATTCAGATTCATCTGTTTCCAAATTCACTAACACTATATGAAATCACGCCTGCTCGTTTCTATCTCATTTTTATTAATCGGATCCTTTGCTATCACCTCCTGCGCTGAACAGCAGACCACCAAATTTTCCGTGGATTACGAAAAGTTCACGCTCGATAACGGCCTCGAGGTGATCTTTCATAAAGATGATTCTGATCCCGTTACGGCAGTTGCTCTTACTTTTCATGTTGGCTCAGCGCGCGAGATTGAAGGCCGTACCGGGTTTGCCCATCTGTTTGAGCACCTACTCTTCCTTGAATCTGAAAATCTTGGGAAAGGCGGACTTGATCAGATGAGCTCACGGATTGGCGGATCGGGCGCAAACGGATCAACCAGCCGTGACCGGACCAACTATTTTCAGACGGTTCCCAATGACGCTCTTGAAAAAATGATATGGGCCGAGGCAGATAAGCTTGGCTATTTCATCAATACCGTAACGGAATCAGTGCTTGCAAAGGAGAAGCAGGTTGTCAAGAATGAAAAACGCCAGGGCGTGGACAATCAGCCTTACGGACACGCAAGTTACGTAGTTGACCAGAATCTTTACCCCGATGGCCACCCCTACAGCTGGCAGGTCATTGGTTCGCTTGAGGATCTGCAAAATGCTACCCTTCAGGACGTGAAAGATTTCTACAATCGCTGGTATGTGCCGAATAATGCAACGCTTGTCATCGCCGGTGACTTTGACAGCGCACAGGCACGGGAGTGGATTCATAAATATTTTGATGAGATACCGCGTGGTGAGGAGATCGAACCGCTGCAGGACAAGCCCGCTAACCTGCAGGAAACCAAAAAGCTTTATTACGAAGACAACTTTGCCAAACTGCCTGAGCTGCGTATGGTGTGGCCCGGAGTAGGCCTGTATCATGATGACGCTTATGCCCTCGATATTCTTATCCAGCTGCTGTCTGACGGCAAAAAAGCGCCTCTCTACCAGGTACTGGTTGAAGAGAAAGAACTCACGTCAAACGTATTCATGAGAAGCGGCAACTCTGAGATTGCCGGAGAAATTTCACTGATTACGCGAGCCTATCCCGGTACCGATTTGAATGAGGTTGAGGCTGCAGTTAAAGACGCATTCGTGCAATTTGAAGAGGAAGGATTTACGGATGAAGACCTTCAGCGAATCAAAGCAGGCATTGAGACTGATTTTTATAACGGCCTCTCAAGTGTACTTGGAAAGGCGTTTCAGCTTGCACAATATAATATATTCGCGGGCGATCCCGGGTATATCAATGAAGACATTCAGAAAACACTGGCCGTGACTAAAGAGGATGTCATACGCGTGTATGAACAGTACATCAAAGACCGGCCGTTTGTGGCAACGAGCTTTGTACCTCAGGGTCAGAGCAGTCTGATTATTGATAACTCTGTTGAAGCTGATGTTGAAGAAGAGCAAATCGTAGCTGAAGGCCGCGGAGAACAGTTTGATCTGCCGGAAGAGACTGAGTACGAGCGGACGCCATCAAGTTTTGACCGGACTGTAGAACCGCCTTACGGCGAGACGCCGGTTCCTGCTATTCCTGATGTCTGGAAAACTGAATTGACCAACGGACTTAATGTCTACGGTATCGAAAACAGAGAGCTTCCGCTTGTTGAGTTTGAGATTACTCTTGAAGGTGGCCTCATGCTTGAAAATCCTGTCAAAGTGGGTGTTTCCAGCCTGATGGCGACCATGATGACGCGTGGCACGGCTAATAAAACACCTGAAGAGCTCGAAGAAGCAATTGACCTGCTGGGTGCCAGTATCAACGTTTCTGCAGGGCGTCAGTCGATCACTATTCGCGGTAATTCCCTTGCAAGAAACTATGATGAAACAATGGCACTGGTTGAGGAGATCATGCTGGAGCCACGGTGGGATGAACGTGAATTTGACCTTGCCAGACAGAGCACGCTGAGTCAGATTGCGCAGCATAGCGCAAATCCCAATAGCATTGCTTCCAATACATTTAACAAGCTTCTTTATGGAGAGGACCATATTCTCTCATTCAACCCGATCGGAACGACCACCTCAGTTGAGACGATTACCATAGATGACCTGAAGTCGTATTACAATAACTATTTTTCACCGTCTGTAACAGATATGCATGTCGTGGGTGCCATTGATCAGGCAAGCGTCGTTGGCTCTCTGTCTTGGCTTGAAGAGGTATGGGAAGACAAGTCTGTAGAGCTGCCAGAGTTCGATTTGCCTGAAGCCCCCGAATCATCCACGGTCTATTTTTATGATGTACCGGATGCCAAGCAGTCCGTTCTGAGGTTCGGCTACCTGGCAATGCCGGAAACCGACCCGAACTTCTACCCTGCCACAATCATGAACTATAAGCTGGGTGGCGGCGGATTTGCTTCAAGACTCACACAAGAGCTTCGTGAAGGCAAAGGCTATACTTACGGAATTCGATCAAGATTTTCGGGATCGGACATTGCCGGGCCGTTCACTATTTCAAGCGGCGTAAGAACCAACGTAACGTATGAGTCAGCCGCGCTGGTTAAGCAGATCCTTGAGGAGTATCCCAACACATTCACGGACGAAGATCTTGAAAATACAAAAAGTTACCTGATCAAAAGCTCTGCCCGGCAGTTTGAGACGTCCGGGGCCAAGCTGAACATGCTGGAAAATATCAGCTTGTATGGCTGGTCGCCTGACTATATAAGGGAGCGCCAGGAAACTGTTCGGTCAATTAGCAATGAAGAGATTCAAAACCTTGCCAACACCTACGCCAACCCGGACAAAATGATCTGGCTGGTAGTCGGTGATGCCAGAACCCAGATGGATCGCCTGGAGCAGCTTGGATTCGGAGAGCCTGTTCTAGTTAACGAAACGTTTGCTGAGGGGAATTAAACTACCTGATGAAATCTTCATTTGGCATATCTAGAAATTTAGATGTATCGGTATGCTGGTTAAGCTTGAGAACTCAGATCATGTTTGACACAAGTGTGAGTATTAAGTTTATGCCAATTTTGGATGATCTGATGACAGTTTGCTAAGACCTTCAACGTCTTTTTTTAACCTCAGGTCAGCCCCATTCAGGGGCGGCATAGCCGTAGCCCCACAGGTTCACAAGGTGAATCTGTGGGGTATAGAAGTGTTCCAAACACTATAAGCGCTGTAGGTGCGACACTAGCTTGGATTTGAATTGCTCATAAACTCGAACAAATATCCCGTATCAAAATTCTTTAGAAATCACGTGAAATTAGTTCGCACTTTAAAGGCAAAATAATCAGCTTAATTTCGGGCTATTTCGCACCTACGGCGCTTTTTTATTTACGCATCCCACTTAACCCATGGCCACCGCTGTGCACTGACCATGGGCTACGGTTATATCGCACCTCTGGTGCTCACTGTAGCACCACCGATTTCTGATATTAATATATTGACAATTGATTATTAGCCAGTCATCAAATGACCCTGTTGCACAGATTGTGTTCTCTTAGTGCAAATCCGATATAAAGGGGCCATATAACCGCCATGATGAGCGAATAGAGCTTAATGAGTTGGTGATAGGCCAAAAATTGCACGATAATTATAGTTACTGTAAATAGTGCAACTCCCCATGATTGTCCTGAAATTGTTGAATCTTTCATTCATTCTCAATCTTCAAAAATCGCGCGTTTACCGCCACAATCACCGTACTCAGCGACATGAGAATGGCGCCAACAGCGGGACTCAGAATAACGCCCCAGGCGTAAAGCGTACCGGCAGCAAGTGGTATGGCCACAATATTGTAGCCGGATGCCCACCACAGGTTTTGAACCATTTTCCTGTAGGTGGACTTCGAAAGTTTGACCAGCGCTGTTACATCCTCCGGATTGTTCTTAACCAGCACGATATCGCCTGTTTCCACGGCAACATCAGAGCCGGCTCCTATAGCAATTCCCACATCGGCCTGGGCTAGAGCAGGCGCATCATTCACGCCGTCACCGGTCATGGCGACGAGTTTACCCTGTTCCTGAACCTCTTTCACTTTGTCAGCTTTTTCGTCGGGAAGCACCTCGGCAAACACTTGGTCCATACCGAGTTCACCGGCCACATACTCAGCCGTTTCACGATTATCACCTGTGAGCATAATACATTCAATGCCCATATCATGCAGGGCTTTGATGGCATTTTTAGATGATTCACGTATCTCATCTCCCAAAGCAATGGCCCCGGCCAGCGCGTCTTCAATCACTACAAAGACAACCGTTTTTCCCTGGGATGATATTTCTTCCACATCTTCTTCAGGATAGTCGAATTCATTCTCACGTATAAAACCGGGACTCACAACCTTTACCGATTTTCCATTAACTTTCCCCTGAATGCCTTTGCCGGTGATAGAATCAAATTCCTCCACGTTAAAGGTATCATCGGCTTTTTCCAAAATTCCTTTCGCCAGCGGATGTTCTGAATTGGTTTCCAGGGAAGCCGCATATTTTAAGATTTCGTCATCAGAATAATCATCTCCGAAATTCAGGATATCGGTCACGGTAAAAGTGCCTTCTGTAAGAGTTCCTGTTTTGTCGAAAATAATCGCATTCAAATTGCGGGCCTGTTCAAAAGCCGGCCGGTCGCGAATCAAAAATCCGTTGGTTGCGGCTAAGCTGGTAGACATGGATACCACGAGGGGTATTGCCAAACCCAGCGCGTGCGGACAGGTGATGACCATAACAGCTACAGTGCGGTTCATTGCAAAACCGAAATCCTGACCGGTAAAAAATATCCAAGCGCCAAACGTAAGAAGACCGGCGGTTATGGCAATAAGGGTCAGCCAGAATGCTGCGCGGTTAGCCAGGTCCTGAGTGCGGGATTTGCTTTGCTGGGCTTCCTCCACAAGGTTCATCACCTGTGATAAAAACGAATCGTCACCTGTCTTGGTAATCTCGATCGTAAGCGATCCTTTTTCATTCACCGACCCCCCTATCACTTCGTCACCATCCGCTTTGTTTACCGGTTTGGACTCTCCCGTGAGCATGGCTTCATTTACGCTCGACTCACCTTTTACCACGTCTCCGTCGGCTGGAATTTTCTCTCCTGGTTTGATGAGAACTTTATCACCCTCCCGGAGTTCATCCAAAGGCACATCTTCCGTATCGCCGTCTTCATTCACACGATGAGCCTTGCCCGGCAACAGTTCGGCCAGCTCTTCAAGTGCGGCCGATGCACTCAAAACCGATCGCATTTCAATCCAATGACCGAGCAGCATAATGCCCACCAGTGTGGAAAGCTCCCAATAAAGCAGGTCGCCCTCGAAGCCCAATACTACAGCCGTGCTATAAACATAAGCGATGGAGATAGCGAGCCCGATGAGCGTCATCATCCCCGGCTGTTTTTCTTTGAGTTCATCCACCAGACCTGTAAGAAACGGCCATCCGCCAAAGAAAAAGACAACGGTGGACAGCGCGGCCAGAATCCATGAGTCTCCGGAAAAGCTCCAGTCAACACCCATGAATTGCTGAATCATGGGTGAGAGTGCGAGAATAGGCACCGTTAGGGCAAAGACCCACCAAAACCGCCATTTGAAATCTTTCACCATCTGTTTATGGTGTTCTCGGTGCGAATGGTCGCCGTGATCTTCGTGATCATCATCTCGGCTATGCCCGGCGTTCTCGTGGTTTTGGTTTTTCATCGTAGTTATTAGTTAAATTTTATCTCTCGATTTATGAAACAAATGTTTTAGTTTTGTACTTGGCTGGTATCCGCTTGTTGCATCATCTGCATGCAGCGCATATGCATACCCATCATAGGTGAGTTTCTCATCATCTGGCGCACCCGGTCCTTGTTAAACTCTTCGTTTTCAAACATCTGCTGCATATTCTGCAGATGAGTATGCATTTGCTGTCTCTGTTGAGGATTTTCGATCATAGACTGCATGCGGTCCAGCATCATTTCCTGATTCATTTGTCCCATTTCTGATCTCATCTGGGCCATCATTTCCTGCCTCATTTCAGGATTACTGGCCATTCGCTGCATCATACCACGACGCATCTCCGGGTTTTGCATCATCTGTTCCATCTGCTGGTTATCCATTTGATGATTTCCCATCTGGCGGTCACGATCGCACTGGACAAATAACAACCCAAGTAAAATTGCAGAAAGTATATATGTGAAATATCTCATGATTATTACCTCTAAATTTACGTTTATCTTGATTTTAATCGATATTTTATAATTTTTCTTCTAACATTTAATATAAAATTTAATAACGATTTTGGCTCTATTATCGATTCATTTTTATGTGTAATATTTCTCAATTGTATGAACAAGTCACGGTTCATGCCCAAAAATGTATTAAGGAGGACATGCAGTAATAATTTAACACGAGTGATTAATTTAGAATCAGTCAAAAAAATAAATTGCAGCAGTAATTCAACTTGCAAGGTAATTATGTAACTGGCCCAGGAGATCTCTATTTAAGTTAGCATTAATTTCTAAGTTACAGTTACTTTCCCGCTTATCCTTCGACTTCAAACATGACTTAATTCAGAAACGTCATTCAATCTTTTCAACTATCTCACCACAGTTATGCATCTGAGACCCATAAAATGGGTTTTCAATCTCTTCCTTATTACTGATCCACGCACTACCGCCATCATACATCGGGCAGTACTGCTTGAATAAATCACCATCGTATCCTTCCTCTTCAACCCTTGTGATTAACATTTCTGAGAGGGTCTTAAAGGCAGCCCGAAGTTCCTCAATATCACTGAATTCATTGTCAGTAAACATGGCAATCTGTTCCCGTGCTGAATCAAAATCATCCCTGGACAAAGCATCGCGCAGTTCCAGGTATTCCGGAATAAGCACCTCAAGATCTTCCTGAATTTGATGGCCGGAATGATCGTCGGCCGATACCGTATCCGCCTGTTCTGTTCCGGTATTATCCATATTCATCTCCATGCCACCGTGATCATGAACTCCGCGGCCTGCCCCATTCCCTGGTTCGCGATTCATCATACTGAAGCGATCAGCCAGCTGCATTTCACTGTCAATACGGAACGCGCCATTAAAAACGACTTCCTCTCCGTGCTCAAGCCCGTCTTCAATCACGAAATAATCCCCGGTACGAGGGCCCAGTTCTACTTCTTTTACTTCAAAGCGGGGTATATCGGCTGAGTTGTCTTTCACATATACGAGAGAGCGGGGTCCGGTCCAGAGTACAGCGGAAGCGGGAACCATCAATTTTTGTTCGTTCATCTCTGAAGTTAGCCTCCCTCTTACCAGCATATCCGGCTTAAGTCTGTTGCCGGAGTTCTGAATTTCAGCACGGACTCCAACGGTACGTTTTTGCGGATCTACAACAGGGTCGATGAAGCTAACTGTAGTTTTCAAGATTTCCACGGGATTATTTCGTCCGCTGAATTGCAAGGAATCGCCAATGGAGATCCAGCCAAGGTCCTCCTCATATGCTTCCAGCATAACCCACAGGTTGCTTAGATCAGCTACCTCAAAGATTATCGTTCCCACCGATACATACTGCTGATCCGCAATATTACGGCTAAGAACAAATCCATCAACCGGAGAAAGAATCTCAAGTTCGCGCTGAACTTCTCCTTGCTCTATGATTTTGTCAATTTGTTCATGGGTAAATTCCCAGAGGCGGAATTTTTGCCTGGCCGATTCATACAAGCGCGGATTACGCTCTTTCTGCTTCTCAGCTTCAATTAACTCGCGCTGGGCGCTGATCAGATCCGGGGAATAGATCGTAGCCATAGGTTGTCCTTTACGGATCTGGGCACCGGTAAAATTCACTCTGGTATTTAGGATTCTTCCGGCGAAGTGGGTCGTGATGTTCGTTATTCTGCGTTCGTCCACCGTGATGCGCCCGGGCAGGTCGAGTACCTTAGTCGGGATCTCTCGGATCACCGGTGTGGTTTGAATATTTGCCAGCTGCATCGACGCCTGCGTCATGATCATGCTGTAGTCATCTGTTTCGGGTTGTTCTTCTGTATTTGAAACAGGTATGAGGTCCATCCCGCAAATGGGGCAGTTTCCCGGTTCATTCTCTCGAACAGAGGGGTGCATGGAACATGTATAGACGATGTTGCCTTCTTCATCGGTATGCTCCTCTGTGACATGCTGGTCCATCTCCTCAGGTGTCAGCTGATCGTGATCAGCATGGCTTGTGATTGACGTAGTGCCACCGAAGATCAGCCAGCCAAGAAACAGACCGCCAATCAAGAGTCCTGCTGCTTTAAGTAGTTGTGTTTTTATGATGTTCATTTTATTCCTGTTTGTTTAAATATTCCAGTATGATCTGTGTCCAAGGAGAAATTGGATTAGTCTATGACTTGTAATTCATTTGCAATCAATTGCTCAATCTCCGCCATGGCTTTGTTCTGTTCAGCCAGGGCCTCTACTTTTTCATTTTCGAGAGCAAGTAATTCCCGCAGAACCTGTAATAATTCGTCGAAACGAACCTGACCGGTTCCATACTCTTCTGATAAAAGTTCAAGAACCTGCTCGGAGCGCGGCAGAAGCTCTTCGGAAATGAGTAGGTATTCCCTCTGGCCGTCCCGAAGTCTTTTCATGGCTTTTTCGATGTCACTATGGAGACGGTTGGTTAGATCTGTCTCGAGATGATCCGTGGCCTGGATCTGAAGCTGAGCCTCTTTTTTTTGAGCTCTGTATTTGCCCCTGTAAATAGGGATACGTATCGTAGCCATTCCTGCGAAGATGGGATCCAGATCCATCATACTCATCATGCCAAAATCACTTCCCGTATATTCCAGTCCAAGACCGAAAGAGGGGCGCCCTTCCAGGCGTGCGAGTTCAGCCTCGTTTCTGTACTGGTTTCGCTGAGCTTCCAGGCGGCTGAAGCCGGGATGACGATTCTGAGCGAATTCAAATAATTCATCTTTCGACCAGGCAGCCATTCGTTCGGGCAGCCGGGCGGGTACTTCAATTTCATCACCTGGCTCGCGGTTTAGAAGAGCATTGAACTCTTCTCTGCGCGGATTTTTCTCGTCTTCAAGTTTATCGATTGTATTCAGGATTCGCTGCTCCTCCATCTGCAATCGAAGCAGATCGGATTGGCCGGCACGTCCGGATTCATAACGGGCCTCCAACAGGGACTGGAGATCTCTGACGATGTTCAGTATGTCCATGTTGACATGCACATGATGGTTTAATCTGAAGTATTCAAACCACAAATCCTGGATTTCTCTGAGAATATTGAGTTGACGGGCAGTCAGTGAATGGTTCATTGCTTCACTGATGGATTCTTCCACGTTTCCGCGGGTATCCAGTGTACCAAACCAGGGAAACATTTGCATAACCCCTGCAGAAAACCGGCTGGCGAGATCCGCTTCCATATCCGGATTCAAATAAAAACCGATCGAAACTTCCGGGTCAGGCAGAGAGCGCACTTGCGGAGCCCGCTGCCTCTGGGCTTCCACATTCTTCTTAAGCGATGCCAATTCCGGGTTTTGTTCGATTGCGATTTGGAAATAAGATTCGAGAATCCGGAGCTCACCTGGCCGTTTGATGGGGCTTTTGTCTTGGGCAAAAGTCGGAATTA
Organism: Rhodohalobacter sp. 8-1; assembly: GCF_038150125.1. Taxonomy (NCBI): domain Bacteria; kingdom Pseudomonadati; phylum Balneolota; class Balneolia; order Balneolales; family Balneolaceae; genus Rhodohalobacter; species Rhodohalobacter sp. 8-1. The sequence goes on along the minus strand of NZ_JBBVMF010000002.1, from coordinate 78,762 downwards.
CCAATATCAGAAAGATGAGCAGAGTACCTATAAATCCCCTCCCGAGAGGGGAAAAGCGAATGCAAAATCCGCCAGCAGGCGGATGATTTGTCGAATGAGGGGTGTGTTCTGAGGGGGCATGGAGCCTTGAATGAGTACGAACACCACTCGTCCTCCCGTCAACACACCCCTGACAATTCCGCTGAACGCTCCATTGTCTGTCCCCTCTCGAGAGGGGAGTTTTCTTCTCACTTTTCACTTTTGCCTTTTCACTCATCACTATTTTGCCTCCAATTTATTCACAGTTTGTAAACCAGACTCCTTCCACCACGCATAGAGCAGCGGCACCAGCAGCAGGCTCAGCACCTGGACCAGCATTCCACCGAAGATTGGGATAGCCATCGGAATCATGATTTCGGATCCTTTTCCTGAGGATGTCAATATAGGCAGCAGGGCCAGAAGCGTGGTGCCGGTGGTCATCAGGCAGGGTCGGACTCTACGCATGCCGGCTTCGATAGCGGTTGCGTAAATTTGGTCACGGCCCTGTGGATTTTTGCGTTCAAAGAGCTGATCGAGGTAGGTGGCCATCACCACGCCGTTATCCACGGCAATGCCAAACAGTGCCAGGAAACCGACCCAGACAGCCACACTCATGTTGACGACTCCCATCTGGAAGAACTCCCTCAGTTCAACACCGAGAATTGAAAAATTGAGGAACCATTCTTCACCGTAGAGCCATAGCAAAATAAAACCGCCTGCCCAAACCAGGACGATACCGGAAAAGACGATCAGCGTAACCGGTGATGAGCGAAATTGGAAGTAGATGATCAGGAAAATAATAAGGAGCGTGATCGGCAGAACCACAGCCAGCCGATCCGCGGCTCGCTGCTGATTTCTGAACTCTCCTTCAAAGGTGTAACTGACGCCATCCGGTATATTCAATGAACCATTACTAATCCGTTGATCCAGCTCATTACGAACTCCGTTTACAACATCGATTGGTGCCTGGCCCGGCTCTCCGTCGAATGTGACATACGCACTCAGGAATGTGTTTTCGCTGCGGATATTCATGGGCCCCGTTTCAAAGCGGATCTCAGCAAGCTGACCCAGCGGAATCTGGCTGCCGTCTGATGCGGGCACCAACACACGCTCCATCATCTCCGGCGTATTTCGGTACTCGCGGGCATACCGAACCCGAAGCGGATAACGTTCGCGGCCTTCCACGGTCATACCCAGCATTTGTCCGCCGATTGCGGTGCTTATCACCTGCTGCACATCCTGAATCGATAGCCCGTGTCGCGCGATCTCCTGCCGGTCAATATCAATTTCAATGTACGGTTTACCCACTACGCGATCGGCAAATACCGAAGAAGCCCGTACGCCGTCCACTTCACGGATCACCGGCTCGAGTGCCAAGGCAAACTCATCAATCACTTGCAGGGTCGGCCCGCTGATTCGTATACCCATATTAGCTCGCATCCCTGTTTGCAGCATAATCAGCCGCGTTTCAATCGGCTGCAATTGCGGTGCAGATGTGATGCCGGGAAGATTTGCGGCCTTGATGATCTCGCTCCAGATATCGTCCCGGCTTTGAATATGATCACGCCACTGCCGGTAGTATTCTCCGCCGCGGTCCGGAATCAGGTCGCCATTTTCATCCCGGACAAACTCTCCCTCTTCAACCTGGTATCGCACAGGCCGGCCGCGGTCGTCCGATTTGTATTCATCCTTATACTGAATCACGTTTTCGAACATTGAAATGGGAGCCGGGTCGAGTGCCGATTCTGCCCGCCCGATTTTTCCCACAACCGTTTCCACTTCCGGAATAGACGCGACCCGCATATCCAGTTCGCTTACCATCTGTAGCGACTCCTCCATTCCAGCGTGCGGCATAGCGGTGGGCATTAGCAAAAATGAACCCTCTTCGAGCGTAGGCATAAACTCCTGTCCCAAACCGGGTAATCGGTTATCGAGGGAAGTCCAGACATCTGTCTCTTCAATCTCAATTCCCATGGCGTTAAACCCATCAGAAACGTAGCGGAACGTGGTGTCGAAACCGCGCCAGCTCATCAGGCCGAAGACCAAAATTATTACGGGAATCGACAGGAAAAGAGCTTTGTTACGAAGCGCCCAATCCAGCAGTTGCTCATAATATTTCATAAAGAGCCAGAAAAGCCCAAAAATCACGAAAACCAGCAGAAGGATAAAAATCAAACTGAATGCAACCGGGTTTTGCGGGCCGAGCGGCAGCCAATTGCCGGCCAGCAGCCAGGCTACTCCCAGAAAGATAATTGCATTATTGACCCAGGGCGTCCAGGGCTTATACTTTACTTGATAGATTCCGGCAATATTACTGATGCCAAGAGCTATCAGAATCACTCCACCCCACCCATAGAGTGTAACGGCAATCATCAGGCCGGTGGCGATCATCGCGCTATTCAAAAACACCCGTAAACGTTTACTGATAATTTTTTTTGAAAAGAGCCAGTGAGAAAAGGCGGGGATCAGGGTGATGACGATCACCAGTGCAGCGAGCAGGATGAATGTTTTGGTCCAGGCCAGCGGTCCAAAGAGGCGTCCTTCCTGCGCCTGCAGCATAAAAACGGGAAGGAAGCTGACGATAGTGGTCATGAGCGCTGTAATTACGGCCGGACTCACCTCTACCGTAGCGCGGTATATCGTATCTAATAAATTTTCATCCTGATCCTTTTCTGATATATGCCGCAGCATATTTTCGGTGAGAATGATCCCCATATCCACCACGGTACCGATGGAGATGGCGATACCGGCAAGGGCTACCACATTGGCATCCACTCCTACATACTTCATCAGAATAAAGCTCATCAGCACGGCAAGCGGCAGCAGAGCAGATATCACAAATGAGGTGCGCAGATGCATCACCATGATAATAATCACGATAATAGTGATGAGGATCTGAAGCGAAAGCGCCTCCTCAAGGGTACCAAGCGTTTCATAGATTAGCCCGGTGCGATCGTAGAACGGAACAATCTCTACCCTTGAGACGGAGCCATCGGACAACTCTTTTGCCGGCAATCCCGGTGCGATCCGTTCAATCTCCTCTTTTACGTTGTTGATCACTTCGAGGGGATTTTCTCCATACCGGGCAACGATCACGCCGCCAACCGCTTCAGCACCGGCTTTGTCAAGCGCGCCACGCCGCTGGGCTGGCCCCATACTCACACGGGCCACATCCCTGATAAGAATTGGCGTATTATCCACAGTGGCAACCACACTCTCCTCAAGGTCTTCAAGCGACTCGATATACCCCAGTCCCCGCACCATGTACTCTGCCCGGTTCATCTCAATGGTGCGTGCCCCCACATCAAGATTGCTTTTTCGAACTGCATCTGCAATCTGGTTCACATTTACACCCGACTCCCGCATGGCCGCAGGATCGATATCTACCTGGTACTCCTTCACAAACCCGCCAATACTGGCCACTTCCGCTACGCCATCCACTGATGATAATGCATACTTCACCTGGAAATCCTGGATCGACCGCAACTCCTGCGGATCCCAGCCGCCGGCAGGATTGCCGTCTGCATCATATCCCTCGAGGGTGTACCAGAAAATCTGCCCAAGTGCTGTGGCATCAGGTCCAAGTGCCGGCTGAACGCCTTCCGGCAGCGTACCGCCGGGAAGGGCGTTCAGCTTCTCCAGGATTCTTGACCGGCTCCAGTAGAACTCCACATCATCCTCAAAAATGACGTTGATCGAGGAAAAACCAAACATAGAATTACTGCGAACCGTCCGCACCCCGGGAAGGCCCAAAAGCTGTGTTGTAAGCGGATAGGTGATTTGATCCTCGATATCCTGCGGTGAACGGCCGGCCCATTCGGTAAAGACGATCTGCTGGTTATCGCCTATGTCCGGAATGGCATCCACCGGCACGGGATCGCGCGGGAGAAAATCGATATCCCAGTCGAATGGAGCCGTGGCAATGCCCCACCCTGAAAGTGCCAGGAACAGCAGCAGGGCGATCAGTTTGTTTTCGAGAAAAAACCGGATGGTTTTGTTTAGCATCAGTAGTGAATAAATTGATTAGCGAATAAGGCTATTGGGCGCAGTAAATCATGGCTGAGCCGGTTGCTTCTGACAATCCTCGTTTCACGACAAAGAGAGTATAATTTTGAATGGCAGCAGAACTATTCGCTGATCCAAATCACATAAGAAGTCGATAGTGACCGGTCCTTGATTAGATTGGCACTCAAAATAATTGAGGAAGGAGTGTTGAAGTGTAGGTTTCCAACACTATGGCTGACTCATCGCTATTTCAGAAAGGATTCGTTCAGTAGAAAGATGGGAGGAGATGAAAAAGAATTCGATATTTGGATAGCTTGGGTATCGAATTCACTCTGTATAGGAAAAGTTTTTTCAGGAATATCAGCAACGGGCAACGCGGGGACTTTTACTCTGAGCTGAGTTTGAGCTTCCGTTTTTACCGGTGTCTTATCAATGGCACAAGCGCAGACGATTCCATGACCAAGAGAGTGATTGTGGTTTAAGACGTTTTCAGGATGCTGATTCTGATCCGGCATTTCAGCCGACGGGCCATTCATGGGACAATCCTCATCATGCTCACCGACCGGCTGCATGGGAATTCCCATCTCCTGCATCTGTTCACATGTTTCTTTCGACATGGCGTGCAGGCCAGCCGGAAACGACACGCCAGCCAATACAGCAAGGCTGAGCAGCAGAGAGATAAAACGATATGTGGAAGTAATTTTCACTGATCAATAATATTCATTTTATCGTCCCTCTCAAAGCGATATAAAAATTCTACACAATTACTGAGAAATAAAATTAAGTGATGCAGCCTTTTACAAGCCAATTCTGTAGTTCATTTGCTCCAAAGGTATAATTCTACTTGTCTCTCCTGTTTTACCATCTGATTAATTTTCCCGGTGTTTATGCCCCAGACTGTCCTTCATATCCTCTACTTCTGTCTGAACTGTTGAATAGTCAATATGAAACTGCTCCCGAAGCTCATCCTTTACCTCTTTCAAAAATTCATCCGTATCTGCCTGTTTCTTGAGAACAAGATGAACTGACAATGCGTTTTCTGTGGTGCTTAATGCCCAAATATGCAAATCATGAAACGATTGAATCTCTGGTTTTTCGCGGAAGTACTTTTCTACTTCGTCAATATTTATGTCTTCCGGGACTGCATCAAGCGCCAGATCAATTGAATCCGTAAATAGGTCCCATGTACTGTAGACGATCACAATGAGTATGATAAAGCTGGTCACCGGATCAATCCACATCACTCCTGTTTGATAAATAAGAAGCCCCGAGAGGACAACACCGACTGACACGCCCGCATCAGCTGCCATATGCAGAAATGCGCCTTTGATGTTCAGATCTTCTTTCTGCCCTTTTATGAAAAGTAATGCCGTTGCTGTATTGATAACAATCCCTACCCCGGCAACGATCATAACGGTCTGCCCGGCTACCTCAACCGGGTCGTACAGTTTTTGCCAGGCTTCCCATCCTATTATACCGGCTGCCCCAAACAACATTAGTGCATTTAAGATGGATACGAGAATGGTACTGCGCCTGAGGCCATACGTGTATTTTTGTGATGGGCGTTTTTGAGCGACCGACATTGCGAACCATGCAAATAGCAGGCTGAGAACATCACTGGTATTGTGGCCGGCATCCGCAAGCAGAGCAGATGAGTCGATCATTAAACCATATACCACTTCAATAATTATGTAGGCGATATTCAGCCCAATGCCCAGGGCAAATGACTTCCCGTAAGTTTTGGCGTGAGATATGTGGTTGTGGGACAAATCAACTATTTCTTTAAAAGCCTATTAATTTTTCTGTGTCTGCACTCACTGTCATGTCACTCTTAAATATAAAATATAACAGGCCTGGTGACCAAATAATTTAGAGAGTTAGACCGTAAAATGATTTTATAATACCGGCATCACAAGAGTGGAGTTTTTAGTATCCTGTACGAAGAGAAGCTGCCGGACGCAGAAATGAATTTTTTGTTATAAAATCGTTGTTATTCAGGCAACATTCATATAGGGACAGATCTAAACTCAAAACGCAATAACAAAATCACCATGAAAATTCTCAGGTATAGTTTGATATCCGCACTTCTTTTTTTGATTGCTTTTATTTCAACTTCTGTCACAGCACAGGAGATTATTCGTCACCCCAGCATCTCTCCCGACGGAGACGCCATCGTCTACTCCTGGCAGGGAGATATCTGGCACATAGATCTGGAATCAAATACTCAAATCCCTAACCGTTTAACGATACATGAAGCGTACGACAGCGGGCCGATTTTCAATGATGACGGATCTGCCATTGCATTTACAAGCAGCAGGTTTGGTAATGGCGATATTTTCAAAATGAGCTTACCCAACGGAAATGTTGAGCAGATCACATACCGGAGCAGCGGCGATCAGCTGACCGACTGGTCGGGTTCAACTCTCCTTTTCACCACCGAACGAGATTTCAATGCCGTGGAGTGGGATGCAGAAGTGCATACTGTGTCTGAGAACGGCGGAACGCCCATGAGAAAATCCGATGCATTTGCGGAGTTTGCGACAATGTCACCCGACGGCCAGTACATCGCCATGGTTCGCGGTTCTTGTCGTATAGCCCGTGAAGCCTATCGCGGATCTGCCAATCTCGATATCTGGCTGATGAATACAGAAACAGGCGAATACACAAAGCTGACAACCTTCAACGGAAATGACTACATGCCCCGCTGGGTTGATGACAGCACAATTCGGTTCATCAGTGCGAGAAGCGGCCGGTATAATATTCATGAATTGACGATAGACGACAATGGCGAGTCAACCATTGGCGATCAGTTAACAAGCGAAGAAGAGTTTGGTATTCGCCATTTTGATGTAGCAAATGACGGCAGTATGGTCTACACCTCCGGCGGTAATCTTGTGAATGTCGCCGCAAACGGATTTGCTCAAAACATCCGGCCGGTTCATAATGGTGACTTTCGGTTTGATCCGGTCGTATACGAATCAAAATCCAGCGGACTAAGCGGATTTGCCGTTACGCCCGATGGAAGCGAATCGGCCCTCGAAATTGACGGTGAGATTTTTGTTACGGAAAACGACGATGAGAAATCCAAGACGAAAAATGTATCGAAGCACGCATATCGTGACAGGGATGCATCCTGGATCAACGACTCAACGCTTGTGTTTACGTCTGACCGGACCGGCAACTACGAAATTTACCTGGCCGTCTCAACGGATGATAACAAACCAAGCCTGGTCGAAACGCTGAAGCAGGACCTGCGTCAGCTTACCGATACTGACGCCGACGAAATGGACATGAGTATCTCACCCGACGGATCTAAAATCAGCTATGTGGAGGACTCAGAGTGGATTATAGCCGACATCAGCGCGGATGAGGGAATTACCAATCGCAGCGTCTGGCACGACGAATACTGGAATCTGCCGGATGATGTAGCCTGGAGTCCTGATTCCAAATGGATTGCCTATTCTCAGGCCAACCTCTACTTCAACAATGAGATTTTTATCCGATCAGCCGATGGTGAAACAGATCCCGTAAACGTCAGCATGCATCCAAAAGGTGACGGCTCGCCTGTCTGGAGTCCCGATGGCAAGAAACTGGCCTTTATCAGCGAGCGAAACGGCATGAATTACGATGTCTGGATGGCATGGCTCAACGAGGAAGACTGGGACAAAACGCAGCAGGATCGTGAGGAAGGCCTATACTTTGCCGAAGAAACCGATGAAACAGACTCCGATGAAGATACGGAAGAGGCTGACGTGGTAGTTGAGATTGATTTGGATGGCATTCACGAACGCCTTGTACAGCTTACCCGCGGAAGCGGAAGCGAGTATAATCCCGTCTTCAACGGAGACAGCGACCACGTCTATTTTGTCTCCTCATCACTGGGCGATGAATCATCAGAAATCTACAAGGTGAAAACCGATGGCAGCGACCTGGCTCAGGTCACCTCCAGCGGAGCATCGCCGTACGGACTTACCCTGGCCGGTGGTGATCACCACATCTTTTATGTTTCGAGAGGTCAACTGGCAATGCTTAACGCCAGCAACGATAACACAGAGACAGTAGCGTTCAGAGCCAGCTACAAACGTGATTTTGAGGCTGAAAAACGGCAGATGTTTGATGAGGCATGGGGCATTCTAAACCGCGGGTTCTACGATCCCGATTTTCACGGACAGGATTTTGTTGGGCTGCGGGAGCAGTACGAACCACTGGCGATGGCGACCTCAACCCTTACGGACTTCCGTTTTGTATTTAATCTGATGCTGGGTCAGCTCAATGCCAGCCACATGGGCATGTACGGCGGTGACCGCGATGAAACTCAGGATATGGAGACCGGACTGTTGGGCGCAGAACTGAGGCCACACGACAGTGGTGGTGTGGAGGTAACGCGAGTGATTCCCGGAACCCCGGCAGACAGAGATCAAAGCAAACTCTACGAAGGTGACGTTATCACGCTCATCAACGGAACGGAGTTGACCGAAGGCGATAACGTCTACCGCCACTTTGAGCGAACTGAAGATGAAGAAGTTCTGCTGAATGTGGAATCCGCTGACGGTGACGAGCGAGAAATTGTGATAAGGCCTGCTGGAAGTATCGGCAACAAGCTATATGACGAGTGGGTGGCCAGCCGGCGGGAGCTCACCGAAGAGTATTCAGATGGGCGCCTGGGCTACATCCACATCCGCGGCATGAACATGCCCAGCTTTGAACGGTTTGAGCGGGAGCTGATGGCATCCGGCTACGAAAAAGATGGCATTGTGATTGATGTTCGCTACAATGGTGGCGGCTGGACGACCGACTACCTGATGGCGGTTCTGAATGTGGATCAGCACGCCTACACGATTCCCCGTGGAGCGGTGGACGGTGATCTGGAAGAGAATAAGGATAAGTTTCGCGAGTACTACCCTTACTCGGAGCGCCTGCCGCTGAGTGCGTGGACAAAGCCCTCGGTAGCGCTGGCCAACGAAAGCAGCTACTCCAATGCCGAGATCTTCTCTCACGCCTATAAAAACCTGGGCATTGGCGACCTTGTCGGCGTTGAAACCTTCGGTGCGGTCATTTCAACCGGTGGCGCCCGTTTGATTGATGGTTCACGTGTTCGTTTACCCTTCCGCGGCTGGTACGTAAAGAACAGCGATCAGAATATGGACTTCAGCGGCGCTGTGCCGGACCACGAAGTCCACAATGCGCCCGATTACCGAACGGGAGAAGATACCCAGCTGAGGGAAGCCGTAAACATACTGTTGAATCAGCTGGATGACGCGCGGTGAAGCGGTTAACTATTTGAGATAACTACAAAAGGGATAGCCGGATATCGGTTATCCTTTTTTTGATCATCCCCCATTAAAGTGGATGCTAGTCTGCAATAGAGACAAATTGCCTCTATTTTTTAGCTTTCCACGTATTACAGCAGCACGGTTAAACACTGTATCGAAATATGATTCGATCTCATGGTGGTAAATTGAAATCATATACTAAAATTTAATGCTACATCCGCTCTAACCTATTTAAGCTGTAAAATTAAAATTCTGCCCTGGGGATCATCTATATACTGAACAGCTTGGCATAGTTTAGGTACTTGCCCAAACAGGCTAAAACACATCGGATTTGTTTCAGACATTCCATCTTTGTTAACGAACACTTTGAAGAAAAAAGCCGACATCATTTTGGATGAGACAGGAAAAGTTAAGAAGCAGCTTGTACGCCTTTAGATTACCTTGATTAGAACTGATGCCAATCCGCATTTTTGAACTAAGTGAAATACCTAACTGTTTGTGAAATAAGCAGATGCGGGGCTGATAGAGAATTAAACTATCCAATTTTTTTGTCAGAGCCGCATTTGAAAATTGCAACATCAATTCAAGAAATCGATAGAGGGTTTTATGAAGAGTTATCATTCAAATTTATTTCTATCTGTAATCTTATTCGTCATAACCGCATTCACAATCAGTTCCTGTTCTTCGACTGGAGAAATGTTAAACAAGGTCCGCATATTCGAAGTAAAAGTTGAAGCCTTAGACACAAATGATAATCCCATATCCGGAGCGGTAGTAGAGGCTTCCAATGGTGAACAGACATCAACAGATTCTACCGGAATGGCTACTCTTGAATTTGGAGCAGCCGGTGTATATACAGTAACTGTGATGGCAGACAACAGGGCTCCATCAACATTCACGGTTACTATGCCGACCGATGAAGGTAAAAAAATGACTGCCAGGTTAGCCGACAAGGTAACTTATTCAGGTTACGCGGATTTTAGAGCCGGGAACATTGGTCAGTTTTATAATATGATGTTTAACTGGATGTTCAGTTCCTATGGATATAAGATGGACTTATCTGACTACCAGAGTGGAGAATGGACAGAATGGAAGATTCATACACCCGATTCTGAAAATCCCGTACATTTAAGAAAGGCCTTTTTGAAAGAGACGGAAAATGGCAGGCAGTGGTGGAAGATTAAAATGAAAGGTGAGCAAATAGAGGATCAGTACGTTGTTGAAGTTCTATTTAGTGAAGACCGAAGTTCTATACGCCGAATTCGCGAAAAAATTGGTGATGAAGAGCCCAGAGAAAGGCCTGTCACAGAAAACTGGTATAATTCACCTCGTGAATTGACTTCTGAGTCAATTGAAGGCGCAGTTACTGAAGAAGATATTTCAGTAGAAATACCTGCAGGATCATTTACGGCCGATCTGCTTGAATTTGGTGTTTCTCCATCCGTTGCCCTTATGTTATGGAGAGTACCTGACGTTCCAGGCGGAGTTGCCAAATATTTGACTCAAAATTCAGAAGATGAATCAATGATTTATAGAAGTGAACTATTCAATTATGGCAGTGGCGCAGAAACCGAATTAAATTCATATTGATCCGGCTGTAAAAAATTAATGTTTGTAAACGATAATCCGTTGACCTTGAAATCAGGTCCAATTAAACAGGCGCATAAATATGCGCCTGTTATATTTTAAATCAAGTTTTGAAAAATAGTAAAATTGTTAAAAATATTTTGATAAAGGAATTTTTGATGGATAAAATGATGATACCTATTAGATAAATTGGCTGGTATTAACCCCACACCTGAGCCGGACATTATCTCGCAGTTACGATAAAGACTTGATTACGGCTTTTTTCGCACTGTTGCAAAAAGATCTGCTATGAGAATCAAACCAACGCTTATAAGCATCACTTTAATCCTATCAACACTTGATCATTCCTGCATGAGTGAAGAGACAGAAGACAATGAGACATCATCATCAGAAATCGAAACGCAATATGACCCGGGTCAGGGCTGGGCGCTTGACTGATCGGATGAGTTTGATGATGATTCACTCGATGCAAACAACTTGAACCGGCAGGTCGTTTATGCAGGTCAATTTAATGAAGAGTGGCAGCGATATACGGACAGCAGCGAAAATTCATATGTAGAAGACGGAAATCTGGTCATTAAGGCCATTCATGAAGGTGACACTCACGGCATGGATGAATATACATCGGCCCGACTTAACACCGCCAATAAACAGACTTGGAAATACGGGAAAATTGCCGCCAGAATAAAACTTCCCTATGGCGAAGGCATATGGTCGTCTTTCTGGATGCTGGGTGCAAATATTGATGAAAATGGTAGCGACACCCCTGGCCCCAGAGTGGAGAGATCGATATTCTTGAACTATATGGAACCGAGGACGATTCGGTGGTTGAAGCCAATCTGCACTATGCTGACGAATCCGGAGAACATGCCCAAATGGGTGCTGTACCATATGAATTAGAGGATGGCAAATTTGCGGATGACTTTCACATTTTCGAATTGGAGTGGGATGAAAATGAAATTAAGTGGTTTGTGGATGGAGAGCAGTATGCGTCCATGGCAATCACATCAGATGAGCTCTCTGAATTCCACCAGGAATTTTTTCTTCTGCTGAACATAGCTGTGGGCGGTACCTGGGCCGGCAGGCCTGATGAAACGACTGACTTTCCTTAATTTATGTATGTAGATTGGGTAAGGGTTTATAAGCAGGTTTGATGAGGAAAGCACTTTTAGTATAAGCTGCAACTGACTACAATTGGGGCAACAGCCGATGGTTGAACGATCTTTGATTCATATGATTTAGCATACCCATCCCCTATTGTAGATTGAACATCTCCTTGATAGACTTTGTTTTTTTAAGCAGAAGATGTCTTTTTACAACTATATCATGAATTGAAAATACCTTAATAATGTGCGGACGATATACGCTAATCGAAAACCTGAAGGATTTAGAAGAATGGTTTGACGCCGACCGTATTGAGCTGGATGAATTGCAGCCAAGCTACAATGTCGCCCCGAGCCAGATGGTGCCTGTAGTGGGCGAAAATGAAGAAGGCAGGCGGTCCATTCTTCCGTTTCAGTGGGGCTTTTTGCCATTCTGGGCCGATGAAAAAGATATAAGCTACAGCATGATAAATGCCCGCGCGGAGACATTGGACAGCAAACGATCGTACAAGCGCAATTTCAAACGATACAGATGCCTGGTGCCTGCCTCCGGGTTCTATGAGTGGTCGGGCGAGAAAGGCGATAAAGAGCCCTGTTATATTTACCCTACCGAAGAGCCGGTATTCGCTTTTGCAGGAATTTATAACGTGTGGCAGTCGCCTGATGACGATGAAACCATTCCAACCTTTACGATCGTAACTACGGACGCAAATAAAAAGATAAAAGAGCTGCATGACCGCATGCCGGCCATACTCATGAAAGATGAGTGGGAAGAATGGCTCGATCCGCTGAATGATGATACGGAGACGCTGAAAGAGCTTTTACAATCATTTCCGGATGACGCTTTGGATTTTCATCAGGTCTCCAAGAAGGTCAATAACGTAGAGAATAACGATAAAGAGTTAATTGAACCTATCGAGTAACAGCCCGGGAATTAAAGGGTAAGTACTATTCAAAATATATTATTATTCCGGCCTCTCCGAATACACGATGCATAAAGCTGGTCCAAACATACCCTTCACACTGTAAACTGTACAATGTTTACCACATTATTGAATTGCGGTAGATTCTTCGCGATATAGTATATCCAGTAAAAGTGCCGCTGTCCAGGAGAAGTTCTCGATGCCATATCCCTCGCCACTATTTGTATCGAAATATTCACGGAAACCACTCAAAAAAGGAAGTTGGATTATAGAATTTCTTACCTGCTTAACATAATCGTCAAACCCGTACTGTTTCAATCCCTCATATAGCAACCAGTTCATGTTTATCCATACCGGGCCTCTCCAGTAGGTTCGTGCCGAGTAGTCATCACCACTCCGGTCATAACTCGGGGCAGGGAAACAGCTATCTGTCATCTGACAAAAACAATGCGTATTCAGATACTCGAAAATTTGCTGTTTTCGATTCTGATCCGGGATGCTGGCGTAAATAGGCAGAAACCCTGAGAGTACTCGTGCCTGAATTTGTTTTGATGCCTTTAAATCATAATCAACGTACATCTGTTCCCTGTCGAGCCATAGCTTATCGTTCATTTTATCGGCTATCTGGTCGGCCCGTGTCTTAAAGGGCTCAGGATTTTCACCTATTATTTCGGCGATCTCTGCCAGGTCCTGGTTTGCCTTGCATAGCAATGTGTTGAATAGAACATCCTGTACTAAAAACGGGCAATCATCATTTCTGATTTTTGCTTCATCATACTTTCTTTCACGGAAAAAATTTACAAGGTAAACATATGTATCATATTCCGGTTTTGAGGGACGCTCGTCAGGCTCAACATTATTAATATCCTTACGACTGTATGCCGGGATATAGCTTGGTTCAATTTCTATTCGATTTAAAATGCCATCCCAGATGGGTGAGTTGTCTTGTCCTGATTCCCAGGGATGACGGATGTAAACCAATCCTTCATTATTCGGATCACGTTCACGATCCAGATACTGATGCCATGCTTTAAGCCTGGGAAATATTTCTGAGGCAAAAGCAACTGCCCGCTCCCGGTCCGGTGCATATTCGATCAGATGCCGAACACCTGTTGCGTGAATGGGAGGCTGACAAATACCTGACGTTTTTATGTGATCCGGAGCGTTGGGAGACGTTTCTGACTGCCAAAAATCAGGCCCCGGAAAATATTTTTCTGACTGATGTTCCTGGTCGAAAATGATTTGAGGGATCATCCCATTTTTCCACTGCCCTTCAAACAAATGACGAAGTTCCTGTTCTGCACGATCCTTATCATAATGTGTGTATCCAAAAGCTATGAAGACCGAATCCCATGACCATTGATGGGGATACTGGTTTTTTGAGGGACGGGTGAAAGATCCTGACCAGTTGGCCTGAAGAACATCTTTTGCAGATTGAATAAGCTCATTCAGTTCTTTCTCTGTGATTTCCGGGGCAGGATTTTTCATTATTCAATTTCTTGTTATGATTTACGTAGTTAGTTGTAAGGTTGTCATTTTTTATAGAAAAGTTAGACTGATATTTAACTTTTAACTTACGGCAACCTATTACATATAGATAACGACGTTTAGGATTCACAAAATTCCATACTGTTCAATCATACCGTTTACGATGTAAAGCCCGACATAATGGAAAATTGTCGCTATTGTTCAACATATAAGCAATTAAGGCGATGATCTTCATGCACTCGGTTCCGGCACCGATACTGAGCACCCCGGACTTATTGGAGAAACCCGAGACTATCCATAAACTGAACATTTATTCACCACTACATCCTGGTAACATTCGTTGATCCTTTTCATAGTGACTGATGCCATATAGCTCAAGCGATTGAACGATTCATTCTTTCAGATGATTTTAAAAGTCAGATATGAATTGGGTGAATGAAATCAATAATGGATTAAATACGCCGGGTATCGCTGCCTTGCTTACCGGCCTGTTCGTATTTGCCGGGTCTGCCTTTTATCATGTAATAAAGGTCGTGAAGGGTCAAACCAAAGACTGGCAAACTTTTCTGGCTGCCCTGGTGCCGATGATTACCGGCACAACCTACCTGACCATCTTACTGGGATCCGGTGCGATGCAGCTGTCCGACGGCCGGATCTTTCACATCGCCCGCTGGATAGACGCCTGTTTCGTAAGCCCGCTTATCATTTTAAGCATAGTACTCTTGCTGGGGCCGCTGATTCGTAAACTAACGCGCCCTGTTACCCTTTTACTGATTGCCAATTTTCTAACCATGTTTGGCGGGCTGCTGGCCGGGCTGCAAACGGAACCGGTCATCGGCTGGATCTGGTACGGCTATGGATTATTGGCCTACCTGGGTTGCGTCCTGCTTCTACTCTTCACGATCCCCAAAGCAGCGGAGAAGCTTTCCGTTGACCCTGGCCGGCTGAAGGCGTACCGCCGTTTTGCTGCGATATACGTATTAATCACACTCGCTTTTCCTGTCATCTGGCTCTTCACCCCCGCTGCTCTGGGCCAGCTGACCCTTAATGGAGAAGTGATTGCCTTTCTGCCTTTCGACCTGGCTACCAAGGTAGGACTGATGATTTTTGTGGCGCGAAAAGGTAAGCGTCTGTAAGGGCCGCATTACTGTTCTGATAGCAGTTTCAAATGAGAAAAGATGACGTGCACCGCTGAAATGAGCTCTTTGCTTCTGCCAGGAGATAGATGAGTGAACCGAATAGTCAGTGGCGGTTATGAGTTAGATAAATCAGATCAGTGATGATGCCCGCCTTCTCCTTTTCGCAATTCAGATAGTACAAAAAACGCACCTTTTGTCATCACCTGGCTTTCTTCGGTTATGTCTTCGAGCAGCCAAACCTCCACATAGCCTTCTTCACTCGTTCCGGTTACAACGGGAACAGCCCTTACATGTGTACCGTGATGTTCTACTTCACCGGATTAAGAAGCCTCCTCCATTTCGACATGCTCTCCCTCCTCTTCCACGATGAAGATATATGACTGTCCGCCATCTGAAATTACAGCCTCTTCAGGCAGGGAAAGCACCGTTTCCTCATCCGTCACAATCATCGCCTCCACGTACATGCCCGGTAGCAGGTTTGGTTGCTCCTCCGTTAAATGGGCATGTATACGAACCGATTTGATTAAATGAATAGCGCTCATCGTATTAGCGATATAAACCAGCCCTCAGAGGTACTGTCATTATCTGAGTAGTTTGATAGAATTGCTCCTTAGTATCCAAAGGGACCGATAATGACATTTAAATACGGATTTGAATGAAAAGCGGAACAGGGAATGTATTCGGTCACCAAAATAATGGATGGAGTACTAAAGAGTGCATCTTAAAGATAGTTGAGCCGGAATTTAAAAAAATTTTGCGGAAGTTGAGCTGAGAACTATACCCTGTACACCACCGAATTAATATTCATTCCGGCTCCCACAGACGCGAGGACGATATGATCCCCCAGATTCAGTGTTTGACCGTTCATCTTCTCCCGCAAAACCAGGTCGAGCAGTGTGGGGACCGTGGCAACGCTGCTATTTCCCAACTTGTTGATCGTCATGGGCATAATGTCGCCGGGGATCTCATTTACATCGTACAGTTTAAAAAGACGCTCCAGTATTGACTCGTCCAGTTTTTCATTGGCCTGATGGATCAGCACCTTGCCGATGTCGCCCAGTTCAAGTCCGGCATCGTCAATACTTTCCTTCACCAGTCCCGGCACGTGGGTGATAGCATACTGATACAATTTACGCCCGTTCATCTTCATAAAAAGGGTATCGCCGTAGTCCTCTTTGTAGGATTGTTCCATCTCCAGAAAGTACGCCTGGGTCATCGTATCTGAGCGGGATGCATGGGCGAGAATACCGTTGCTGCTTCCCGGCTCACTCACCTCCAGAACAGTGGCTCCGGCACCATCGGCATAGATCATGCTGTCGCGATCGTGGGGATCGCAGACGCGTGAGAGCGTTTCCGTGCCGATCACCAGCGCGGATGAGGCATCGCCGCTTCGGATATAGTAGTTCGCCTGGATGATCCCCTGCAGCCAGCCCGGACATCCAAATGGCAGATCGTACACCACACACTTTGAATTCCTGATGCCGAGACTGTTTTTAACCCGTGACGCCAGGGCCGGCACCATATCCGATCGTCGATTGTTGTGCAGGATATCACCAAAATTATGGGCTACGATGATATAATTGAGCTCTTCAGGATCAAGCCCGGACGATTCCAGCGCTCTCTCAGCAGCTATAGTTCCCATATCTGATGCCATCATATCGTCATCGGCGTAGCGACGCTCCCTGATACCGGTAATCTGTTGAAACTTTTCGATAATCTCCCGGTTGCTCTTATCAAAAGGCTCGCCATTTTTTTGGAGGAACCTGTTGTTTAAAAAATCTTCGTTAGTGACAATATTATCCGGAATATAAGAGCCTGTTCCGGTGATGATCGTACGGATTAGATTTTCCATGGTGCCGAGGGTTTAAGCAAATGAATTAAAAGCTTATCTATTGCAGATACGAAAAATGCAGATTAGTTTCACATTTTTAGAGAATGAAATGCACTGTTTTGAAAAGCATGACTATTTTGCTCCCCTGGCGAAACTTCAGCAGGTATTGTTTCTGGGGAAGTCGAAAAGAGGTTGAACATTCAAAAACCGCATTGGTTACACGGATCACCAATGTCTAAGGTGAAAATTAAGAGTAACTTCTGCTGGTAAAAGCACGATATGTGAACGATAGAAATTACTTTTATTAAGTACCGAATCATTTTGTTCTAAAATCGTACTCAGCAATGAGTCCTGAGCCTGCTATAGAGCATTTGTAATTGAATACTTGATTTTAAATTTCAGGGTAACTTCAGAGAGGCAATCCTCTAAATGCTAGAGTATCGAATTGTGGGTTGACTTGTCTTGCTTTTGATCTATAAAAATTTATTCAAAAAAGAGGCGTGACTTCGGTCTTAATTCCATAATCTGCCAAGTTCAAAATTATGTATTCTCGGTTCGAAATTTTTGCAACCAGACCCTGTATAGGCTGCAATTTCACTAAAGAAAAAATAAAATTATCACCATACATGAAATCCATCCGTATAAAGTCTCTTGCTTTCGATAATTCTTCTGCAAATTCTATCATTTTTTGAAACCCGTTGGTTAGTTTAACGGGATCTTCATATTTCATTAAATAATAAACCTCAGTTCATTTCCATCTCTATCGTATAATGTATTCCCGTTTACACCCGGCCTGTCAGCTTGTACTAATTTGACATTACCGTTAAAAAAAATCTATACTCATTCGGTTTATTTCCCAATGAATTAAGTATAACGGGCTGAATAAATATCCAACGGTGTATCGGTTGGTAACCCCATTTAAGTGAATAAAGACTATGTGGTTATTTTAACCAGGATTTACAAATATTCACGATCTGCTCTTAGGAAAAAGAAGGGTTGGTGTCCACAATGACTCTTTTCCCATTCATGTGATTGGGTTTGATTATGTATGTATCCGGTAGATTTTTAAATGGAATATCATTCGGGTCGTCCGAAATATGCAGCATTGGCAGTAGAATTTTATCTGACTCTTGATCTCCTAATCGTTGTCTTACATTGTCCCGATTCTGCACCTTATCAGAAAATTGAACTAATAGCGGATCCGTGTCAAAAATTTTTCTCCAGTGGACTTTCTTACTAAATGAAGATGGATTTTTTAAATCCATACGGTTTCCGTGAACTCTGAAAAAATTATCTCTGATATTCTCAAAACCTCTGAGAAACTCTCTTATTAGAAGATAATTATAGCTTATCAGCGGTAACTTGCTTAATAGATAATGTTTTAAAAGAGGGCTTTGAATTACCCTTGATTTTTCGAAATTCCGATTTTTAAAGTCTCGTTCTTTCAAATAGTGTCGTTTTTGGCCAATTATGGCTGTGTTGAAGCGGCTAAATGGCCGATTTACAGCCATTCAGCCGCTCCCAGACATACTCCACCCATCAGGTGGCCCTTGCCGGGGTAATATTCTTCTGTTTCTTTGACCAGGTAATTCCGCGTTCAATGTTCCAGCAGATAGACGCCATCACAAAGCGGGCTTTGTTTCTTACCTTCGTTTTGGCCTTGGCCCATCGCAGGCCATAGCGATCTTTGATCGATGCAAATGGGTGCTCCACTTGCGAGCGAACCTGCTGGTGACGCTTGTTTCGTTTTTTCTGAGAAGAACTCAGTGGGTCATTCCGTTTTCCTTTATCCAGGATGCCGTAATACCAGCCGTCGTCCCGGGCCATCTGTTTCAGGCTATCGCGGTCGTAGGCTTTATCGCCAAACAGGCTGCGTTCATCCTCACACACCAGGTCTTCAAGTACGGTGCTGTCGTGAGGCGCGGCGGGGGTAAAGGCAATCTTACGGATGAGTTTACTGCCTGCATCCACGCCAATATGGCCTTTATAGCCGAAATAGTAGGTGCCACCCTTTTTCGTAGAGTTGGCATCCGTGTCGATTTGTGGAGAGGGATCCGCATCCAGCTGCTCACGTTTCTTGTCGGACAGCGGCCGGTTCACCGAGTCAATAATCGTGGCATCAACAACGGTTCCCTGCCGCAGCAGCAGGCCTTTGGCGTCCAGTTGATCTGTGATTTCTTCGAAAAGTTCTTCAACAAGATCCTCGCTGGCCAGTGCCTCGCGAAACCGCCAAAACGTTGTAAAGTCAGGCACGGTCTGATCCAGTGGCAACCCGGCGAATCGTCGAAAGCTCAGCCGGTCGATCAGATGGTCCTCAAGTTGTGGGTCACTCAGCTGATACAGGTACTGAAGAAACAACCCGCGGATCATCCACCGAACCGGTTTACAGGGTTGTCCACCTTTAGGGCCCGTTTTGTCAATGCGACGGCCAATTTCGTAAAGTGGCTCCCAGTCGATCCACTCGTCAATCTCCTGAAGGCGCTTGGTAGACCGCGAAACTTGGGTGGAATTGCTGGCCCATTGGTCTAAGATGCTGAGTTGATGACGTTTATCCATGGATAATCTCTATTTATTGAACAATTACTGAATCAGTTGCCGAAAACTACAAATCAACCATCAAAACCCGAAATAATGGGGGTTCTGCAAAGCCCTCAAAAATTTTATTCATCAATAATAGCTCACATACGCATAAGATTGCAATACATATTTAGTCGATTCTTAAAACTGAAAAAAACTGTTGGGTAACTTCACCCGTGCTCAGCGGGCCTTCTTGCATCGAAATGGATGCTTCGATTACATTGATCAATCACTTTCCTAGCCCGTTTGGCTTCGGTGGAAAACGTCATATCCATCCTCCCGGATTATGGTGTCCGTCGGGGCCCGATAGATTCGGCTTCTCAATTCATAGACAGCAACCGAATAAGAGAAATAATGCAGCGACTCCATACCGGCCAATCAGGTTGCAATAATGAATAGACCCGCCGGGATCGCGGGGAAAGTGTGCTGAAAATAAGCCTCATCACATAAATACCGGCCAAAAAGGATGGGTTTGCCGTATGCAAGGTAAAGATGTGTCACACAGGCCGGTACCTCATTAACGTAGTCGTATTCGAAGTTTCGACTGAGCAACAGGCATCCGACCAAAAAAAACGAATCGGCAGGCTATTTGTCCGGAATGGCTGTATTGCCCGGCTTATGCATGCTATAAATAATCCCAATCGATTCAGTCAGATAAAAAGACCAGCTTTTGACCGGTGTCAATAAAGTCAGCAGATAGGATGCGTAAAATGTCGGATTGGGTTTATTTGGCAGAAGTATGTGTGATCAGTTGAATATTTTGGGACGAGTGCGGTAGTCTGCTTGCAAAATAGATACTAAAACAACCCTGTTTATGCACGCCGAAATACCGATTTTTTCTACGATATAAATCAGGGGCGACTGAAAGTTTATTGAAGCCTGTAATGCACTACTGTACGGCTGATATTTTTTTTCATTTTAAAATAAAAATTTCTCCTTCTTATAGTCATTTCTATGTAAATCTGAATTGCAATCATTTGGTACATATATACTTCAGTAAAATTTATTTTTTATAACATTTATACAATCAATTAAGCGTCTTGGACTTACAAAAGTAAACAAGGGATTGTTTTTACATTAATCCATTTTAATTATAATCTTCAAAAAATACAGGTAGATTCGAGGAAAGCTATTTAAGAGGATTTTACACATTGCGTTTTAGGCTAAGGAGAAAAATTACAGTTATATGCTACAAACTAACATACAGGCGGGGATTGCTGTCATTCTTACATTTTGTTTTGTGTATTATCTGATTCCGATTCTTATTAAGATTACGTGCGAAAAGAAACTTTACGATATACCTGATGGAGATCGGAAGATTCACAATGATTTTATTTCACCCATGGGCGGAGTAGCACTTTTCATGGGCATCTTTCTGGGATTTTCGCTAAGCGGTGCAGCCGAAAATATAAATGGTTTATCCTATCTGTTTGCCGGTTTGCTCATGCTTTTTTTCACAGGATTAAAAGACGATTTGATAAGCATATCTGCGAATAAAAAACTGGTTATTGAATTCGTTTCGGCCCTTATCGTCATGTTTGGATCCGGCATTTTAATTAATGATTTTCATGGAGTTTTGGGTATATCGGCTATTCCCCTATATCTGTCCGTTCCGTTAACCTTTTTTACAATCATAGTCATTATAAATGCTTACAACCTTATCGACGGGATAGACGGACTGAGTGGGGGTGTGGGACTTGTAGCCTCACTCTTCTTTGCCACAGGTTTTTATGCGGCGGGTAACGAAGCTATGACAGTTCTTGCAGTAATAACTGCAGCAGCACTACTTGCATTTTTACTGTATAATTTCAATCCTGCCTCTATCTTCATGGGCGACAACGGTACGCTGGTCATAGGGTTCTTACTGGCGTTCATGACGGTTCACTATATCAATTTGCAGGCGATAAACTCTTTCAGTGCAATATTTGGTAATGCGGCTGCTGTACTGCCTGTAGCATTCTTGTCCGTTCCCCTGTACGACACCTTCACCGTCGTTTTGAAGCGAATGAGCCGGGGAGCGTCCCCCTTCAGCCCCGATCGCGATCATGTCCACTACGAACTGCTGCGTATGGGCTTCACCACACGGCAGACTGCTCTTTTCATCTGTTTGGTATCAATAGCCATCAGTCTGGTAGCTATCGCACTGAGCGGTTTTAACAATAACATTGTACTGTTCAGTATACTCGGGATGATGGTCATGCTTCTCCCCACAAACGGTACCAAGCGAACCATTCTTAAAAAAATCGGTATTTTCAATTTCGATCTCTATCGCCTGAAAATTATCCGTCGCCGGCAAAACGCCGAGCCCGACGAATATAAGCGGTGGAATATCCCGGAAGAGATGAAAGAGGCGGGATAAGGTTGGTTTTTTGTAA
Organism: Rhodohalobacter sp. 8-1; assembly: GCF_038150125.1. Taxonomy (NCBI): domain Bacteria; kingdom Pseudomonadati; phylum Balneolota; class Balneolia; order Balneolales; family Balneolaceae; genus Rhodohalobacter; species Rhodohalobacter sp. 8-1. Next base: position 56,443 of record NZ_JBBVMF010000002.1, on the reverse strand, counting down.
TCTGAAATAATAAAAACCATATGGTAAAGTAAGTAGACTTTTCTCAAAGTACGTAATTAAAACTTTGGGTGATTTTGCCGTTGAAGAAAAATTTTCAATCACACTTTCTAGTTCAACATGGTGAGCCACAATTGAGCTGATACCAGTGCTCCTGGAATTAGTTTTGGGATTGAAAAGCTGAATCCCAGTGGTTTTGCGGTCGAGTATTTTTGTAAAAATGGTAAAAAGCAAAATCAATCCATTACCAATTCTTATAAAAAGGATAAAACCCAAATAATTTTTAGGATTAAATATAACTTGCTGGCAAAGTTTCTTTACCAAACAGAATGTGCAGATTTGGATTTATCTTTAGACAACAGACTAATTTCCTGAATTCCGAATTGGGACACCCAGGTACCTTATTTAAACTTGGCGTTATTAATAATCACAGGCCAAATTTTTTACATGAGAAATTGTAGATTACATGTGAGCACCTTAGGTGCAATATGTCCGTAGTCCATGGTTAGTGCGCAGCGCTGACCACGGGTTAAATGTATGGGCGTAAGTTATAAAGCGCCTTAGGTGCGGCATAGCCATAGACATGTCTAATTCCCATATCATCTTCAGTATAAATTTAGTTTACTAGAGCAGATAATTTAAACTAATCAAAATCTTATTCGACCATAGAGATTATGACAAATACCTACTCACAACTATACGCAAAGCTTATTTTTGCCGTCAAAGGACGATCTAGTTTTATTCAGAATAAATGGAGTACAGAGCTCTATAAATACATAGCCGGAATTGTTCATGAGAAATCTCAGACATTGTATTCCATAGGCGGGATGGCCGACCACGTTCATTTACTTAGCGGAAATCAAGTGGGAATGGAGAGTGATAAAATCGGTTACTCTTATATTTCGCAAAGAAAGTTGTTGAAGGATGGTTTTATAAGCGGTTCAAAGCTCGATGGCTGGGGAAACCACCGGAACTGCTGCTGTTAATGATTAAGGAGATTAGCGAAAAACAGGTATTCAAAAATATTTCTGCCGATATTTTATAGATAAGAAAAATGACTTCAGATCGACTCTACAGCTTTTATAGTAAACGAAAGAGAGCAGTGCACTTCCGGAATCTTCTAAAAAAATATAAGAGAGAGTCCAGTCCTGTCTATGAGAATGACCGGTCATACTTAAAGCAGGTCAGGAAAAACCTTAAATCTATTCACCCATACTACAGAAACACCAGATGGCATGCCTTTTATCAGTCTTTAAATAACAGAAAAGAGTTATGGTACGTACCGGAAGATATTTACTATTTAGCCGTGGAACCTTATTTGGTGAACTACGATCTGGCGCTCGCTTATGTTGATAAAAACAATTACGAGAATCTTTTTGGTGATTTAAATCATCCTGAAACAGTGCTTCGATATATGAAGAGAAAGTTCCATAACTCAAGTATTGATCCCATTTCTGAGGCCGAAGCAAAAAATATAATACAGAAAACAACCTATCCTCTTATAGTAAAACCCACTATAAGTTCGTCTGGCGGGGGGAGAAACGTGCGTCTGTTAAGTTCAGAGAGTGACATTAAAAATCTCATTCCCTTTTTGAAAAGTTGTACTGAAGACTTCATCATCCAGAAAAAAATTGAACAAAATTCTCAACTAAGTAGATTTAACAGTACATCTCTGAATACACTGCGAATACTAACGTTCAGATATGGCACAGACATATTGTATTTATCTACCGTAGCCAGGTTTGGAAGGGCAAATTCTATTACAGATAATAAGGCCGGTGGTGGAATATTTATTTCAGTAAAACCGGATGGAAGCTTAAATAACTTCGGATACAGTCAAAATTATTTAAAAATAGATAAACACCCGGATTCATTAAAACCCTTTAAAGGCACAGTGATAGATGGATTTGAAAAAGCAGTAATGCTTTGTATTACGCGTCATAAACGTTTACCCTATTTCGACCTTATTTCGTGGGATATTGCCATAGATGAGCAAAATGAACCTATAATGATTGAACTTAACCTTATAAACCAGGAGATCAATTTTCATCAGGTTGCTAATGGCCCGTTATTTGGAGATTACTCAGAAGAGATTATCAAAAAATCGATTACAGAAATGAATAAAAGCAAATACGCACTTACAAGTTTTTAATAGATTTTTGACCCTTTGTTGATTTATGTGAGGTGCACAATAATTCACTGTAGATTTTTTAGGCTTTTCAAATTCCCGGTCTCAGATGTGTGACAGATGATGTCTGCTCATTTTAACACCAGGGCAAATTGATGGCCGGATAGCTGAACGGTCTCAATACATTTATACGCAAATTAATTAATTACACATCCCACACAAATCAATAGTGAGCCTTTAAAATTAGCCCTCTTTTCTGATCTTCCTATACATATTCATAATAAATGGCTGTCTGAGTAGTGGCAGGCTTTTCAACCAAAGTAAACTTCTGAACGTGTAGTGGCTCCAGAGAATTTGCGCTTCCTTTAATGCGTTTTTCTTTAGTTCAATTCCAGCTTCATTATCTATCAGCCGTACTATTTCATCAGCCAGTCGTTTATAAACCTGGCGGTGAAATGTTCGAATATTAGTGCCCATCTCCTTTTCACCTTCAATCAGCTTTCGAACATCAATCAAATAGGTACTATCCGACCCGGCAATAAATTCTGATAAAACACTATTCATCTCTTTGTGTCGATCAGCAGCGTCGGGCTCATTTATTACATCTGTATTAATCTCTGAACCATTTATAAATAGAATTGGAATAGTTTCAGGAATGCTGCTTCTTAATTCTTTAAGCAGCTCCAGAAAACGCTCACTTTCAAGATATCCTAAATGGTTAAAATCCCTTCTGAAGTTTTTTAAAAAATGATCGGCATCGAAATTTCTTCTCTCAAAAAGGTCCATTAGCCTTTTTTCAGGCTCCGGACGCGTCAAATTCTTTTTGTATTCGCCCCATGCTACCCTGAAACCATGCTTTTTATGACTATATACATTTCGGCCGTAATTGGCAACAACACTGTATATCAGCACATCGTAATCGTAAGCATTCACCCTGTTTGCCATTGCATACTTCCGGCTTATAAATGGAAGTTTGCATTTTTCATCAATAATGTGTTCAGGTAATGTGTTGCCGGCGATAATTGTCTCCAGGTGGTCTGAAAATTCAGGTAAATTCTCATCACTTGTTTTTACGCCATGCAGTTGAATGTTTTCTGAGTATGCGGCCAGATAGTTAAATATCGAGCCCAGTTCACAGCTCCCGACAAATAACAGCTTCGATTTCGACCTACTACCATTTTCAATTATAGGGCAATCACCTTTATCAGAATCATCTAATTCTGAAATCCAATCTATCTCACTAAACTCGTCAAGGGAGGAGATCACCTCTCCCTCAATAGTTAGTTCAGGCTCATTAAGATGTTTATAAAAGTACTGTTCTATACCCAGGTTTAATATCCTGCAAGAGAACACAAAATGATTCAGACAGTGCTCTGCCGGATCATAGCTTATGAAGCCCACCACTCCATAATCGCCAAATCGATCTTTTACCCTTACTGCAAAATTATTATACCTACCATCGCTGATCAACGCTTCAACATCAGCCTCACTTAATCTTTTTTTAGTGAAGTTTAACTGATTTGTTCGATTTAGCAACTCTTCAATCCGATCTTTGATCGGGGCTAAATCACTGATTTTTTCGACCTGAATGTTTGAGTCTCTTAAGAATCCCAGATTTGACGAGTATTCACTTTTCTCTTCTGCTTTTTTTTCAAGAAGTTTGTACTGACCCAGTCTCGAATGACTTCTGTCATCTTTACCCTTAAGTGCCGGACTACCCAGAATTTGGAAAATATATTCCGGTTCTTCCGCAATAACGCCTTCGTTATAATATTTGACCTCCTCGAGATTCAAATGATTATCATCCAGAAACAGAATATTTTCTGCTCTCAACTGACACTGTTCAATAATCTGTTTTACCCGAGGTCCTTTGGGGTCCCAGCTTATTGAAGGAAATATAAAATAGCTCCATACGTCTAACTCTTTGAGCTTCTCACTAGCCTGCCGAAACTCATTTTTTGAGCATATGCTGTTAATAATGCCCCGGTTTGTCAATTCAGCTATGAGATCAATATTTTTCTGAACAGGGACAATACCCTCCTCAGATAGTGTACCTCTCCAAAACGTTTCGTCAAGATCCCAGATAACTAATTTAATTTGATTCATTATGCTAAGCCGCCAACTCCTTATACATTTAAACTATACTTTTCAACAGTACACTATTGTCGTGTCACAGATGAATTGTCGGGTAGTCATCGGATGAGTTATTTTGAAAAATCGAGCCATTACTGAACTACCTCGGGGCAGAGCCCACGAGGTATCAACTTAGCATCTATAACTTTTGATCCAATATTGAGTTTATTATGGAGTGTCCCCCTTTCCCCGCGGGGATCCCGTTGGGATAAGGGGGAATTAAACCACTTTGGATTAAAATGTCAATCATAGTTGACTCATCCGATGACTTGCATGCAACAATTTACCGTTGAAACCACACTATATTGTTTAGTATCCGGGATCAATATCAGAATATTCAACCCTAATTGTAGAACAGTTAAATATTTTTAACTCATCAGCTTATTTTTATAACCCGGGAAATATTGTCTTCTTTAACACATAACTTATATTCAGCTCAATTTAGTCTAAGTCATTATTAACCAAATAAAAAATCAACCCAAACATGACACTCGGAATTCTTACAAGTTTTGACGACAGCTATAAACAGTACATTACATCCTGTGAAGATTTGGGCATTGATTATGAGGTTATTGACTTTAAATCAGATTATTGGCTTAAAGATCTTAAAAAAGGGAATTATGACGGACTGCTGGTTCGACCTCCAAGTCAAACTCAGGAGTTCAATACTATTTATATGGAGAGGTTATATTTTATACACAGCATACTTGGTATTCCCATGTACCCATCATATGATTCTCTTTTTCTATATGAAAACAAAAGAGTTGCGGGTGACTGGCTGGAACACTTTGGTTTCCCTCACTTAAAAACACATGTTTTTCAGACAAAAGAGGATGCAACAGATTTTATATCCAGAAATGAGTTCCCGCTTGTGTTTAAAACAAACATTGGATCTAGTGCAACAGGAGTAGATATAGTAAAAAATAAAAGTGAGGCGCTCACTTTAATTAACAGGGCATTTGGGCGATTTTCACCCTTTTATAAGTATAAGTTTCGTCCTTCCAGACTCAAAATAAAACTACCCGGCACCCCGATAAGTCAACGAAATTTTGTTATAATCCAACAATATGTAGATATAAAGTGGGAATGGAGACTGATTAAAATCGGAAATTCTTTTTTTGGAAGAAGAAAATTACTAAAAAACGGATTTGCAAGCGGGTCAAAACTAACAGGCTGGGGAAAACCTCCAGATGAGCTACTGTTTATGATCAGAGAGATTAGTGAAAAACAGGGGTTCAGGAATATATCCATTGATTTTTTTGAAACGACTGATGACAATTTCCTTGTAAATGAAGTACACGCTCTTTTTGGTACTACACCGGAAATAACACGGGATGAATCTGAATTGTACATAGATGGAAAGCCGGGCAGGCTCGTTTTTAAGGAAGGTAAATTTATTTTTGAAGAGGGATTCTTTAATCAGAATTTAAGCTATTTATTAAGAGTTGAAGATTTTGTAAAACAGCTATCAGAGAAAAACGAATGAATCTTAGTCAGTTTTATGGTTTTTACAACAAACGCAAGAGAGTAAATCACTTTCGGGACCTTCTGAAACAATATGTCCGGAAGTCAATTCCTGTTCATGAAAGTGATTCTTCGTATTTGAAACAGGTTAAGAACAGTTTTAAAGCCGCCCTTCCATTTTATAGAAACACAAAGTGGCATGCATTTTATCAATCATTGAACAACAAAAAAGATATATGGTATGTGCCGGAAGACATTTTCTATTTAGCTGTCGAGCCTTACCTGGTAAATTATGACCTTGCCATGGCATACGTTGATAAAAATAATTATGAAAATCTTTTCGGCAACCTTAATCTCCCCGAAACGGTACTCAGATATATACATGGAAGATTTTACAGCCCGAAACTTGAACAAGTTTCAGAAAAGGAAGCTGTAGATATACTAAAAGACACGGCTACAACGCTAATCGTTAAGCCCACTATAAGAATAACCGGCGGCGGCAGGGATGTACGAGCCTTAATTTCTAAAACTGATAAAGCAGACATTATACCATATCTGAAAAAATGCTCTGAGGATTTCATTATTCAGAAAAAAGTTGAACAAAGCTCTCAATTAAGTGAATTTAACAGCACATCTGTTAATACACTGAGAATCCTCACGTTCAGATATGGTGATAATATCTTACATCTATCCACAATTGCGAGATTTGGAAGGGTCAATTCTGTAATTGACAATGTTACAGGTGGTGGCCTGTTTATTTCCGTAAAACCTGATGGAACATTTAATAATTTTGCTCAATACGAATACTTTGAGAAAGCGTTTAAGCATCCTGATTCACTGCTATCTTTTCAAGACACAAAGATTGAAGGTTACGGGAAAGCCGTAGAACTATGCCTCACCCGTCACAAAAGACTTCCCTACTTTGACCTCATTTCATGGGACGTTACCATCGATAATCAGTTCGAGCCTGTAATGATTGAACTCAATCTAATAAACCAGGACATTAATATGCATCAGGTCACGTCCGGACCTCTATTTGGTGATTACTCAGAAGAAATTATCCGAAAGTCTGTTGAGAGTTTAAATAAAAGTAAATATACACTCACAAGCTTATAGAGTTAAATCAACGATATGCAGTCTGATAAAACCCGTCAGGTTTTTTGAATGAACCAGCTGTGGGCAGAGCCCACGAGGTATCATCTTGAAATCAATTATTTTTAGAATTTTGAGCCATTTTTGGAATGAATTGATGAGTATAATGAGGGTGTGCTCCGGAGCCTTGAAGTAAACTGTAAGTAAATTTTGACTCCAAGCCATTTCAAAACACACCTCGATTTGAAAATCTGCGCTCCGCAGTTTTCAATTCCATTTCCCCTCTCTGAGAGTGGATTTTCCTCTAGCAACAAAACTGTCATCGGTGGGGTTATTTTGTTTCACACAATCGCTTATACACGGGTACATGTCAAGAGTTTTTCAAAGCTCCTTCCAATAACAGGGAGACCCCTCGGCTACGCTCGCGCTGCGCTCGGGGTGACAACTGCTTAGGATTACTTAGCGCGGCGCTTAAATCTCAGATCCCGAACCAGGTTGATTTCTGCGCCGCGATGAGTTTATCCATGTTGGCGTGTTGGGCTAAGCCCCGCACTGCACGCCGTCAACTACACGGCGCTTGTATGGGGCTACGGACATGATGCCCTGCCGGGGCATTTCGTTTCGCGCAGGCGCGAAACTGATATTTAAGTTTCAAATATTTTTCTCTGTGCCCACAAAATGTTCTTTAGGACTGAGGTGTCCGGCCTTGAAATAATTGTAGGCATACTCCAATTCCAGGCCATTTCAACACACCCCTCGGTTTGAAAATCTGCGCTCCGCAGTTTTCAATTCCATTTCCCCTCACTGAGAGGGGATTTCCCTCTAGCAACAAAACTGTCATGTGTAGCAACTAATCTTGCCCAAAAGCCTGCTCTACCAAGTTTTAACGTAGTTGAGCGGGGCCAGACTATTTAAAAGGTGACAGATAGTTTCTGCGCTGAGTCTAACTGATAAAAAATGTCTAAGCACCCAGTCCATTCGGCCTTGATTGGTGGAGGAGTGGCATGGGTTGCATCAAAGCGCGGAAGAAATCGCAACATCGGCTCCCCCCGGGAGCCATTGATGTTGTGTAACCGCGCGGGCAAAGCATGCCCGGAAGCAATCATAGCCGAGAGTTTTTGGATACTTTTGACGGTTCAAAAGTATCAAGACAAGAACCATTGGTACTAATTTTACTGCGATAATGCACTTTTACAAACTGTCATCGGTAGTCCCTAATTTTGCCCAAAAACCGGGCAACACTATTTAATAAGTGTCAGGATGCGTTTTTAGATCCAAAAGCCATATGCGTTTTGCGAGTGAGGGTAGTGTGCGGTTATAGGGATAAATTTAAATTTCAAAAGCACCCCATCAGCTCATGATATATAAACGGTTTACATGATTCGAATTCCCCGTCGACTAAATTCAATTCTTCTGCGGAATCAAGTGCCTCGGGGCACCTGGTCTGCCCGCACTTACTAACCCCGTACTGCACGCCGTCAACTACACGGCGCTTGTATGGGGCTACGGACATTATGCCCCTGCCGGGGCATTTCGTTTCACGCAGGCGCGAAACCCTTTTTAAAGTTTCAAATATTTATCTCTGTGCCCACAAAATGTTCTTTGGGACTGAGGTGTCCGGCCTTGAAATAATTGTAGGCATACTCCAATTCCAGGCCATTTCAACACACCCCTCGCTTTGAAAATCTGCGGTCCGCAGTTTTCAATACCATTTCCCCTCTCATAGAGGGGATTTCCCTCAAGCGATCAATCTTGCCTCAAAACGGCGCTACACCATTTAAGAAGTGACAGATTCCGATTATTTGTGATGGACTTTGTGAAGCGCTCCCCTTCCATATGTCGTGCGTTTGCGGCATAGGTGCTTGTCCGGCAACCGACTGAAAGGTGCTGGGGGGATGGGTCAGACAAAACTGTCAATGGAATGGTTATTTTGTTTCACACAATCGCTTATACACGGGTACATGTCAAGAGTTTTTCAAAGCTCCTTCCAATAACAGGGAGACCCCTCGGCTACGCTCGCGCTGCGCTCGGGGTGACAACTGCTTAGGATTACTTAGCGCGGCGCTTAAATCTCAGATCCCGAACCAGGTTGATTTCTGCGCCGCGATGAGTTTATCCATGTTGGCGCGTTGGGCTAACACCTCTGTCGGGGAGCTTTTCACATAGTGATGCCTTTGGCATGATTACTTTCTTCTTTTAGTCCCGCTCCTGCGTGGCGGTCCACCTGTCCCCTTCGGGTAAAGTATGAGGCGTAAGCGTCATGTTTGAAATCTTTCATCAGTAGCAAGCCACCGTAGCTGATGGCACAGTGAAGGATTTATAAAAATAAAAGCAAAATCGATCAACATAGAGCCAGTTTAAACTATCAGGGGTTGATCAAATCAGAGCTCTTTTCTTTACTCAAGATGTGATTTTAATCTTTCAGCCAAAAGTAGTGAAAATCTTGCTCCATCATCTTTGTACAGATGGTGGCCATCTGTATAAAGATAGCTGTTTGAATATGAAGTGAAATCCAAATAGGTTACACCTTTTTCCCCTGCCAGATTTTCCATCATCTTGCTGAAATTGGGTATAAAAATCTCTTCCGCCTCTCTGACCGCTTCTGAAACAGGCATCAAAACTAAAAACACCGATCCGTGTTTTTTAAACAGTTCAATTTTTTTGTCCAGATAGTCTAATCTCACTGTAGAAAAATTTCTATCATTCCCCATTTGAATATAGCTCTCGGCTGTATCATACATCCTTTCTTTAAGATCTACGCTTGAAGTATCAATATTAATTTGAAGCCATCCATTCTTGTGGAGCCTCCTGTAGGGATCTCTTCTGTTACGAATTATTTCACGAAATCCACCGTCAAAGTTTTTAATGAGATATTCAAAATTAGGATCCATAGACATAAACGTCATATTACCCGGTGCATAGTCAGCTTCCCGAAAACGTCGCGGATCATTTTTATTTCCTTGGTCAACCGAAAATTGCCAGGGATCTACACCTATAATAAATATTCCATCTTTAGCTTTCGGATTCAGCTTTTTTTTGATAGCCTCATAATAGTAAGGCCCAAACGGAGAGTTTTCTGTAGTAAAAGAGAAGTTCAAAAAAGGCCCTTCATAATCAATATCTTCAAGACCTTTTTCCAGATGGTGTGGCTGAATACCCTGAGCCGGGCGTGAACTCCCTATGATTAATGATTTTGCAGGCGGTGTGGTAAATCTCAGATAAAATGAATCGATAGTTCCATCAGCATACCTATAAACCAATCCTATTAAAACTGAAATTGATATAACGGAAAACAGGGCAAAATTTCTTATAAATTTCTTCATACATCAAAATTGAAAATAGATAAAATCGCTGCCCGTAAAATTGCCCAATAACATGATCATAAAAAACAGAGCAAAGTAGAGAGCCCACCTGAGGAACCGATTGTTGAATACCCCCCCGGTTAAACCGTGAGATTCTTCTCGTTGTATCCACTCTATGACTATCATAAACAGTAGCAGGTGCCAAACGGCTGTTAAACCGGACCCTGCCGGGTATGCCAGGATATCACGGGAAAAAATCGCCGACAGATAGCTCCATGCACCGGTAACCGTTTCTGCCCGAAAGAAGATCCATGCAAAAGTGGTTAGTAGAAAAGTGATGCCTATCTGAAAAAATTCTTTGATTGATGGAAACCACCTGTTTTTTGCAACGACATCCATGTGCACCCTATTTCTTTCGGTAAGAAAAAGCGGAAGAAAATAGAGGGCATGCAACGCTCCCCAAATTATAAATGTCCAGTTAGCCCCATGCCAAAAACCACTTACAATAAAAATAATAAAGAGATTTCGGACGGTCAGCCACTTCCCGCCCCAGCTTCCCCCCAAAGGTATATACAGATAGTCTCGAAACCATGTGGATAGCGATATATGCCAGCGCCGCCAAAACTCAGCTATATCGCGTGAAAAATAAGGATAGGCAAAGTTCTGCATAAGATTAAAACCAAAAAGACGGGCAGTACCAATTGCTATATCCGAATATCCTGAAAAGTCCCCGTAAATCTGAAAGGCGAATAGCACTGCGCCTAAAAACAGGGTGCTTGATGGATAGGCGTCCGGATTTCCAAAAATCTGATCTACATAAACCGCACAGTTATCCGCAATCGCTATCTTTTTAAAAAACCCCCAGAGAATTTGCCGCATCCCATCTACCGCCTCGCCGTAATTGAAGCTGCGCTTTTCCAGAAACTGACTCAAAAAACGTTCCGCTCTTTCAATAGGCCCGGCAACCAGCTGTGGAAAAAAGCTCACATAGGCAAAAAACGCAATTACATCATTTGTAGGGGGAACCCGCTTTTTGTACACGTCAAACGTATAGCTCATGGTTTGAAACGTATAAAAACTAATTCCCACGGGAAGTACTATACTGAGTGTATTGGCATGTAGCTGTAATCCAAAAAATGAGAATGCATCAATAAACGATTCAACAAAAAAGTTGAAGTACTTAAAAAAACCGAGAAAACCGACATTAACAAGAATACTTATCCAGAGAAGGCTCCTTCTGTCCTTCTTTTTCTCTGTTTTTCCAAGCTGAAGACCAATCAGATAATCTACTGTGGAGCTAAAAATAATTAAGCCCAGAAACCGCCAGTCCCACCATCCATAAAAGAGATAGCTGGCCCCGATCAGGAATAGATTCTGAAGCTTCAGGCTCCGGTTGAAGATGTACCAGTAGCTGAAAAAAACGATGGGAATAAAAATCAGGTACGGGAGTGAATTGAATAACATCTACACTATTTTCTCCCGAAAACTGATGTACAGTGCTTTAGCAGTACTGAATGAACCTATGTCACTCTTCATTTAGATGTTATACCCTATTTTTAATAAAAGTAGAACATAACAAATAATGAGCGTTTGAAAATTAAACTTTTTTTAATTTTCAGCCTCAAAAAAACCGGTAAAAAACTTTATTTTATCAGCGTCATTTTTCTTGTAAGAATTTCATTTCCCGTAACAAGACGATATATATAAATACCGCTCGACAGATTCAGAGCATTAAACGTCACCTCAGTTTGTCCTCCGCTTGCTGCCGTACCATCGTAAAGTGTAGCAACCAACCGGCCGCTTAAATCATATATATGTAGCGAAACGTGCTGATTTTCAGTTACACTAAATTTTATCGTTGTGTTGGGGTTAAAGGGGTTTGGATAGTTTTGTTTTAATTCAATTTCTCGCTTATCATCTCCTGATTCATTGTACTCATCTTCTCCTGATCCATCGTCTCCACTGTCATTATTATAGTCGCGATCACTATAAATAGAATAGACAACTCCATAATTCAACCCTTCATCAGTGGAGTTGTTATTTAGAAGTGACACCATAACATTACGAGCCTGTGATCGTGTCTGGTAGCGCGTGGTCCATACCTCCGGGGAAAGCTGCAGGGTTTGCGGCTCATCAAACTCTATGATTATGCTGCCTTCAAAACGATCTACCCTCACCTGCATCACATTTTCCATGGGGTCTGCCGTTGCCTCCACCCAGGTGGAATTTACCGGCTTAAAAAAGATCTCCACAGTCAACTCCTGACGGTCCCCCAAATAGACCGGGATCATTTCATAGAGGTGACTCAGCTCATCGGTTCCGTCGGACTCTACCCGCGAGTGAACCATTACTCCATTTTCTTTTACCGTAAACTCCCGGTGATAGCTCATCTGCCCGGTGATCGCATTATCCGGCGCCGCATAGTCGTCATTGATCGCACCGGACACCTGCACGGAGGGATCCCCTTCATTCATGGTATAGACAGATTCCGGCCGCTTCTGTATCGCACTACTGAATGGTTGTCCGGCGGCGGTTTCACCGCTGATGGCGTGAACCGGCCAGATCCTCCACTCCTCCCATTTATCAGGGCCGGTTGTGCTGTTTTGGAACCCTTTTTGCAATCCCAGGATAACCGATCCTGTTTCCTTCGTCCAAAATGCAGAAATGCCTCCACCGCTCAATCCCGATATCTTTGTCTCAGATCCCCACCGGGATAGCTGCCCTGTATGAACGGCAAGCCCGAAGTTATCTCTTTTTGCAATCAAAAAATCATCCCCAAACTGATGGCTAAAGTGTTCGTCCCGCTCCATTGGGGCCTTCATAAGCGGCGAATTGCTGTCCAGCAGATCTTTGTACGCCCTGTATGCCCCATCCACATAATACTCATGAGCGACCATTGACCCGCTTGTCCAGTGATTTTCACTCCACGTAGTGGGCGTACGGTCAGACACTCCATCATCAGCTATCCGATTGTTCATTTTTCCAAAATCAAATTGAATCCGACTAAGCATGGAAGAGATCTCCGGAAGGCCTATCGTGTACCAATGCGGCCATTGCTTTCCCGACCAAAGCAGGTATTTGGCCTCATCACTGATCATCCCGACTCCGATATCACGATGCAGTGATCCCCACTGGTCATTTGGAGATCCCGCATCATTTGATGTGGCAAAATGGGAGGGCCCGGTCCACTTTCCATCAGGCTCCGGGAAGCTCAGGTGAGCCTTCAGCTTGCTCATTTGAGAAACTCGTTCCTTTAAAAACGGGTCGTCGGAAAGAAGCGCTGCCCACGACGCAAAAAAGAAAGTGATTCCCTGGTAAGAGGGGTCAAAGCCTCCGCCGTGGTCAATATACCCGGCCTCATGATACGCCCCCTCATATACCCTGGCCACATATTCCCGGGCCCGCCGGCGCAGGTCATCGCTGTCCATACTCTCGGCGGCTGCCCACACGCCCGCTACCGCAAAATGATCCATATCGGCGTGGATAAGAGTGGGCCCCCACTCCTCAATCCTGGAAAACAGGCGCATCATTCCCTCCTCAAACGCTGCCCTGACCGATTCAGGCAGCACATCCTTTACAATCGAATAGGTATAACCATACCGGAGAAGATTCGTACCCGCAAAATCGGAACGCCTGCCCTTGCCATCCTCGTGATGCCGCTCAAGCATCATCATATCCACCATTGCAGCTACAGCCGCCCTCAGTTTGACCCCTTCATGATTGTAGTATGGGTTTCCGGGATAGTCCCAACCGGCCCACCAGGCGGTTTCTATAGGCGAAACAAACTGTCCCCGTCCAACATCCAGGTAGACCTCACCACCCCGTTCTATCTCCGAAAGGGTGAAATATCGCGCCTGCCTGGAAAGGCCGGCAAAAGTAGGATGAATTCGTCCAATGTTCTCACGCATAATCCAGGTGCGGAATACCTTATCACCATCATCGAAATAAGACTCCTGAAAGCTGATGGGCTGCAGTTCTACCTCAAAGTCCTCCTCTGAAAGAGACCCCATAAAATTCCTGAGCTCCACCTGGTATGCATGATCCTGAGGTAATTGGGCCTGCAGTGAATAGGAGGCCGCCAGTACCATTACACAACTTAAAACCAACCTGGGGTATATAGAAACTAATTTCATAACAATAGTACATTGCATTTTCTATCAAGACTATCAAGTGATAGATATGTTACAAAAAATGCTTTTTTCTAATGGTGCTTCGCTTCAATTTAGATGATATCACTTTTCCCCACTCTTAAAAAAATTTCACCAACTGAGAATAATGAACTACCACGGGCAGAGCCCGCGAGGTATCAACTAAGACCCCTTAACTTTTTGGTCAATACAAAGCTTATTTTGGAGTGTCGCACTTCGAAGGCAATGTAACTGACATTAGCTCAAATTGACGTCTTTGCCCGTACTTTTCCCCAGGGGATAAGTGAACGGTCAAAAGTAAGAGGCCCAAAGGAATTGATTACAATCTATTACTATCAGGTTACAATACCCTTCGAAAGCCCGCATCCACACCATGATGAATCCACGGTTTAACTTCCGTTTCTCCCCTTCGTCTAAATACGTTTCTTCTGCGAAATCACCCGCATCGGGACTCTAGGGTTGTCTGCTCGTCTTAAACCCCGCACTGCGCGCCGACGCCGAAGGCACCCCGTTGGGGAGAACCACGGCGCTTATACGGGGCTAGTAAGCTGCCGCCCTTGCCAGAGCTTGTTGTTACGCGCAGGCGCGTAACCGTTCCTAAATTGAAAAGCGACAAGACATGTCCTCAAAAGACGAAATCATTAAAAAGAATCGAACACAGGAACTAATGCAGACGCGTAAAGAGTCACATAAATATGATATTTACATTTAAATCTTGACAGGGTGTACCAATGCGGAAGTCAGGAAAAAATATCACTTACCGACAATATTGAGAACCTTAATTTGGGAAAGTTATCTTCTGCATTTAAACTACGTTTAAATACCTATTCATTGTCAGAACACAACAACGATTTAAAAGCAGGATTAAAGCCAGCTGTTTTCAAAAAAAAGTACAAAACCAATATCTATTTTATTAGCGTCATCCTCTTCGTAATCACTTCACTTCCTATAATCAAACGGTATATATAGATGCCGCTTGACAAATTAAGAGCATTAAATGTTACTTCTATCAGCCCCCCACTGGCTGCCACCCCATCGTAGAGTGTAGAAACCAACCGGCCGTTTAAATCATAAACATTTAATGTAACGTGTTGATTATCATCTACTCGAAATATAATAGTGGTATTGGGATTAAATGGATTCGGGTAATTTTGCATTAAGACTATTTCATCTACCAAATCATCATCTGATTCAGTGATAAAACTCCATTTCTGTGACCAGTCACTTGTGCCGGCTTCATTCATTGCAGTCACCTGCCAGTAGTAGGTGGTTTCATGGGCCAGACCATCTGCTTTAAATTCGCCACCGGCAATCCCCGCTTCAGCTATCACCACATCACTAAACAAACTGTCCGTCGCCACGCGGAGCCTGTAACTTACATCTCCCTCTGCAGCCTGCCAGTTTAACACCGGATTGCGGGAAGTCCCGGTTGTTCCATCTCCAGGTGATAACAAACCCGGTGATACAAGCTGCGCCGCTGAATGCAGAGCGACGGGCTCCGGACGGGTGGTAAACTTCCACCCCTGCGACCAGTCACTTAGGCCGGCACTATTCATTGCATTCACCTGCCAGTAGTAGGTCGTTTCATAGTTCAGATCCTCTGCTTTAAATTCGCCACCTGTAATCCATGTTTCATCTATCACCACGTCACTAAACACACTGTCCGTCGCCACGCGGAGTCCGTAAATTTCACCTCTTTTTGCGGCCTGCCAGCTTAACACCGGATTGCGGGAAGACCCGGTTGTTCCATCTTCAGGTGACAACAAACCCGGTGATGCAAGATCCGGCGCTGACGGCTGAGCGGCGGGCTCCGGACGGGTGGTAAACCGCCACCCCTGCGACCAGTCACTTGTGCCGGCTTCATTGCTTGCAGTCACCTGCCAGTAGTAGGTCGTTTCGTAGTCCAGGTCCAGATCCTCTGCCTTAAATTCGACACCGGTTATCCCACTTTCAGCTATCACCACATCACTAAACACACTGTCCGTCGCCACGCGGAGCCCGTATCGTTGACTTTGTCCAGATGGCTGCCAGTTTAACACCGGGTTTGTGGAAATCGTCGTCGACCCGTCAGCCGGTGATCCCAGGTGCGGCGCTGACGGCAGTACGGGGGGCTCCGGACCGGTGGTAAACCTCCACCCCTGCGACCAGTCACTTGTGCCGGCTTCATTGCTCGCAGTCAACTGCCAGTAGTAGGTGGTTTCATAGTCCAGACCCTCTGCTTTAAATTCGCCACCGGTCATCCCCGTTTTAGCCATCACCATATCACGAAACACACTGTCTTTCGCCACACGGAGCCCGTACCGTTCACCTCCCTCTGAGGCCTGCCAGGTTAGCACCGGGTTTATGGAAAGCGTCGTCGACCCGTCCTCCGGGGATCCAAGGTGCGGCGCTGACGGCTGAGCGGGGGGCTCCGGACGGGTGGTAAACCGCCACCCCTGCGACCAGTCACTTGTGCCGGCTTCATTGCCTGCATTTACCTGCCAGTAGTAGGTCGTTTCATAGTCCAGACCCTCTGCTTTAAATTCGCCACTGGTCATCCCCGTTTCGGCTATTACCACATCACTAAATATACTGTCCGTCGCCACACGGAGCCCGTAACGTTCACCCCCCTCAGAGGCCTGCCAGTTCAATACCGGATGTATGGAAATCGTCGTCGACCCGTCAGCCGGTGATCCCAGGTGCGGCGCTGACGTCTGGGCGGGGGGCTCCGGAGGGGTGGTAAACTTCCACCTCTGCGACCAGTCACCTGTGCCGGCTTCATTGCTTGCAGTCACCTGCCAGTAGTAGGTGGTTTCATAGTCCAGATCCTCTGCTTTAAATTCGCCGCCGGTTATCCCACTTTCAGCTATCACCACGTCACGAAACCCACTGTCCGTCGCCACACGAAGCCCGTAACTTACACCCCCCTCTGCGGCCTGCCAGTTTAACACCGGATTTATGGAAATCGTCGTCGACCCGTCAGCCGGGGATGCAAGCTCCGGCGCTGACGGCAGAACGGCGGGCGCCGGACGGGTGGTAAACCTCCACCCCTGCGACCATTCACTTATGCCGGCACTATTCATTGTAGTCACCTGCCAGTAGTAGGTGGTTTCATCGTCCAGGTTCTCTGCTTTAAATTTGCCACCGGTAATCCCCGTTTCAGCAATCACCACATCACGAAACCCACTGTCCGTTGCCACACGAAGCCCGTAACGTTCACCTCCCTCTGAGGCCTGCCAGTTTAACACCGGATGTATAGAAATCATCGTCGACCCGTCAGCCGGGGATACAATTTGCGGCGCTGACGGCTGGGCGGGGGGCTCCGGACGAGTGGTAAACCGCCACCCCTGCGACCAATTACTTGTGCCGGCTTCATTCCTTGCAGTCACCTGCCAGTAGTAGGTGGTTTGGAAATCCAGGCTCTCCAATTCATATGTAGTTTGACTAATACCATTCTGTTCAATCACTATTTCTTCAAAACCAGAGTCTTTGGCCAATCTCAGCCCATAGTTGTCAGCCCCAATTGCCTGTTTCCAGCTCAGTTTCGGATTGCGAGAGGTCCCGGTTGTTCCATCTTCAGGTGACAACAAACCCGGGAAATCCGGTGGTGCTTCTACCTCACTGTCATTATTATAGTCGCGATCACTATAAATAGAATAGACAACTCCATAATTCAACCCTTCATCAGTGGAGTTGTTATTTAGAAGTGACACCATAACATTACGCGCCCGTGAGCGCGTCTGGTAGCGCGTGGTCCAAACTTCCGGAGAAAGCTGCAGCGTCTGCGGCTCATCAAACTCTATAATTATGCTGCCTTCAAAACGATCGACCCTCACCTGCATCACATTTTCCACGGGGTCTGCCGTTGCCTCCACCCAGGTGGATGTTACCGGCTTGAAAAAGATCTCCACATTCAACTCCTGACGGTCCCCCAAATAGATCGGGATCATTTCATAGAGGTGGCGCAGCTCATCGGTTCCGTCGGACTCTACCCGCGAGTGAACCCTCACGCCATCCTCTTTTACCGTAAACTCCCGGTGGTAGCTCATCTCCCCGGTGATCGCATTATCCGGCGCCGCATTGTCGTCATTGATCGCACCGGACACCTGCACGGAGGGATCCCCTTCATTCATAGCATAGACAGATTTCGGCCGCTTCTGCCTCGCGCTGCTGAATGGCTGTCCGGCGGCGGTTTCACCGCTGATTGCGTGAACCGGCCAGATCCTCCACTCCTCCCATTTATCAGGGCCGGTGGTGCTGTTTTGGAATCCTTTTTGCAATCCCAGGATAACAGATCCCGTTTCCTTCGTCCAAAATGCAGAAATGCCTCCGCCGCTCAATCCCGATATTTTTGTCTCAGATCCCCACCGGGATAGCTGCCCTGTATGAACGGCAAGCCCAAAGTTATCTCTTTTTGCAATCAAAAAATCATCCCCAAACTGATGACTAAACTGTTCGTCCCGCTCCATGGGGGCCTTCATAAGCGGCGAATTACTATCCAGCAGATCTTTGTACGCCCTGTATGCCCCATCCATATAATACTCCTGAGCGGCCATCGGTCCGTTTGTCCAGTGATTTTCACTCCATGTGGCAGGTGTACGGTCAGACACTCCATCATCAGTTATACGATTGCTCATTCTTCTGAAATCTGACTCAATTTCCCACAGCATGGAAGAGATTTCCGGCAGGCCTTCCAGGTACCAGTGCGGGCGCTGCTTTCCCGACCAAAGCAGGTATTTAGCCTCATCGCTGATCATCCCGACTCCAATGTCCCGGTGCAGTGGCCCCCACTGGTCATTTGGGGATCCCGCATCATTTGACGTAGCAAAATGAGAAGGACCGGTCCACTTTTCATCCGGCTCCGGAAAGCTCAGATGGGCCTTCAGCTTGCTCATCTGAGAAAGTCGTTCCTTTAAAAACGGGTCATCGGAAAGAAGTGCCGCCCACGACGCAAAAAAGAAGGTGATTCCCTGGTAAGAGGGGTCAAAGCCTCCGCCGTGGTCAATATACCCGGCCTCGTGATACGCCCCCTCATACACCCCGGCCACATATTCCCGGGCCCGCCGGCGCAGATCGTCGCTGTCCATACTCTCGGCGGCTGCCCACACGCCCGCTACCGCAAACTGATCCATATCGGCGTGGATAAGCGTGGGCCCCCACTCCTCAATTCTGGAAAACAGGCGAACCATTCCCTCTTCAAACGCTGCCCTGACCGGTTCAGGCAGCACATCTTTTACAGCCGAGTAGGTATAACCGTACCGGAGAAGGTTCGTACCCGCAAAATCGGAGCGTCTGCCCTTGCCGTCCTCGTGATACCGCTCAAGCATCATCATATCCACCATTGCAGCTACAGCCGCCCTCAGTTTAACCCCTTCATGATTGTAGTATGGGTTTCCGGGGTAGTCCCATCCGGCCCACCAGGCGGTTTCTATAGGAGATACAAACTGTCCTCGTCCAACATCCAAATAGACCTCACCACCCCGTTCTATCTCCGAAAGGGTGAAATATCGCGCCTGCCTGGAAAGCCCGGCAAAGGTCGGATGGTTTCGGCCGCGGTTCTCACGCAAAATCCAGGAGCGGAATACCTTATCACCGTCATCAAAATAGGCCTCCTGAAAGGTGAGGGGCCGCAGTTCTACGTCAAAGTCTTCCTCTGAAAGCGACCCCATAAAATTCCTGAGCTCTACCTGGTATGCATGATTCTGAGGCAGTTGTGCCTGCAGCGAATAGGAACCCGCCAATACCATGACACAACTTAATACCAATCCGCGGGGTATAGAAACTAATTTCATAACAATAGTACTTTGCATTTCCTAATAAGACTCTCAAATTTTTAAGATAATACAACAAATACTTCCGGTTTTCCAAATAGAGCGGAATTATTTCATAAAGATAACACAGCTTGTAAAATCCATCGGACACTATACTGAGCCAATCATCACTCCATTCTCTTTTACCGTGAACTTACGAACATAGCAACCTTCGATTGGCGATATATATCCACCGCGACTAAATACCATAAAAACTTTACTCATTCTCACAATAATTGAACGAATGAAATTCTTTGTTAATCGGGTTAGTACGGCTATTAAAGGATTGCTTCGACCACGATTCATTCTCAGCAACTGATTCCGAAAAATTTTGCCTGTATCAAAGTAGCTTTCACGAAATTTATTGGTCCAAGCAGAGGGTTAAAACCCTGCACTTTCAGTGCAGAACTTTAATGTTACGAAAAGGCTAATATTTGGTATTGTTTGAGCTATGGCAAAACCAATGCGCAAAGGAAGCCACACGACCACTCGACTGACGTGCCACATCGTGTGGGTTACCAAATATCGACACCATGTGCTGAAAAGAGATATTCAAAAGCGATGCAGAGAGCTGGTCAATCAGGCCTGTGAAGTGGAGGAAGTATAGGTATTGAAAGGTAATGTGAGTAAAGATCATGTACAGATTCATATTGAGTATCTACCTCCAATCTCAATAAGTCATCTGGTGAAACGGGTAAAAGGTAGAAGCTCACGCCTGCTATAGAAAGAATATCCTAAGTACAAGAAAAGATACTGGGGCAGGCACTTTTGGGCGACAGGGTACGGAGCATGAAGCACAAGAAATATTACGGATCAAATGGTTCAGGCGTAACTTGAGCATCACATAAGCAAGGAAGATGATGATAACTCAGATTTCATCTTATTATAGGACTTTAGTCCGTCTCTAACCCCCGTGCTTTCAGTGCAGGGGTTTAGTTAATTAGCGTCATTTTTCTTGCAAAGATTTCATTTCCCGTAATCAAGCGGTATATGTAAATTCCGCTCGGCAGGTTCAGTGCATTTAAAAGATATCTCTAACTGTTTACCAATCTCTTCCAAACCATAAAAAATCTCAAAGACCAGGCAGCCAGTTATATCGTAAATCTTTAGCCGCTGATTTATTTTATTAAAGTCATTCTTTTAATAATTTGAGTAGAGGATTCCGTCACCAATCTATATAAATAGATCCCGCTGGCTAAATTGTCTGCTTTGAATGTTACGCTATGAATACCTCTACTGTGAAATTTATCAGCAAGCGTTTTAATTTTTCTTCCGGTTAGGTCATAAACAGTCAAAGACACTTGTTGGGGCTCCTTTAATTCAAACTGGATTTCTGTCGTCGGATTAAACGGATTGGGATAATTTTGCTTTAACTCATTGCCTCTCACATTTTCACTATACTCATTTGTGGAAGTTCCTATTGAATCATTATTGTCCTTCCCGCTGCTATCCTCATTGCTATTTTTAAAAATAAACTTCTCCTCAGTAGATATGCTGTAGGAAATTTTATATTCGCCAATTTCATTTACACCAGTTAAATCTATCATAATATTCCGCGCTTCAGATCGGGTTTGATAATCGGTGCTCCAGATCTCAGGCGATAACCGAACCGCTTGGGGTTGATCAAATTTGATGTATATACTCCCGTTAAATCGATCAATTCTTACCTGGTCAATCTCATACTGGAGCTGAGCAGTTGCCTCAATCCAATCAGACTTTTGTGACCTGAAGAAAATATTCACACCTATTTCCTGCCTGTTCCCGATAAAAATCGGTACAATCTCATAGAGTTTTTTGAAATTATCGATACCATCACTCATGAGTGATGACTCAACCAATAGACCATTATTACCTACTTCAAACTTTCTGCGATAGGTTACCTCGCCCTGAAGTGCATTATCCGGTGCTGCATATCGATCATTAAGAACACCTGAAACTCGAACAGATATTGTAGAATCATTCGTTTCAAAGGTAGATTCAGGCAGTCGTTGTCTTGCAGAACTGAAAGGTTTTCCATTTTCGGTAGTACCACTGATAGCGTGGACAGGCCATAATTCCCAATCTTCCCACCGATCGGGTCCGGTTGAATTGTTCTGAAACCCTCTCTGCTTTCCAAGTATTACAGGGCCTGTTTCAACCGTCCAAAATGTGGAAACGCCACCACCACCGAGACCAGAGATGTTGGTTTCATCCCCCCAATATGAAAGGGGGCCTGTGTGTATGGCTAGAGCGAAAGAGTCTCTTTTAGCAATTAATAATTCATCGCCAAAATTCTCAGTATAATTTTCTGACCGTTCTAAAGGGGCCTTTAACAGAGGAGAGTCTTTACTTTTAAGATCTTTAAGCTCCTGGTAAAACCCATCGATATAATATTCCTGTGCAAAGTTTATGATATTAGTCCAATGATCTTCACTCCAAACAGCGGGTTCTCTGTCTGATTTTCCATCTAATATAATTCTGTCACTAATCCTACGAAGATCAGATATTGTTATTTCCTGTAGCTCCCACGGTTCAGGTATACCAACCATGTACCAATGCGGGCGATCTTTTCCCGATCCTATCAGGTATTTCGCTTCATCCGTTAACATCGAAATACCAATGTCTCTATGATAAGGGCCCCATTGATCATTTGGCGACCCTGCATCGTTTGAAGTGGCAAAGTTTGAGGGCCCATGCCATTTTCCATCCGGATCTGGAAAACTTAAGTATGCTTTCAATCTGCTCATTTCTTCCATCTTTTCTAATAAAAAAGGGTCTTTTGAAATCATCGCAGCCCAGCCGACAAATGCAAAAGTTATTCCCTGGTATGATGGATCAAAACCTCCGCCATGATGAATGTATCCGGCATCTCTATAAGCACCATCGAACAATCTCGACACGTAATCGCGTGCCCGTTGTCGCATATCATTACTATCCATGCTTTCTGCTACTGCCCATACACCGGCAACGGCAAACATATCCATATCAGCATGTATCAAAGTTGGCCCCCAATCTTCTATTCTCGACATGAGGCGGACCATCCCTTCTTCATAAGCTTGACGCACACTATTTGGAAGCACATCTTTTACAATTCCATATACATAACCCATTCGGAGAAGACTGGTTCCTGCGAAATCGGATCTGCGACCTTTTCCTTCTGCGTGGTATCTCTCCAGCATTATCATATCCACCATAACCGTTATAGCCGCCCTAAGTTTAATCGCTCTGCTATTATAGTACGGATTACCGGAAAAGTCCCAGTTTGCCCACCAGGCCGTTGCAATAGGATCATGAAACTCTCCCCGGCCTATATCCATATAGACGGCACCGTCTCTTTCAATTTCTTCCAAAGTAAAATACCGCGCTCTCCTCGTAATACCTTCAAAGCTAGGATGAGACCGGCCCCGATTTATTCTCAAAATCCATGTTTTGAAGAGTTCATCTTCCGGTAAAATATTAACGTCCTGGTAGTTTAAACCTGTAATCTCAATATTAAAATCACTTTCTGAAAGAGATGCCATATAATTGCGAAGTTCCACCTGGTACTGATAATCCTGGGGAAGCTGAGCATATCCCGAATGAAACAATAATGTCAGTAAAGCAACCAGAATTGATACCCGTGGAGACAGATTTAAACTCTTCATTTGGTTTTTTTTAGTTATCACTACTCTAAAAGATGATGACACTACACAATCGTTACATTAGAAAAGGGAATTCTAATATATTTTTTCCGAATCTATAATATTTTCTGAGTTCAAGTAATAAGTGAAACACGATATTAAACCCTGAGGGGCGCGCGCCTCAGGGTTTTCGGCCAAGCGGTTTATATTCGTGCTATCATGCAAAAATAAAAACAACTTGACCTTAACGATCGTTACAAGATTAAAGCCCTGCCTGAGGCGGGCCACTCACTCCACTCACTCCACTCACTCCACTCACTAAAATTGCGCAAATTATCGGCGTTCAGAAGTCAACTATTTCCCGTGAACTATCCTGCAATGTCCCCACCCGTGGCCGCTATGCCAACGAATATCGCCCGGAGGCGGCTTAGCGTAAAACCTACCATCACAGCGGTAAACATAAGCATATTCGATTTACCGAGGGATTGAAAGACCAGGCCACTCAGTGGCTGGAGACCGAAAAACTCAGCTCGGAACTGATCAGTGGACGCTGGAGCGTGCAGGGAGTAGACGCGGATAGTCATGAAGTGATCTATCAATAGATCTGGAGAGGAAAAGGCCAAAAGAACCCGGCCAGCAAAGAACTCTATAAGAACACATTAAGCATAGCCGGCGACGGCACAAATGAGACAATTATAACGACTCCTGGGGGGACTTCTCATCGGGCGCTCCTCCATAGAACAACGCCCAGAGGTCGTCGGCAAGCGCAGTCGCCTTGGAGCCGTGGAAATAGACCTGATGGACGGATAACGCTCACAAAGCAGCTCTATTGGACATCACCGACCGAGCAACACTGCTCATCCACCTTCAAAAAGACCACCAGTCGGCATACTGAGCTAACGAAGACGGCTATTGAGCAGAGTCTGGCCCGGTTTCCTATGTCATTCATCAAAACCGTGACCGTCGATTACGATAAGGCCTTTGCAAATCACCAATCGCTGGCAAGAAAACTAGATGCCAGTTTGTACTTTACCAGTGACCCTATACATCACATAACAAAGGAACCGTGGAACACCGAACCGGAGTGATCCGCCGGTTTTTCTTAAGGGTACAGATCTAAAGGACATCACGAATTAGCAGAACAAAACAGAAGAGCGCTATTTGAATATTAGACCCCATACAAAAATTTAATTACCTTTTACCCATCCAGAGAACCTTAAAAAACCGCGCTGTTGCACTAATGACTTTAACTCAGGCTTTAATGAAATGATGGATTTAAAGCATCGCATATAAGCTCATTTTATTACCGCAGTATACAATTAGAAACAAAAAAAGTTGATCTCAGGGATGTCCTCTTCAGAAATCACAATCATTGATTTTAATAAAATCTAGTTGGAAGATGTCAGGTTTTCAATGATCAGCTCTCGATTGAATTGACTCTCCAAAAGATTTTTACAATTTCCGGCCATTATTTCCAGCTCTGAATCTGATTTTCGAAGTGATTGTAAAATATTCTCAAAAGCATTGGATATGTGTACCAAGCTTTTAGGATCTGCAGTAAAACCTATATGGTTGTTTTTAATTAATTTTGCTACATCCCCATTAATAATCCCAAAAATAGGTTTACCGGCAGTAAGATAGGTTTGAAACTTTAGGGGTATTGTTAATTCGTAGATTGGACTTTCAATTAGGGAGAGTACAAGCACATCACTTTTAGCATAAAATCCGGGCATGGTATAGACAGGATAACGCCCCCAGAATTTCACGCCCCCAATGCTCTCTTTCTGTACGAGATCTTTTAAATTATCCAAATTAGAGCCATCTCCCACTATGTTCAGGTACGCATCAGGGTTTTTCTTTTGGAAAATTCCAAAACCCATAATGACATTTTCCAGGTTCTGCACTTTCCCAACGTTACCTGTAAACGTAAAGTTAAATCCCTCAGGTAGTTCAATATCCACCTTTTCATCAGGAGCTTCGAAGCTATTTATTATTGGCCAATTCGGAGCTGTAGAAATTTCTTTACCGGGAACATATTCCTGAATTCTCTTTGAGAATCCACTGCAGGTAACAAAAATATGATCACAATTTTTGTAAACAAACCGCACAAGTCTTGTAAGAAAAAGATGCAGCAGTTGCGTTTTCTTAAAACCATATGCATATACGGTATCGGGCCAGAGGTCTTGTGTCCATATTGAAACTTTCATTCTATAGATTTTTTTAGCAATTGTACCGGGGAGCGCAAGTGTTAATGGCCCGGTATGATAGATAAAAAGCCTGTCGAACCTCCTTCCAATTTTCAGCATGACCGCGGTTCCGATAATTACAAAAAGAATATAGTTCAGTATTTTTTTTATGACCGAGTTCTTATACCCTTTCACAAAACCTATACGATGGACTACGGCTCCTTTGTAACTATCTTGCTGATATAAACGGTTTTTATACCCTTCATAAGCATTCCCGTAGGGATAGGATGGGGCCCTTGCCAAAATTTCCAGGTCGTACCCCTTATCAATCCATTCTGAAGCCAGGTCATTAATTAAAAAGTCCTCCGGATAGAATACCTCCGCAAGAACCAATATTTTTTTTCTTTTTTTCATTGTTACCCCTTTAGAAATTAATACCGTGCCAACGGTTACTGAGTCCTGTATTACCGAGTATTAATTTTAATACTCGCATCGATGTATTCTCAATATTGTAGTCTTCTACAATGGATCCTCTTGCCTGTTTATCAACTGAAAGCCGAACGGCCTGCAAAATAATATCGGGATCAAACCCGGATAAAATCACAGTTCCGGCGTCCTGTGCTTCGGGCCTCTCCATCGATTCCCGAATGGAAACCGCCGGAAAAGATAAGATTGAAGACTCCTCACTTATTGTTCCGCTATCAGATAGCGTACAAAGTGAATCCAGTTGTAGTCTGTTATAGTCAAGAAATCCAAAAGGCTTTAAAAACCGTATGTCTGCTTTGGTTTTAACCCTGCCCAGCTCCTCTATTTTTTTTCGAGTTCTGGGATGTGTTGAAACAATTACAGGTACTTTAAATTCGTTGTTCAACCGTTCCAGCACGCCTAGTATTTTCTTCAGGTTGTCGGGATTATCTACATTCTCTTCCCTATGGGTTGAAACCAAAAAATACTCTCTCTTTTTAAGCTCTAACTCAGAAAGTATGGTTGACTTCTCAATTCCCGGCCTGTAGTAATCCAGTACTTCCTTCATGGGAGAACCCGTAAGATAAATTCTTCGATGAGGCAGGCCCTCAGAAATTAAATGTCTTCTTGCATGCTCGGTATATACCAGGTTAAAATCTGCAATATGATCTATAATTCTGCGATTTACCTCCTCAGGCACATTAAAATCATAGGATCGATTTCCGGCTTCCATATGAAAAACCGGAATATGGAGGCGTTTTGCGATATATGCAGAGAGACATGAGTTCGTGTCCCCGAGCACCAACATCGCATCCGGTTCTTCCTTTTTTAAAACAATTTCAGTTTTCTTTAAGATATCACCAACAGCAGCTCCCATCGAGGAGCGGTCTGCTTCCAGAAAATAATCAGGTTTGCGCAGTTCCAGATCATTAAAAAAAATCTCATTAAGCTCGTAATCATAGTTTTGCCCGGTATGAACGATTACCTGATTCAAATAATCATCTAACAGGGGTATAACCCTTGAAAGTCGAATTATTTCAGGCCGGGTCCCTACCACCGTTACAACTTTAAGTCTTTTTGTATCCTTTTTCAAAGCTAAACCTCTATGGGGTAGGTATCAGAATCTTCAGGATCGTAAAATTCATTTATCCAAAAGATCGTATACAGTTCATTCTCGCCGGTATTTGTAATGTTGTGCGTATACCAAATCGGCATATCCACATAGCCGGGTTTTTCACCGGAAACTCGAAATGAAAGTACTTCATTAGTCCCAATTCGGCGCATATCTATTCTTGCTTCCCCTTTTATTACCGCAAACCTCTCTATTTTGCGAGTGTGAAAATGATTTCCCCTGGTGATTCCGGGTACCGTCGTTGAAAAACTGACCTGTCCTCCGGAGTTGAGCCGAATAGTTTCCACAAAGCTGCCCCTAGAATCCGAATGAAGGGTGTATTTAACCGGAAAGTGCTCTTTGTGGTCTAAATAACTTCTGAATGTATTAAACAGGTTTAGCTCAAACGTATCTTTCAGTTCGGGAATCACTCCTTTTTCAGCATAATTTGCCTTAAATCGCCTGAGATGAGCAAGCAGCTCAGATACCTTACATTCTGATGTGTGATTTACCTGAGAATACTCTGCCTCAGAACGTTCCGGACTGCGTATTCGATCAAGCATCTCTTCTACAAGCTCCCCTACATAAATCAAATTCATCATCGAATCCTGATGGATTTGAGGAGTTTTCCCGTGCGTAAGCTGATGAGAAAACGTTGCAACCACTGAATTGTAGTAAGGATCTCCAAAAGGGCCGAATACGTTCGGAATGATCAGGCCGTTAAAAATGGCGCTATGTTTTTCTGCCCATGCAGCAAGTTTTCTCCTCCCATCTCTTTTTGATTTCCCATAGAGATTATCTTTCTCTTCCTGGGAGGAAGATGAAAAAATTATCTGGGGAGCGGTTCCCGAGGTCTCTAAGGCGTCAATCAATGATTCTACAAGCTCAACATTGGTGTCGTAAATAACCTGTGGATCACCATGGCGATTCACCGCTGCGAGATGTACGATACAGTCGCATTCAGCAACAAATGATGCCAAAGCTTTCTCATTCTTAAACCACTCTTTTTCAAATGGGATTAATTTAAATTCATCCGGCAGTAACCTGATCGTATTTGCCAGATGTGTACCTATAAAACCAGATTGTCCGGTTATACCTACCTTCTTCATAGTGATTAAGGCTCCAAAATCGGTTCAAATTCTTCTTTCAGTACATCTTTCTGGATAATCCGAAGTTTCATTAGCAATTTTTTTGTCCCCTCCACATCCAGTCTATCCGTATTGTGGGACGTGTAATCTTCAACGTTAGAGATGTCTTCCTGCCCTTCTGTAAAAAATTTACCGTAATTCAGATCACGGGTATCAGCAGGAACCCGATAGTAGTTTTCCAGATTTTCTGCTTTAGCCATCTCTTCCCTGTTTACCAGCGTCTCATAAAGCTTTTCTCCATGACGAGTTCCAATTATTTTTACCTCACTGTTTGACTGATAAAGTTTCTGAAGTGCTTCGGCGAGTACGCCTATAGTACAAGCGGGCGACTTTTGGACAAAAATATCTCCACTGTTTCCATTTTTAAACGCGAAGAGAACCAGTTCAACAGCATCTTCAAGAGTCATCATAAAACGGGACATTTCCGGATCTGTAATTGTGATAGGCTTTCCCGATTTTATTTGCTTTACAAAAAGCGGAATCACAGATCCTCTTGAGGCCATTACATTCCCATAGCGGGTTCCACATAAAACGGTTCCATCTCCATTAAACGACCTTGACTTAGCAACCATCACTTTTTCGCTAAGTGCCTTCGACATCCCCATTGCATTAATTGGATAGACCGCCTTATCGGTACTTAAAACAACTACTTTTTTCACTCCATTAAGAACAGCACTGTCAATTACATTTTCACAGCCCAGTACATTGGTTCGTACCGCCTCTGTTGGGAAAAACTCACAGGATGGCACTTGTTTCAGCGCTGCAGCATGAAAAACGTAGTCAGTGCCTGACATTGCCATATCGATAGATCGCTTATTCCGCACATCACCGATAAAATATTTAATCTTATCATTATTGTAATGTTGTCGCATGTCATCCTGTTTCTTCTCATCCCTGCTGAAGATTCTAATTTCTCCGATGTTCGTATCCAGAAACCTTCGAAGCACAGCATTACCAAATGATCCGGTCCCCCCGGTTATTAAAAGCGTCTTCCCCTCAAACATAGTATCCTCTTTCTTGGAACCCTAAAGCCAAAAATTTTTGTCTAATATTAGTTCAACCATTTATGATAAATCAAAATCATTATATCATAAATGGTTTTGTAAAACCACACTTTTAAATAATTCTAATTTCTAAGAGCTCTTAACTTTCGTCTTCTAATATTTTCTGAAGTACGCTTCGGCTCTGTTCAACAGCATACTTAACATTTTTTTTCCGAATTTCACTGTATACTCCCTCTTTTACCCGATTCATTTCAACTTGACTCATATCAGCATACTTAGTGATAATATTCAAATAACCATTTCTATCAGAAAGTGAGAGATCGTGCCCCAGCCCTTTCTCCTCCAAATTTCTCCAGGGCGTTTGATCGCTGATTAGCACCGGCGTGCCTGACAATAGAGATTCAGAGATCGCATGTCCAAAATTTTCACCTAACGTTGGCAGAAAAAATAGATGATGTTTTTCAATTGTCTCAAAAACCTTATCGTGACGGACAGTCCCTCTGTAAATCGCCTTTACATTTTTCGGTAAGTTTTTTATTTCCTTTTTGACCTCTTCCCAGTAGTGCCTGTCGTCAATAACACCATACATATTCAATTCGACATCATGGCTGGATACTTTTGACAATATTTCTATTACGTACTTAAGATTTTTTTTCGGTGAAACTCTTGATAGAAAAGCAATCTTCAAGCTAGCGGGTTTTTTTTTAGGTAAGAATAGGGGCCGAATATTACTCGAAGGAAGATTGGGCAGCGTGTAGATTTTATCTTGGTTTATATCTAGAGCACTTATCAGATCATTCTTTTCCAAATCGTTTGTAACACCCCAGTATATATCATCAAACAGTACGCTTTTATTTATAAATTTTAAGAAAACCTGTTTTTTAAGGGATTTTATTGCCAGGGCGCCACTTGAGAACTCTCCTCTAGGAGATAACAAAACCGGCTTTTTTTTGAAAAGTCTATTTATTATTAGAGGAAAAATAGAATATTTGATATCAAAAAAACTATTCAGATATATCAAATCATATTTACCATCTCTAACAAGGTCTGCGAGTTTTTTCCAACTACCTTTACCCGAAAGATAAAATGTTTGGGATTTTCCATCACTTAACCAACAGTTAAACTCCTTGTTTTCAAAGGGTGATTCATCCCCAAGATCCCTGTCTGATGAAATCACCTTAAATTCATAATCATCAGACAGCCAATCAATCATATTAGATACTGACCTTATGGGACCGCCAGCCTTGTAGGCCGGAAGATAATATTTAGTAAAAACTAATATATTTTTTTTCATCTTACCCCAAATATGGACCTATAAATAAGATTACAATTCAACGTTGTTCTTATTCATCCATTCCTGCAGTACAAATAGCAGCCATAATTTAAGCCAATGAACGTTTGTCTTCTCTTCAAAAAAATCGGTCTTTAATCTTTCTACAGTTTCTCCATGGAAAAACTCATTTTCTTTTAATGTGTCAATATTACTGATTATATTTTCTCGCAATTCGTTTTTCATCCAGTGCTCCCAGGGTAAATTGAATCCCATTTTCTTTCTATACACAACTTCATCGGGAAGCAGATCCCCCAATGCATCTGTAAGCAATTTTTTAGGAGTTGATGGTACTTTAATACCATCAGATAATGAAAGAACATATTGGATCAAATCGTGATCTAAGAAAGGAACGCGAACTTCAAGCCCGGACGCCATACTCATCTGGTCCGTGTCTCTCAAAAGTGTGTTCACCATGTACGTTTGCATCTCTGCAATCGAAATTTTACTGATCAGTGCATTCGAGTTTAACATCGGATTCAAATATGTAACAATATCTTTTACCCGATTAGACTGATGATAATGGTTGTTTTTATTGATAAGATCTCCTAATTCTAAATCTGTAAAAATCTCCCTTGAAACAGGATATGAATGGGATATGTCAAAGTCTTCTTTTTCGAAAACACGTGCAGCCTTATTTAGAGCTCTATTGATTGATGATGCTTTTAAAAGATTTGAAAAAAACATCCTTGATGTATGAGGTAGATTTGCCAACAATCTGAATTTTTCAAGTTTTAAAGAGTGAGAAAACACCGGGTACCCACCAAATAATTCATCGCCTCCAAGCCCGGACAAAGCGACTGTTACCCCTGATTCTCTTGTCTTCTTAGAAACTATATATGTGTTTGGCCCATCACCGCTTGGATGGTCCATTGCATTGAGGGCCTCCGGAATAAGATCCAAAAAATTATCCGGTTTTAGCCGGATTTCAGTATGATCGGTTTTAAACTTTTCGGCAACCATGTTTGAGTACACAGCTTCATCAAACTCCCCTTCGTCAAAAGTAACAGAAAATGTTTTCACATTCCCGGGACTTACCTCGCTCATCAATCCTACAATAGCACTGGAATCGATCCCTCCTGAGAGAAATGCACCGATAGGTACATCCGCTATTAATCGTTTTTCTACTGACTCTAAAAGCAAATCTCTTACTTTCTTTTTTACCTGATCGTAGTTCCCCACAGGTCTTCCGGAGATAAACTTTTCTGCGTGCCAATATTGATTGATGTCTATATTATTTCTACTGATGGTCATGCTGTGCCCGGGCATCAGCATAAACAGATCTTCAACCATCGTATAAGGCGCATGAACCGTCTGATAGCGCAGATAATCTGCCACTGCATTTTTGTTTAACTTACGTGGTACACGGCCACTGTTCAGCAGTGCCCTCAGTTCAGATGAAAACAAAAAAAGACTGTCGCTCCTATAATAATAGAGTGGTTTGATTCCTATGCGGTCCCGGGCGATAAAAAGATTTCTCTCATCACTGTCCCAAATGGCGAAAGCGAACATTCCGTTAAATCGCTCAACACACTCTTTCCCCCATTTAATATATGAGGCTAAAATTACTTCCGTATCCGTTTTTGATTTAAACCTATAATCAGGTAGCTGTTCTTTTATCTCTTTATAATTATAGATTTCACCATTAAATACGATAGAGTAGCGTTTATCTCGACTGAGCATGGGTTGGTGTCCAGCCTCTGAGAGATCTAAAATTGATAAACGCTGATGCCCCAAACCAAGATCTCCATCCAGCAGTATTCCTGAGTCATCAGGGCCACGATGAGATATCGATTCATTCATAGCAAAGATCTGTTTGTGAAGCAGATCACTGTTATCTTCCCCTAAAATTCCGTTAATGCCACACATTAATCGATTACCTCTTGAATAGTATTATCATTTACTTAGTTCGTTTTACCCATCCTGTTTACTGTATAAAGTCATGAATCAATAAGATCAATTTGATTCTTACTCCAGGTTTCTGGAGTAATCAATGAAGCATATTCCACACTTTTTTTTCCCATTTGAGAAAGTTCAGAGTCTGACGTTAGAATAATTTTTTTCATAGCTTTTTTTAATTCCTTTGAGTTTCCTGAACTAAAGGTGAATCCATTTTCTTCATTTTTCAAGAATTTATGCGCAGATCCCACTTTATCACTACAAATCAAAGGAAATCCCGCCGCGGCAAATTCATGAACAACAACACCCCAGGGTTCAAAATGAGATGGAAGTATAAAAACACCGGTCTGTTTCGCAATCTCAGCGAGATCTTCCGGCTGTAAAAAGCCCAAATGTATAATTTTATGATGTGTGGGTTTTAGATTTTCAAGATCACCGGTTCCGCAACTCCATAACTCCCAATCCATATTCATTTCATTATTCAGCTCAATGAATGCTTTCCATAAATTTTTAATACCTTTCTTCTCAATGTAGCGCCCTACATAAAGAAATTTATGGGGAAATTGTCTCTCTTTATTTTCCTTAGAGTGCTTATAAATCTTGTTGAACTTATAAAAGTCTGCTGAATAGTACCCTTCTAAAATGTGTGTGTCATTAAACCCAAGCTTTTTGGCGTACACTCTTTGCGGTGCCCCTGCAACAAACATATGGGTGAAATATTTCTGAATTGTAAATGGGCTCAATATTTTTGCAATCTGCTGTTTAAACGATCCGGTCCAATGGTTATCCATTCCTCCCAAGACAGGAATTCTATTTTTAAACATTTTGCAAATCCTCAGGTAATCTTTATCCATCCACCCACAACAATAGATAAGATCCGGATCTATTTTCTTTGCTAAATCAACCATCTCTGAGCTACTCAGACGTCTTCTTTCATAGACCGTTACATTTTCGGGGAATTCAAACTGAAATGGAGCCTCACTATTTACAGGCCACCTGACAAGGTGAATTTCTACGTTAAAGTTCTTTTCCAGATGGCGAATACATGCAACAAAATAATCAGCAAGTTCAGAATAAAGGTATAAGAATTTTTTTTTATTCATCAATTTTGTCGTTTGCACAATAACCAAGTATTAAAAGGAGTGAAATATTCATAATCATTAAAATAGTCACGTGGTTTAAAGAGGAGGCCAGCCAAGACTCAAAAAAGCTGGAAAAAGCAATCACAACCGCGAATGGAAGTGCAATTGTACTTACCCTCGACGCCTTCAAAAAAAGTATAGCCCAGGCGCCAACAAAGGATGACAGCCCAATTAATCCTGTGTCCAGCCACATTGAAAGATATGCATTGTGTGTTCCACCCTGATGTCCCAATGCACTCAGCATATCATAAAATCTTCCAAAGATATACTCGTTATAGGCAAATCCATGCCCAAACCAAAAGCTATCTTGTATATGATACCATGCAAATTCGAAAGCAACTACTCGACCACCGGCAGCTTCCAAACTATCTATTCTGAGATGATCCTCAAGATTTAAGAAATAAACAATATCCGGCAAATAGGAAAAGATTAACTGATAAGAAAATCCTGCAATTATGACTGAAGAAAAGCCTAAAACCCTTGAATAATTAAACAGGTATATAAGAACGTAAAATAAGAGAAGAGAAAACAACCCGGTTCTTGATGCCGACATTAATAACGCAACAGCGGCTACTATCAAAAAAAAGTATCTTTCAGAATTAGTGAAAATGTCAGGCTTAAAGTGTCTCGTAATTTCCATGAAAACAGCTGACAACAGAATATAGGTGCTTAGCCCGTTCGGATTGCCAAAGATCCCCCTGAATCTTCCCGAAAGAGTAGTTAACTCCGAGTTAACGAGGTGAATAACAAATCCTGAAATAAGAATAACTATTATGAAATAAAATATTTGTTTGAGAAAATAATCACCAAATGTTTCATATAAGTGCATCACATATACAGGAACGATGAAAAGAATCAGGAAATAAGATAAGAGCTTCAGAAATGACAACTGCGGATCAACACTTATAAAAAGTGTACCCAAGCCAACCAAAAAAAATGGAAAAAAATAGTACGGAAGATTGATCTTTACTCGAATTCTTGAGTTTAGAACTAAAGGTACCAGCAACAGCACTATATAAATCTCTCTCAAAGGTTTTGCGAACTGAAGTGCCGGTTCCCTGCTATTAGCAATTGCAAGAACAAATAGAAATCCAAAGAAAAGTTCCAGGTACATCCCTTTTTGTAGCAAATACAGAACAGATAACGTAATGACCGGTATAGCAAGATTTCCTAATGCAATACCCACAGCCAGCCAAGTTACAGCCAGGAAATAAAAAAAGATGTTCTCTCTTAATGAGATTGAGAGCTGATTTATCATGAAACGGTATTTGCTCGTAATTCCTTTGAAAGATTTTAATGCTAAACATTTAATATGTGCATGTTTCAGCAAAGTTTGCATTAGATTGCATCAACAGGAGTTAAAAAACTAAAATTCTTTGTAATTGATGCTTTAATGATCCTGAGACAACATGTTGTGAATCGCCACAAGATTAATTGCTGCGACTTTTTCCCATGTGTAACGGCTTTTAATCAGTTTATAAGCTTTCGTCTTTTTTGGAGCAACACTTCAGAGTTTAAAGATGTCGCTTCTAAAAAAGACGTCGTTTAACTGATGCAAATTTCCTGCCTCCACAAGCCAGCCGTATTCGTCAGAAGCTGGGCACGACACAGCCCCTACATCGTTAGCAGATACGGCAACTCCGCGTGAAACCGCTTAAAGGATTTAAATGGGCATACCCTCTTACAGTCAACAATAGTTTTTTTTGTAAATTACTTTAGTGCACAAAAACATAAGTTGGGGATGTTTTAATTGAAAGCTTAATTAAATTTCATTAATAACATTAAGCCCAAAAATGCTGTGTTCGGGGTACGATTTTATTTCGATTTATAAGAGAATTATGAAACTAAATATAAAGGAAATATCTATTGCTAAAATCTTCAAATACCGATATCAGCGCTATTACGAGCAAAAATTTAAAATAAATGTCTTAAACAGATTATTTTTCGGCAAAATTGCACCTCAACATAAGGAGAGAATTTGGATCAAAACTTTAAATTGTACAAGAGCAACGTTGGTAAGAGAAGATAGATCATTTGGCAGAAATTATTCCGGAACTGTTCGAAGTGGCAACTGGGATCAGCGCACTGAAAATTTGTACAATCTCACGAAGATAAAAAGTTGTTTTGAACATTGGGTCAATGGCGTGCCTTGGAACAAAACCGAATCCTTTCAAGAAATTAAGGAGAGCTATGAATCCGGAGAAAACTATATTGATAACATAAGAACTTTAAATGATCTTCAAGCCAGATATCGAAAGCTTGACATTATCTTCAATGAGATAAAAGATGACGATTATCTCAAGACAAGTTCCAAACTTGGCTTTCCAGAAGATGGATTAGAACATAATGGAATTTACTTTCATATTGACAGAAATGGTAACCCAATTTTTGCACATGCAGGAAATCACCGGTTAGCAATAGCACTCATTCTTGAAATACCCTATATACCGGCACAGGTTGGAATAGTACACCCCGATGGGTTAAAGCATTATGGTAAATTGAAAGATAAATCTTTTGATTCTAACACTACCAGTTGAGCAGTTTAAAACTTTCTTTATTACACTATTTATAACTTTAAGCAAGAATGAATCTTTAAGAAATTATTTTGAATTCAATAACTCTTTGATAACATTTAAATTTCTTTTTGCCACTTTTTCCCATGTATACCGGCATTTAATCAATTCGTGAGCATTCTTTTTTTTCTCTATTAAATCATCCGACTTGATTAAAATTGCTTTCCGGAATACCTCGTTCAGTTCACCTACGTCACCCGCCTCCATCAGCCAGCCTGTTTTGTCAGAAACCAGGCAGGAGACAGCTCCTACATCCGTTGCTGCCACGGCAAGACCACGAGACATCGCCTCAAGAATGACAGTAGGCATTCCTTCTGAGTAACTTGGACAGAAAAGTACATCGCTCCGATCCAAAATCTCTATAATACGCTCTTCTTCGTAAACCGCTCCATGGTAGGTTACCGCTGGGTGCGAAACCTGTTTGTTATCTGGTATTGGGCCAATAAACTCAAAAGTAAAATCAGCATCTTTATTCTTTTGAATCACATTGTTAAGAAGTTCAATTCCTTTACGCTTCTCATACCTGCCCACGAAAACAAACCGCCGGGTTCCCGTTGTTGAAAAATTAGGATTGTCCAGCCAATTGCCTTCAATTCCAATGGATGTCTCAACGATATGATCTTTTCCTGTTACCCGATTTAAAAGTTCTGTTAGCTTTCCACCGAGAGAGTAGACAACATCCGCATTTTTCAAACAATACTTAGCGGGTGGCCGAAGCAGGAGTTTTTTCAGGTGAGATCTAAATCCGTCGGATGGCTGATACATTTCCACTCCATGAAAGTTTACGCCGATGGGTGGACGGTTATTCTTTCTTTTTTTTAGTAGCGCCCAGGCGGTATAACCTTGTGAGTATATATAGTCGTAGTCGGTAAGCGTACCTTCAGTTTTCTGCAAAATATTTTCTGAATACCGATAACTATCATAAACATAGTGGCCGGGAAAGTAGCGGGCCCTGGGAAAGTCCACTTCAATAAATGAAATGTGTTTCATCTCTATGTCAGTAAGAAAATTCTCTGCCCTTTTCTCCGGATTTTTTTTTTGCCTGGGAATGATGATATCTATGTCCACACCAAGCCGTGCTAAAAACTTCCCCAGGTAGTAGGAGTGCTTTTGCATACCGCCTATGGTGTAGGGGTAAATGCCGTCTGTAAATATGAGGATTTTCATGCAAGCTATGCTAACATTTTTATTAATATTTTATACTTTTCCGTATTTATTTTTGATTTTTTAGTGAAATAATTTTTTGCCAATTGTTGATTTTTATCTTTCTTTTTTTGGGTTAATGTATCAAGTTTAAAATCTAATTCATCCAATTTTTTCACTGCATATCCGCATTTATTAATTCGAACAAAATCCGAATAGTCACCAATACTTTCACTAATAACTATTGATAAACCTGCTAATAAGTATTCTGCAAACTTGGTTGGAGCCGCAACTCGATTAGTAATACTTTCTTCTCTTATTAATAAACCATAATCACACACCGATAAATAGTCGTATACTTCATCAGGTTCTACCCATCGCCTGGCCACTTGTCTGGGAAATTCTCGAGTCAATTTTTCTATTGTTTCATGATTCTTACTTAAAAAAAGAATCCCACTATGGCTATTATTTCTAAGCATCTTTTCAAGAAAACTATTCAGCAAATCAAATGACTGCCATTCAGCTAACGAACCTGAATAAACCATCAGAATATCACTGTTCGAAAATCCTAAATCTTTTTTTGCCCTTACACACTTTTCATTAGAAAACGCTTTTGTTGTGTCATTTGCTTTTACCGTACAAGGAATGATAACGTGGTCATCTCCTTGATAAGAGTAATTTTTTTTCCAGTATCGAACCAATTGCGTTGAAACCGCAATCCTGAAATCTGAACCGAGAACAGCTTTTTTTTCTAAATAGGAATATAATTCAGTGTTTGTTTTTTCTTTATTCAGATACTCTGTTTGTTCAGCTGCATAGGCACCCCTGCCATCCATACATACTATTTTTGCCCATCCAATTTTTTTCATATAGAGAACCAGTACTGTGGCTTTTACATTTCTACAGATAAATTTTTTTTCTTTCAGGAAAATTGAAAGAATTACCAGAATTGGTAAGTTTAGTTTCCATGTAGACGCCTTAGGTAGCATCGGTATGACAATAGAGTACGTATAATTTTCTTTTATCTTTTTGCGGTTCGCAAAAAAATTTCTGATTGAAACAAAAGAAATAAGGCGAATATTTACATCTGTTAATTGATTTAAATATTCACACACCTCTATTACTTGGCTTTGATAAACGCCAGAATAACCTTCCCCAAAGGTAAAGTAAGTCATAATTTTTTATCCATTTTCATAAATATGCTCTCTGCCTAATACAGGCTATTTAAAATTTTGTACAGCTCCATCCAATTTTCATTTGGCGAAATAATCAGACCAAATCAGGTCTATATCC
The DNA here is from genome assembly GCF_038150125.1 of Rhodohalobacter sp. 8-1. Lineage (NCBI taxonomy): Bacteria > Pseudomonadati > Balneolota > Balneolia > Balneolales > Balneolaceae > Rhodohalobacter > Rhodohalobacter sp. 8-1. The sequence goes on along the minus strand of NZ_JBBVMF010000002.1, from coordinate 17,497 downwards.
TACAGAGCCTGACAGGCCTTTTTCCTGAATTTCCCACACTGTTTTCTTCTGTTTTCTCAGTGCCTCCCATAATCAATAGCAATACCTAACAATCCCGCTTTTCAAAGGCATAAATCATATCTCTTATATGGGTGTCATAACCTGAAAGGCTTTTAGAGTTTAATCCGAGATACGGTGAGAAATTGAGAATTTTCAAATTATTTCAATATTTATCAAAATAGATTGATAAATTCACAATTTTTGGAAAGGTCTTAGCAAAACCAATAAAAAATGACTTCCTGATCGAAAGTGGATTCAGATGCTTTAACCCACATCGTAGATACCATATAGGATTTCTATGATATATTAGTATCAGAAATTTTCCGAATTTTCTTGGATTCTATCACAATTACTTGCGATATCCTGATAAATATCATTCAATTTATTGTAATGAGCTGGTATAGAAAACTGTTCTACAATTTTTGTTCTGTTTCTCTTTAGATAATACCAAGCCATAATTTCTTCCATGTAAATTGAATACGTATCAACATCTTTTTCCTTAGTAAGTAATCCGTGCACTCGATGCTCAATTATTTCGGGTATTCCGGCATGGACTGTGGATATTACTGGAAGTTCCATCGCCATTGCTTCAATAATAGCGTTCGGCATGCCCTCAGTGTCACCATTTTTGGCCGTTACACTATGATGAAGAAAACAGTCGGCGCTTTCTAACCATTCTTGCGCTTCTTCATGATTCACCCATCCTGGAAAATGAACTTTATCAGTGATATTTAGTTTTTTTGTGAACTCTTTAATTTCTTTTAGCAGAGGGCCCCCTCCTGCCAACACAAGTTCAACATTTTTTCTATTATTTTTCTCTAAAAATTTAGCAAATGCTTTTACTGTGTAAAGATGTCCTTTTTTTTCCCTGAACGATGAAATCTGCAAAAACCGATATACACTTTTTTCATGATATCTCTTTCGGGAAAACTGATTCGTATTAATTCCATAGAATAAGATATCTGAATTATTGTCAGTGATCTGAACACCTGCATTTTTCAGGTTATTTCGCAGATATTCTGAACAAAAGATCGCCTTTCTCGGATATTTTCCGTTAAAGAAATGTCTCAACTCTCGAATGTAAACTGAACTTTCTTTCAATTCTGATGACGCATCATAGCCATGAAAACTTACGACTGTTGGGATTTCCAAAAACTTCTTTTCGAGATTTTTAAAGAAAACCATCGACTCATTACCAAAATGTCCGTGAATTAGATCAGGTTTAAATTCAGCCACTAAATTATTGATCTTTCTCTTAAAGATAAGATTATAGTGAAGTGCTTTTATATCGTATTTATAGAGCAGCCATTTAACCTTTTTAATGATACGGTTATTTCTCAAGGGGACTGTTATAACGTTTGAAAACGGATATTTCTCTTCATCTCCCCTTTCACAGCATACCACCAATACATTGTGATGTCTTGATAACTCTAAAATTTCATTATAGATAAATGTTGTGGTAATACTTCCAAACTTTTGTACAAATATCAGAACTTTCATAATCGGTCGACTAAATAGAGAATCTTCATGCAAAATTTCTTAATAGTTGCTTAATCATTTTAATCCGTTTTCACTGTTTGCAAAACTCTTGAATCTGCAACCTTCCTTGTTTTCCAATCCTTTCAGCTGCTTACGGATTTTGTATCAGATAGATAATTTTCTCAGTCATCGCTATGGAATTTTTACGCTTGACAGAGTATTTAAATTTATAACTTTTACTACCAAACACCCGCCCAATTTTAAATGCCTTAAAGCTTAAATCTTCAAACTTTTCGGAATATCCCGTAGCTATGGATTGCAGCTCAAAATCTACTATTGGTGGAGTCAATTTCCCTGTGACAAAAGTAAGTCGATATTCTTGACTTTATTTAAGGATTTGACTAAATCATAAATTAAGGTCTCTGACACACTAGTGTGTATGAGTAAAACATCCTACTTTTAACTTTTTCATTTATCTTTTTAATATCGCTTTTAAATAAAATTTTAATTTTTGGATAGGTGAAAATACGCAGGCTAATTCGCCTTTGCTGGAATTAAAAATAGTAATTGCTTTTAAACCATTTTGCGTACTGTGATAACAGGATAAAAACCATTTATTTGATATTGTTTTTTTAAATGCATCTGAATTGCACTTTGCAATGTTTTCGATCCTGTTTATAATTCTCTCCAAAAGATTTTTTAATATTTTGAGTTCACCAACATCTAAACAAAACTCAAACTTATATACATTTTTGTAAATAGCTCTTTCCTCTTTAAAAAATTCTATATCTAAATCATTTAAATATTGTTCACCCACTAAAATAGCCTTTAAAACCTGTTCTCTATTATCCTCTACTGTAATTTGATTGCCGTGAATATTATAAACAATAAGAGGTTCTTCTATATTATACGCTTTAGAGTATTTAACAAACTGCCGAATCATATCATAATCTTCCACAGAATCGAATCCTTTTTTGTACTCGATATCATATTTATATAAAATGCTGCGTCGTAACATCATTGAGGAGTGCACTATGGCAGACCCCCAAGGTAATCTCGCTCTAATTTCATCATCTGTATTGGGGTATTTCCAGATATCTTCTTTTCCTGTAGTGTATTTACGTAAGGCCCAGGACCCGCAAATGCCATAGTTTGGATTATTTTCTAAAAAGGCGATTTGCTTCTCAAGTTTTGTTGGCAACCAGGAATCATCAGAATCCAGGATAGCAATATAATCTCCCTGGGCTTCCTTTAAGTATCTATTTCTTGTATAAACTACACCTTTGTTGTCTGTATTTTTAAAAAGCTTAATCCGGGAATCTTTTATAGATTCAATGATGGAGATAGAAGCATCTGTGGATCCATCATCAATAATAATAATTTCGAAATTTTGATAAGTCTGATTTAAAACACTGTAGATAGCGTTTTGTATAAATTTTTCCCGATTATAAACCGGAATTCCAACGGATACCAAAGGTTTTTTTTGCATTTAATTTATTAAATTTTTTGATAGACGATAAGGAATCCTCGCGAGCTTATACCCTAATTTTGACCATAGCCAAAGTAATAAACTTTCTTGGGATACAAAGCGATGGTTAAGGTTTAAATATTTACGGATAATTTCTTTAATTTCATGATCTGGCATGTCCATGCCCTTTATCCAATAACAATATGTCAGTAAACATTTAGCTTGATAGCGAGGGATTTTTTGAGCATCCACTTCTTTTGCAAAAAATGGGAGTTGATCTTTCCATTTATCAGCCAATGCCTCTGCAGCTTTAGCCCATTCCCTGGCCACCGATCCCATAGAAAGATGTTCAATCAAAATATCGTAAACTACATAGATATTATGCGTTTGACCGACCTGTAAGCATATATCGGTATCATAGCAGTGAAATCCATTAAAAGTTTTTTCATCGAACTTACACTTTTTTAAAGCTCGTTTATGAGCACACATCAAGAAACCATCTATAGCTACCGCTTTAATCCTGTTTTCTCCTGTAGGATTATGATATTCTAGTGTGCAGTTTTTAATGTTATTATAAGGCTGAGAATTTACACTTTGTTGAGGTGTAAACCCATCTTTCCAATGCTGGATGTTGTGAATTAAATGATCATTCAAATAGTTGCTATTCCACCAGGGAGAAGGGCAGTTGGGGAAGGCATTACCACCAACCACACCAATCATGCCCGTGTTTTCATCTTCAAAATGCTTTTTCACTTTTTTCCCCCAGTCTTGGGTATGAAAAATTATATCCTCGTGTGAAAAACATATAATATCAAATTGACTTTGCTCAATCCCTAAATTATAAGCCTGAAAAATATTATAGTCATTTGCTTTATTGTCGATAATTACAAATTCAAATGGTGAACCAATGGTTTCCTTTACGTTCTTTTTAAACTGTGTTAGAAGTTTTTTATCTCTATGGCAAATAACAATACTTACCATAATTGATTTTCCATAATTTTCAAAAGTTCTTTGGATTTAACTTCCAAAGTATGTTGGGTTAATACTTTATTTTTAGCATTACGCCCATATTGTTCCCTTAGTTTAGGGTTGTGTTTAAAAAATAAAATGGCCTCTACCAACTTGGGAATATTTAGATACGGTACTGCTATTCCACATTCTTCAGTTATAAATTCTGGCATGCCACCAGAATTGTTAAAACAAATGATAGGAGTTTCAAAGAGGGCAGATTCCATACCAACGATTCCAAATGGTTCTTCTCGTGAGGCCAACACAAACACATCAAATAATGAAAAATAGTCTAACGGTTTTTTTTGTGAGCCTACAAATAGGATCCTGTCTTTTAAACCTGCCTTATGAATATCAAATCTTATTTCCGCTTCTTTATCTTCTTTAAATCCTCCTACCCACAAAAAATATACGTTTTCATTTCCTTCTTTATTACAAATTGCTACTGCTGCTTGAATGAATAAATCATATCCTTTACGCCACAGGCCCCCTCCAGATGCTCCCACAATAAAAGCATCTTCTGGAATTTCTAGTTTACTTTTCAACGTACTAGTAATTTCTGTATCCGGCAGTTTTTCAGGTACTTCTACATATTCGTAAATTACATCAATTTTTTTATCAACTACATTATGTTGATCTACTAAATTCTTCTTAACCGCATAACTATCTGCTACGAACTTATCAGTATATTTATCCAATTCTCTTATTAAATATTTTCCACCAAAATGTTCTATTGTAGATTCTAACTCTCTTACATGTGTTAATACTGGCACATCTAATTTCTTTAATACTACTAATACATCTGTATTCACGACAGTATTAGAATATATCAAATCAAAATCTTGTTTTTTATAATGTAAAAAAAGATCCCTATGGTGTTTTTTTATTCTATATTTATAATATCCTATCCTATTTATTATTCTCTGTAAAACTGTTTTAGGATTATTTAGATGTTTTGGATAAAAATACTTTACATCTGCATGACTTTTAAAGTCACTTTCTAATGATCCTCCAACTCTACATAAGAGTTGAAACTCATGATTAGTATTACGTTTCATCCATCCCATAAAATTACGTAACAAAATAGGGGCACCACTTCTGCTAGCATCATGAGTAATAAATAGTATGTTCATTTTAATACTAGAAAATTTTTAATCTTTTTTAAGATCTTGATTAAAAAATGGTTTCTTATAGCATTTAGCTCATATTCAGTTTTTTCATATTTACAATAATCCTCATAAAAAAAAGAAAAATCTTCTTGGAAAATTTTTCTTTTCTCATCTTCATATAAATATCTGCTTGAGGCAGATTGACCATTTAAATCATAAACTGATAAAAATATTTCAACCTTTTTTAACGTAGCTTTTCCGAAAACAATTGAAGTAGCTACTAATTTTAAATCTGATGCAAGTTTGTATTTTTCATCATATTTAGAATAATTTTCTAGAAATTTTCTTTTAAATATCATCGCCTGATGACAAAGCATATCTTTCCAAAAAAAATCCATAGTTAAATTTTCAGGTATAGGAAACGTTTTCTTTTTTAATGTGGTGTTATCATCTTCGTGAAAGTAGCAGTTCGTGTAAACTATATCTTCTTCAAAGGAGTTTTTAAACAAATAAACTAAAGAAAAATCATCATAGAGCATATCCCCACTATTCAAAAATAAACAATATTCCCCCTTCGCCACTTTTATCCCCTTATTCATCGCATTATAAATACCCTTATCCGGCTCAGAGACCCAGTAGTCAAAATGCTCTTGCATCTGCTGTATGTATTCTTTACTTCCATCGGTACTTCCTCCATCTATGATAATGTATTCAAAATCCTGGAAGGTTTGATGAATAACAGACTCCACGGTTTTGATTAAGCCCGTTTTGTTGTTGTAGTTGATGGTGATGATGGAGAGTTTCATGTTGCTAATCTATTATTCTCTGCTGCTTTTAATATTACCTGTAATTTGAGTTTTACATAAACTTACACAGAAATTTTAATGAAGAAGTTTTGTGTAAAGTGCTTTATATGCTTTTGCTTGAACTGACAAGCTATATTTTTTAACCGCGTTCTCTCTTATTTTTTTAAGGTCAAAGACATTTGGATTGCTTAAAAATATTTCAATCACTTTTACTAATGCCGGAACGGAAATTTCTTCTGTCAAGTAGCCGTTTTCGCCGCCTTGGATCATATCCGGTATGCCGCCTACAGGAAAACCAATAACAGGTGTACCACACATGATGGATTCAAGTACTGTATTTGGCAGATTATCCATAAGCGACGGAATTACAAATACATCTGCTGCTGAATATATAATGCTCATAAGACGCTCATCCTGTATTCTACCAAGTTCCAAATAATTATCTTTTTGATTGAGTTGGCTCTGCTTTGACCCTACTGACAATAAAACACAATTTTTTTTTATTTGTTTTAATGCCTTTTGGAGATACTCATAACCTTTACGTTTGTTAGAAATAGAATCTGCTACAAACAACATTACTGTTTTATCTTCTGGTATATTTAAAAATTCACGACAAAATGTTTTGTTCAAAGTTTTAAATATGTCAGAATTGAGACCATATGGTATTACTTTGGAGTCAAAATTTTCAAAAACAGGACTGTTTTTTGCTTCGTTACCCAGCCATTCAGAAGGAGTTACCACTGTAAGATTTTCTACCGTATTTAATGCTTGCTTTTTAATATCTTCAAATTGTTTGAACTTACTTCTTTCAAATTTGCTTAATTCTCTTTTAATTGGATATCCTTTCTCATCTACTCCTACAATAGTTTCTGAATAATGTTCTAGACCAAGAAAGGGGTTTTGATCATGCAAAGTCCAAACTATAGGTTTCTTGTTTTTTTTAAAAAAAGACGGATAGTCTAAAAAGTTGGCAACCCAGTGCAGGTTTATGATATCTGATTGTTTATATAGATCAGATTTGGTAATATCGTACTTAGAAAATGGATAGCTAAACATTTCCAAACCTGCGGGACGCTCCAGCAAAAAAGGGTCGGGCTTAGCTTTATAAAGATTTAGTTCTTTTAAAATACTTACTGCTTTTGTGTTTAGTTTTGTTTTAAAACTGCGTTCTATGGCATGGTGAGAAATTTTATAGGTCCCTGATATTTCGTTATTCGTTTTATTTTTTAATAATACTTTTGAGTTTACTGATTGTTGTAAAAAGCCTTTGTGCAAACGTAAACACGCTTTTGCAGCACCGCCTTGGTCAGAAGTGGATATATGAAGTATTCTCATTGGTCGTCATTCCTTTTTATATATAGCCATAATTGAGTGTCCTGTAATGGATTTAGATATCAAAGGAATCAATCGGCCGGCTATTTTGCTTAAAGAAAAGTGGTAATAAACGTTGCGAATAATTGGTATTTTACCTATCAAACTTTCAATTATGCCTTGGTACCAACTATAATGGTAGGACTGTAAAGGTTCATAAAGAAATTTAGAGTTTTTTAAAGGAAATATTTCAGAAAGATATCCCAATGATTTTTTGCTCCACAACCCCATATGGTGAGGAGGCATATTGAGTATATTCCACTCTGCTTTTTTGATAAAAGAATCATTGTTAGGTACGCAAATAATTAATGTTCCTCCTGGTTTCAAACATTTAATCATTCCAGCAATAAAGGGATATATATCCGATATATGTTCTAACACTTGAAAAGAACATACTAAGTCATACTGACCAAGATTTTTTTTACTATGATTTTCAATATTTTCTTTCAGTACATTTAATCCTCTTTCTTGCGCAGATTGAACCGCTGCCTCGTTAAGTTCCAAACCTGTCGCCTGCAAACCTTTCTTAGTTAAATGTTCTACAAAAGAGCTATTTCCTGAACCAACCTCAAGTACCTTATCGTTTTTACCAACGTGTTCTACTGCTTTTCCATGTTCCCATTTCCAAGGCATGTAGTACCAGTCTATACGCTGGAGCTGTTCATAAAAAGAAGAATCACCTCCTAAGTCGAACGGATAAAAAAACTCATATCCACTCTCTTCACATCTATATTTCAAAACATAGGGTATATTAAAACCTACATTTATTTCATACAGCCTATAATAACGTTCTTTTATAATATCCGTGGGTATTTTCTCTATCAGCATAGCTTTGCTATCGGGAGAGAGTGGAGATTTAATATTCATATTAATTTGCATAAGAAAATAAATTTAATGCCTTCTCGGCTTCTTGATTGAAAAATGACAATAACTCCTTTGGCATTTCCTCTTTGTAGCTTCCAATTTTCCTTTACGAATAAAGTTTTTTTTCTTATCCCATTGTTCATTGTTCCATCCAAATTTTTTTTCTTTTCTTTTCATTTGTTCGAAGACATTTCCATCTACAACTTTTTTTATTAAGGCAAGTGGTCTTTCAATACCGATAAAATCGCAGACCCTTTGCATTTCAACCAATGGTTTAGCAATCAAATCTTCATATCGTACTACTAATAAATCTGAACAATAAGGATTATCTGTCCACGCCAGGCAGTGCTTATGCCATTTTGATGGAAAAATACCTTTTCCGTCTACAACCATTTCCTCAAAAGAGTAATTTTTTCCATTCGCTTTATTCATGTTATAGTAAGAAACCATTGCATCGCGCCCATCTCTTACCAAATGAATGACGCGTCTATATTCAGGTTGAGGTAAATTATGCGTTTTAAAACAGGTGAAATCTAAAAATTGCTTATAATATTGTTTTCCATGTACATCTGGAATTAGCTCTTGGGTTAACCTGTCTGGTAAAAAAACTGGGTCTATTCCGTAAAGGAGACCGGCTACTAAATTTTGCATCCAGGTATTTCCTGACTTAGGATAGCCTGCAATAAATATATCGCTTTCTTTTGTATCTGTTATTGGAACAAATTTTTGGTTTTCTATTTTTTTTTTGGCCATTACATTTGCTGTATACTGGATATATTTTCTTGGATTTTTAACAAATCTTGCCACTTTTATTATGTTCATTTCTATTAATTTAATTCCGATTCATAAACAATCTGCAAAGCAACTTGACCTTGTATATGTCGTTCAGAATATATGTATTTCAACTTCATTCGTAATATTTTGATTTACCTCTACTTTCTTACACCCATTTAATGTCAAATAAAATGGTTTTACAATCTCCCGATGAAAGTAATATTTAGGTTGGGTATTTCTCAGAATTAGCCAAAATAACAGCACTGAATGGATTCAATTGCTCATCTTTCACCGAAACAATCGGGTTCTCTACATGCCAATCTATGTTCAGAGTTCCATCATTCCAGGCAATTCCGCCCTCGTCGCCGGGCCGGTAGTAGTCCGTACATTTATAGGCAAAATCACATTCCTCTGACAGGACAGTAAAACCGTGTGCAAAACCCGGCGGTATATAGAGTTGAAGATGGTTATCATCACTCAGCTCCTTGCCGTACCACTCACCAAATGTGGAAGAATATTTCCGTATGTCTACAGCCACATCAAAAATTCGTCCCTTGCGTACACTCACCAACTTCCCCTGTGGATATTTCTTTTGGTAATGCAGTCCTCGCAGCACTCCTTTGTTTGAGCGAGACCAGTTATCCTGCACAAATTCTTCTTCGATCCCAATTTCCCTATAACGCTCTTTTTGCCAGGTCTCCAAAAAAAATCCGCGCTCATCCCGGTAAACATCGGGCTGGATGAGGAGCAGGCCGGGTAAGGGTTCGTTGAGTATTTTCATTTTAAAATATTTTAGTCTACTTATTAGTTGAAAGTTAGAGTTCAAAAAACGGATGTATTATCCATTGACCTTCGACTTTCGTTCTTCAACTAATTTATATAGATATTCGCCATATCCACTTTTAACGAGAGAATATTCATGCAATATTGCTTAATAGTTGCTTAATCATTTTAATCCTTTTTTCCTGTTTGCAAAGCTCTTGAATCCGCAGCCTTCCCTGTTTCCCCATCCTTTCAGCTGCTTCCGGATTTTGTATCAGGTAAATAATTTTCTCAGCCATCGTTTCGTAATTGTGTTCCTGTACGAGATAACCGGTTACTCTGTCCACCACATTTTCAGTTATCCCACTATGAATTGTAGAAACGACAGGGAGTTCATGCGCGGCAGCTTCAGCCAGGCTAAAGGGAAACCCTTCCTGGTCTCCATCTAATGATGTAGCACTGTGTTGAGCATACACCCAGTGATTTCTGAGAATTTTAAATGCTTCATTCTGTTCTAATGCGCCATACATCGTGACGCAACTATTTAGCGACAATCGGTCAATCGTTGATTCTACCTGCTCTTTTAGCGGCCCTTCCCCAATAATAGAAAGATATGCATTCGGTATCTTATCCTTTACAATGCGAAAAGCGTGTAATAATGCAACAGGGTGCTTTTTTAGTGTCAGTCGTCCGAAAAAAACCACTCCTGGATCCTTCTGTTTTCTTTCATTCCAGGATAGTGGCTTAATGTTATCCTGAATAATCCCGCGATAGATGACTTTAATTTTTTTTTGAGGGCATCCCTGCAAAACCAATCGCCGCTTCGTATGCTCACTGGGGCAAACAATAAATTCTGCCAGGGTAAATATCTTTTGAAGTTCTTTCACATAATACGGGTCGCTCAGAGATGAAGTAATATCATAACCGTGAACGTGTACAATGAATGGGATTTTTTTTTTAGACAATAGCCTGTAAACCAACACACCGGTTGTGGCATAGTCGACCAGTGCAACATCAAAATCGTCATTTAAGACACCCTTTAACTGTTTCTCTGCAATCTTTCGGTTAAAGAACATTTTGAATAAATTCTCTTTCCCTCCTCCAACCATCTGGCCTATTTTGAAGAGAATACGGGAAACCAAATCATATTTTGAAGAAAACCCAGTATATACTGCATTAATATTCAAATCACTCAATTTATTTCCACCATCACATGCAGCGCCTGATAAATAGGTCAAATCAAGATCTTCATGCTCATTTAAACCGGTCACTAAATCAGATATAAAGGTCTCTGAAATAGAAATATTTGTATGTGTTATATAAGCTACTCTCATTAATATCAGCAGATTAGTTTACAGCATTCAAGAGTTCATTATAGGATCTTTGTGTGAATATTTCCCCATCTTTCAACTCAAATATCTTGTTACAGTTTTTAAGAGTCGTGACCCTGTGTGCAATAATAAACAAGGTTATGTCCGTTTCAGAAAGTCTGTTAATCGCCTCAGTGATTTCTTGTTCTGTTTCATTATCCAGGGCACTTGTAGCTTCATCAAAGACTAAAATTTCAGCTTCATGATAAAGTGCTCTTGCAATACCAATCCGTTGCTTTTGTCCCCCGGACATTCTTGATCCATTCTCTCCAACATGCGTTTTTGTTCCTTCGGATAGTTCCTCCATTACCCCCTTCAGTGAGGACAGTTGAATTGCGCGGCTTAATCTTTCTTGATCCACATGTTTATCTGCGAGCGTGATATTTTCTTCAATAGTACCGTCAAGAATAAATACGTCCTGGCGTACATACCCCAACTTTTCCCTCCAGGACTCCAGGTGCTCGTGGGTCAACGGCGTTCCATCTACTTCGATGCAGCCCTCCGTTTCTTCATAAAACCGGAGTAGTATATTGATTAACGTAGTTTTTCCGGACCCTGAACGGCCAATAAACCCTACTTTTTCACCTCGCTTGACTTCAAAGTTTATGTTTTTTATTACATATTCCGACGCATCAGGATAGGAGAAACCCACATTTTGAAACTTTATTGAGTCCATAAAATTAACGGGTTTCGCTACGCCGCTGCGGGAAGCTTCCGCTTCTTTGATATAATCCTTATAGAGTTCCAGGCAATCCACCGAATATTGAGTGTTTTTAATCGTCATTAATGAGCTCAATATTCTGGTAACCGAGGGCATAATTCGGTAAGACGCTGCAACAAATATTCCCAAAAGTACCAGTACCTGTTCCGGCTGGCTGCTTATGAACAGTGAATAGATAAATATCAGCACAATACCACTAATTGCAATTAATTCTATTGCTTTAACCGGTACATCATTCAGCACTCCGGACCTAACCTGAAGATTATAAACTTTTTTTCTGTTCTTAAAATACCTGTCCATAAACATGTCGGACTTCCCGGCCAGTTTTAGATCTGCATATCCTTTAAAAGAGTCATTGACCAGGCTGAAACCCTCCGGCATCAGTGAATCCACTCTATTGCCATACTCCTGGATCTTTCCTTTTAAGCCAGCGTAAACCAACCATGTGGTGGGCCCTAAAACTATAACCATTAGCAAAAAGAGTACGGGCTTATAGATCGCAATACCCAGTACAATAATGGTGATTACAATGAACTCAGTAAAAAGCTGAAAGTAGTTGTACAAATATTTTGAAGAAAAAACATCCGGCACCCGATTGACGTGGTTCAAAATCGTTGAGACTCCTACCCTGTTAAATTTCCAAAAATCCAGGGAGTAATATTTTTCAAACTGCTTTTTTATAATTTTCATGGAAAGAGTTGTCGTAAACTTCAGCTGCTTATATTTTACGCCAAGCATAAACAGGTTCTTAAACAGGAAGAAAGTAAAAATGCTCAAAACCGTAGCAAGAAGGAACATTCGCTCTGATTCAAACCCAAAGAAATCATATACCGACTTTATATACTGGTTTTCCTGAATTGCAGAAGAGTCCATTGCTATTTGTAAAACGGGAATAAGTGAAGCGAGGCCAAATACCTCTAAAACAGATGCCGTTAAAAACAGGAACAAGATGAAGACAATACTCCTTTTGTCTTTCTTATCCAGATAAGAATTTAAAATCTGAAATGTATTTTTAGGCTTACCTGTTTTCATATCTGCTGATTTTCACGTCTTTCTGAAATTGGTTAGTTATAACAATCATTTAATGAGCTTTCAACAAAATTGAATTCACTACCTGCTTTTCTCTTCATGCTCTTTTTGGTTCTAAATAAATATTCTTGTGGGTTGTCACAAAGTTTAAACGTCATGCCGCACTCCGATGCGGCATCTCCCATTCCGGTTCAGGCATGTCTGCAAAACCCAATTTTCTAATTCAATATTTAAAGTTTAACGTATTACCCTGTCGTACAGCAGAATAGACGTTGTAACTGTAGCAAGTATAGGCCCCACTACCCCCAGAACATCCAAAAAACCCGGGGCCTGCCGAACTTCTATCGTTACGATATCATCGTTCGTCAATCTGAATTCCCTCATTTCCCGCGGCACCTCGTCGTTAAATCTGAGATGAAACTTCATCAAATCCATCTCCTGCGTAACAGCATCATACTGAGAGACAGTAACAGATAGCCTTAATCGTGACCATGGGTTACCTCTGCCTACGTTTCGAGAGCTGTTCGGCCCCCCCGCGTACTGCATGAATTCAGCTAAAGTGGATCCCCTCGGAACCAAATATCGACCCGGTGTGAGAACGTCTCCCCAAACACTGAGTGTATCCGAAAGTTGTCCGGGCTGGGTAATACGAACCAGCGCCCCACCGGTATCCGACTGGAACTGGGCCTCCAATTCCGAAGTGATACCCCATGCAAAACTAATAATTAAGACTAAGCTGAGTTTTTTTAGCATGTATACCGTATTTGATGATTCAATTTATAATCTAATTCGCAGATATTGGGTATCATAAGCAATTAATGACGTGCGCTAAAATACCCCGGCCAATGTAAATATTCCCCCAGAGAGCTGTGCAAAACCGTTCTTTTTGCAAATACCCCTCTCTTAATGAGAAACCTAATCTGTTTCGGCTCAAGCTTACAAAATTTATATGAGTTTTTCTGTTAAGTTATATTTTTGTAATCTCTGTTCGATAGATTTAAGATCTAAAACAGAAAGTGATTTGTAATTATTCAATCGAATATGCGCTTTACGATTTGTTTAATCAGGATAGTTTCCACTGAATAGAATTTAGATGGCTCTCGTTGTTTTGTGTGGTTAGACAAAATTATTACTTGTAAATTTGTAAGAGCTTTTCATCTATCCGGCCTCCGAATTGTGTAGGTGGTGTCTGCTCATTTGGCCGAATAAAATTTAAAATCTAAAAGTAATGCGGTCATTCGTTATCTCCTCTTCGAGGCAATGTCACTAACTTTAATGAATATTTTCCTGTTTCCTTATTGAAAAATTTAGATAAGTAAATGGATTTGTTGATCTCAAAAGGTCTCCTGTTCATTTTGCCTTAATGCCCCGTAGGGATCACTTCGTGGCAAAACGAACCTCCCATAGGGATGCCTTCGGCGAAAAAATCAAGGCTGCGATCCCGACAGCTGTCGGGAGACGCGGTCACGTAATATCTGCTACCTTTTATCAATGGTCCGCCACTCTTAACGCTTAATTAATTGTTTAGAGCCGGTAAGATAAAAGGTCTCCGCAGATCTTACGGCTCCCTCAATCGCCAGTTCTTTCGAGGGCGGGATTCCCCTGCCCTCAACAACCATTCTAAGCTCTCAAGAGGTATTGTACCAATTTATAAAGGCAAATTAGCCGTTCATTAACTTTCAGGTAGCCCAGCCTTTGATTGCTGACGGAGGTGGTTGCGCCGCAGGCATCCCTTTGGGGGTTTGTGGGGAGTGCATGCGATGGGTGTAAAAACCTACCGGCCGAATCTTTGATTAGGTTGACAAAGTGATGCGGACCTTTGTTTTTACATCGCAAAGCGGACCACAAATCCCGACGGAAGGAATCACCAGCCCGGCGGGTTTTGTGTACTTTTGACCGTTCAAAAGTACGGGGAAAAACGTCAAAATTGGCTAATGTTAGTGACATTACTCTTCGAAAGGAGAGCGGCTTTAGCCGGAGGGGATCTTAACAATTCATTTATCAAACAATTAAAATGTTTAAGTTTTGTATAATTGGTCCAGACTTTTGGACAGTCTCGGATTTTTATCTTTTGAGGCTGTCCAAAAGGGCGGATATTAGAAAATGTATCTATTAATACCGTCATCCCGAACCCCGATCCGGAATCTCCTACCTCTTTTAAGATGGGAGATCCCGCGTCAAGCGCGGGATGACGCCTTTTTGGACAGTCTCGGAGTTAAACCACCTATGAATCAAAATAAACGTGTATTATGCCATTCAATAAGCATCGGCCGGTTTTAAAATGGAATTTTATTCTTCTTCTTTCGCTGGTTATCATCTCGATGAAACCCGAAGTTTCACATTCTCAAAAAATTGGATTGGGGGCAGCGGCCGGTTTGAACTTCAGTTCACATCTGAATAATTTCAAATTTAACCTGGATGATGTTAATCTCGATTTTTCACCGGAATTTACAAACGGGTGGCAGGCGGGAATTGTCTCCCGGCATTATCTCTCCAACAACCTCAGACTTCAGTTTGAGCCGTCATTTATTCAGCTCGGTGCCGGTTACAGCGATTTCTTTATCATGAGGGGTGTTGAATTTCAGACGTTCAGCAGTACCGAACTGAATTACATACACCTGCCAATTCTACTCCAACTGACAACCGCGCCTCCCGATCGTGGTCAATTCCCGCGTCCCTGGCCGGAATTTACGTTTCATTTGACCAGCGGCATCTATGGCAGCTACCTGTTTGATGCCAAATTTTCAGGAACAAACCGGGGCGGCCCGATCGGCATAGAGTTCGAAGAAGCGTTCGAAAATGAAATTACCAAACAGTATAAAAATCGTGATGTCGGTATTGTTCTAGGGGCGGGCTCAGAATTCGGTTTAAACACAAAAGTGGGGCTTGAAACACGTTTTATGCTGGGGGTTCTAAGTTCAGGAAACCGGCCCGACCTAGAGTTCAATCCGCACAATATGGCGGTTACTTTCGGGCTTTATTTCCTTTTTTGAAAAGCTATCTAAAGTTCCCCGAAATGGCGATGTAGTGACTGAAACATACGTTTCCTTTAAAAGTGATAGAAATAGCTCATGTCATAACTTTTCCTAACTTCCACACTTTTTTGGAGTATAAATTTCGGGCATTGAGTATCAATGACTTACGGTTAAAAAAAATGGTCACCGGGTGTCCCGTTTTTTTTTGATCCATTTTTCCAGCTATCTCGCTTTGTTTGAATTGTACCAGCAACGTTGATTGGGAAGAAGGCATCCGGCCTTGATGGGTGGAGCTCATTTTTTGAACGCGACAGCGAAATAGCATGGGTTGCCTGTGCCTATGGTGCACCACAGCCCTTACTTTACCAAGGCTTCGGAGGGCAGGCACGGGAGAAATCGCAATGAGCGCTTGCGCAGTGAGCATTCTCATTGTGTACCCGTGCCCCGACAGAACACCTCTGTCGGGGAGGTTTTCACATAGTGATGCCTTTGGCATGATTACTTTTTCTTTTTAGTCCCGCTACTGCGGGGTAGCGGTCCACTTGTCCACATGGGGAAAGTATGGGGAGAAAACACCACGTTGAGCATCTATCATTGGTAGCACCTAATCTTGCCAAAAACAGTGCAACACCATTTTGTAGGTGACAGGAAAATCCAAGTTCCTGCTCTCTAGATATTATTTAGGAGAATAATGTCCGGCCTTGATGGGTGAAGGGATAGCATGTGTTGCACCACAGCCCTTACTGTGCCAAGGCTTCGGAGGGCAGGCACGGGAGAAATCGCAATGAGCGCTCACAAGGTGAGCATTCTCATTGTGTACCCGTGCGGGGCAAACCGTGCCCGGAAGCCATCACAGCCGGGAGCTTTTGCATACTTTTGGCGGGCCAAAAGTATGCGGCTAAGATTCTGAAATTGTTGAAATCTGCTCAAAAACGGTACTTTTTACAAACTGTCATTGGTAGGGTTATTTTGTTTCACACAATCGCTTATACACGGGTACATGTCAAGAGTTTTTCAAAGCTCCTTCCAATAACAGGGAGACCCCTCGGCTACGCTAGCGCTGCGCTCGGGGTGACAGCTGCTTAGGATTACTTAGCGCGGCGCTTAAATCTCAGATCCCGAACCAGGTTAATTTCTGCGCCGCGATGAGTTTATCCATGTTGTCGCGTTGGGCTAAGCCCGCACTGCCGGGGCATTTCGTTACGCGCAGGGGCGAAACCAGTTGTATATCTGTAAGTGAGAAGGCAAGTGCCTATAAAAAATGAAATCGTCTTTAGATGCTCAAAAACGGTACTTTTTACAAACTGTCATTGGTAGGGTTATTTTGTTTTACGCAACCGCCAATACACGGGTACATGTCAAGAGTTTTTCAAAGCTCCTTCCAATAACAGGGAGACCCCTCGGCTACGCTAGCGCTGCGCTCGGGGTGACAGCTGCTTAGGATTACTTAGCGCGGCGCTTAAATCTCAGATCCCGAACCAGGTTAATTTCTGCGCCGCGATGAGTTTATCCATGTTGTCGCGTTGGGCTAACCCCCGCACTGCACGCCGTCAACTACACGGCGCTTGTATGGGGCCCTGCCGGGGCATTTTGTTACGCGCAGGGGCGAAACCGTTTTTAAAGTTTCAAATATTTATCTCTGTGCCCACAAAATGTTCTTTAGCTCAACTTCCGCATAGAGCCATTGTAGTTGCTACAAGGCGGGTTGGATTTTATCCTGAT